>SHVV01000057.1 GCA_009694095.1 Alphaproteobacteria bacterium | reverse complement strand
ATTCCCAAGGGTGACACCGTCATGCAGCCGAGCGACAAAGTGATCGTGTTTGCGCTGAAGGACGCGGTCAAGAAAGTCGAACGATTCCTCTCGGTGCGCCCGGACTCGTTCTAACCGACCCGATCGGCGCACGAAAGCTGTTCCCGGACCCTGACTTGCAACTGGAGATGATCCGGCCCATCTTGAGGGTAGCACGCCTCAATCGGTGGAATAGGGGCCAAAGACGTTTGGTCGACACGGCAAGGCCACTAAGAAAACCAAAAAAGGGAACCTTCGATGCCTGGCTCAAAAAATCAAAATCTCCAAGACGTGTTCCTCAACCACATTCGTAAAAGCAAAGTCCCGGTCACGGTTTTTCTCGTCAATGGGGTCAAGCTTCAGGGAGTCATTACCTGGTTTGACAACTTCTCGCTGCTGCTGCGCCGCGATGGCCATGCCCAACTCGTTTACAAACACGCAATCTCGACAATAATGCCCTCTGGACCAATCCAATTGTTCGATGCCGACCAGGAAACTGGATCGGAAAGCGAAACGACCGGCGCTTGATCATTTGACGACCCACCGGGCCAACGGCGCACGACCGAGCGGTTCACGAGCAACCGTCGTTCACGTTCACTTCAAGGATCGCGCCTACGGTGGGCCAACGGGAACGCGTACGGTAGCGGATCGGCTCGCCGAAGCCGTCGGATTGGCGCATGCGATCGATCTTGCGGTCGTCGACTCGGTAGCGGTTTCGCTCGATCGGCCGCATCCGGGGACGCTTCTGCGCGACGGCAAGGTCGCCGAGATTGCCGACCGCGTGGCGGCGAAAGCGGCTGACCTCGTGGTCGTAAATGGACACCTGACGCCGGTCCAACAACAAAACCTGGAGAAACGTTGGAAAACGAAAGTCATTGATCGAACCGGTTTGATCCTCGAAATTTTCGGTGCCCGGGCGCGCACCAGCGAAGGTGCCCTTCAGGTCGAGCTGGCGGCTCTCACCTATCAGCGCAGTCGCCTCGTTCGGTCGTGGACCCACTTAGAGCGCCAGCGCGGCGGCTTCGGCTTCCTCGGCGGGCCGGGCGAATCACAGATCGAAGCCGACCGGCGCCATATCGACGCTCGCTTGAGCGCGATCCGGAAGCAGCTCAAGGACGTGACGAGAACACGCGGATTGCACCGGCTTGAGCGAAAAAAAGTCCCGTACCCGGTCGTGGCGCTGGTTGGCTATACCAACGCCGGCAAGTCAACGCTGTTCAATCGACTGACAGCGGCGGGCGTGTTTGCCGAGAACTTACTTTTCGCGACTCTCGATCCGACCATGCGCAAGGTTGCGCTTCCGAACGGACAATCGATCATTCTTTCCGATACCGTCGGATTCATTTCCGACTTGCCACACGAGCTAGTCGCCGCTTTTTCGGCGACACTAGAAGAGGTTCGCCAGGCAGATTTCATCGTTCACGTTCGCGACGTCGCTCATTCGGAAAGCGCCGAACAACGCGCGGACGTGGTCCGAGTTCTCGCCGAACTCGGCATCGAGGACGACGCCGAAGCTCCGATTATCGAAGTGCAGAATAAGATCGACCTCCTCGACGCGGATGGCCGGACGACGATCGCCAACCAGCAGCCGAGACGGCCGAACGTCGTCTCTCTATCGGCGCGCACGGGCGAGGGGTGCGAGGACCTTCTTACGCGGATTACGTCCGTGCTCGCGCGCGATCACGAAACGCTCGATGTCAGGGTTTCGATCGCGGATGGCGCCACGCTTGCTTGGCTCTACAGCCACGGTGAAGTCGTTGAACGGCGCGATGACGATGACTACGCCCACGTTCGGGTTTCACTCTCTCCACCCGACCGCGCTCGTCTCGCGCGGCGCGAGACCGATGGGCTGCGCGTTTTTCGGACCGCCGCCGATGGTGCGCCGTTCCGTTGACAGTGGCGGCGCCCGGCCGTTATTTTGGCACTCGACGAATGCGAGCGCCAATCCGCGTTGGAGGCGAGGTATTCACTGGGGAAAATATATGAGTATCAGGCCATTACAGGACCGAGTTGTTGTCAAACGGATCGATGAGGAGAGCAAGACTAAGGGCGGAATCATCATTCCGGATACGGCCAAGGAAAAACCATCGGAAGGGATGGTCATCGCCATTGGAAACGGGACGCGGGCCAATGATGGGAAAATTCATCCGCTCGACGTTAAAAAGGGTGACCGGATTTTGTTTGGCAAATGGTCCGGGACCGAAGTGAATCTCGACGGTACCGACTACATCGTTATGAAAGAGTCGGACATCATGGGGGTCATAGGTTAGCTCACGGGACGCCACCCGAGAATCAAACCGTCGGGGCCGGAAATGGCCTCGATTTTTTTGCGTCGTCGATCTATTCCCGGCGATGGACGGCGAACGGAGCGAAAGCCTGTGACGTCGGCATAATTTCGATGGTGTTGACGTTGACGTGCTCAGGCAGGGTCGCAATGTAGCGGATGATTTCGGCGATCTCGGCAGCCGAAACCGATTTCATCCCTTTGTAGACAGCCTTCGCCTTGTCTTTGTCGCCCTTGAATCGGGTCTCGGCGAACTCGGTTTCGGCCATGCCGGGTTCGACGCAGGTGACGCGGACATTGTGGCCAAGCAAATCGGATCGAAGCGCCAGCGAGAACTGATGAACAAACGCCTTGGTCCCGCCGTAGACGTTGCCGCCCGGGTAAGGGTAGCTGCCGGCGACCGACCCGAGGTTGATGATATGTCCGCGCTTTCGCGCGACCATTCCTGGCAGGAGCGCCCGCGTCACATAGATCAAGCCATTGATGTTGGTGTCGATCATGGTTTTCCAGTCACCGATCGCGACCGCGTGCGCTGGCTCGAGGCCGAGGGCGAGGCCGGCGTTGTTGACGAGAACATTGATGGTGGAAAAAGGAGCGGGCAGGGCGTCTGGTGCCAGGAGCTTGTTGACCGCGGACTCGTCGCGAACGTCGAGTTCGACCGTCAGCAACCGGTCGGTTGCGAGTTCGCGTTTCAGTGCCAAAAGTCGGTCGGTACGCCGGCCGGAAGCGATGACGCGGGCACCTGAACGCACAAACAGCCGCGCGATTGCGTCGCCGAATCCGGAAGTCGCGCCGGTGACGAAAACGACGAGTGCCGTAGGATCTACGGTCATTTTTCACCCTGCTTGTCCAATGTCGCGCGCGCGGCCTCGTCGGCTTTGATGCTGTCCCAGAGTCGATCCATCTCGGCGAGAGTCGCTTGATCGGGGCGACGATTGCCCTTGGCGAGTTCAACTTCGATCGCGCGGAATCGGCGTTCAAACTTTGCGTTCGCGCTCCGCATGGCGGCTTCGGGATCGACTTTCAAGTGCCGCACAAGGTTAACGCAAGCGAACAGCAGGTCGCCGAGTTCCTCAGCAATGTGTCCCTGGTCATTGGGCGCCGCCATTGCCGCTCTTAGTTCTTCGGTTTCTTCGACGATCTTAGCAAGAATTAGCGACGCTTCGGGCCAATCAAAGCCGACGCGGGCTGCGCGAGACTGCAGCTTGGCTGCCCGCGAAAGGCCGGGCAGGGCGAGCGCGACGCCATCGAGCGCGCTTGGGGCGGTATCCGAGGCTGTTCTTTGGGAACTGCGTTCGTAGGCCTTGATTCTTTCCCAATTCAGAGTTTGCGCATCGGCGCTACCGCTCGCGAGGTCCGAAAAAACATGAGGATGGCGTCGAACCATCTTGTCGGCGATCGCATTGGCGACGTCGTCGAAGGTGAAGGCGCCGGCTTCGGCGGCGATTTGAGCGTAAAAAACGACTTGAAAGAGAAGGTCGCCGATTTCGTCCCTGATCTCCCGCACATTGCCGCCTCGGATGGCCTCGGCGACCTCGTAAGCTTCTTCGATCGTATAGGGTGCTATGGAAGAAAATGTCTGCTCTCGATCCCACGGGCAACCGCTTTCCGGCGCGCGGAGGCTCTCCATAATTGCCAACAGGCGGCTGATTGGGGAAGGCGTTACGGTCATGGCGAGCGATACCGGATCGGTTTTAAAATGTCATAATGTATATTATGTTAAATGATATATTCATTAAAATAACAATTAGTTGGATATTTTTTTTAAACATCTAAGATCATTCCATCGTAAGCCGGCTCAACGCCGACCGGGAGAGTTTCGACGAGCGTTCGGTAGTCGAGTTCCAGGTTCATGTGCGTGAGAATGGCGCGCCGCGGTTTGAGGCGGCGGATCCAACTCAAGGTCAGGTCGAGGTGTGCGTGGGTGGGATGCGGAGTGTCGCGTAGAGCATCGACGATCCAGGTGTCGACGCCCGCGAGGATTGAGAAAGCCTCCTCCCCTAGCGATACGACGTCGGTAGAATAGGCCACCGGCCCAAATCGAAATCCGAGCGTTGTCATCGTTCCGTGATCTTGCGGAAACGGATCGAACGACAAACCGCCCGCTACGAAAGGGCCTTCGATGAGGTGTGGGTTGGCGATCGCCGGGTAGACGCCGCTGGCCTGATCCTGAAACACGTACCCGAACCTCTGCTGCAGCGAGGCCAGCGTCGATGCATCCGCGTACAGGTCAATCCGCTTGCGCTGTCGAATGGCGAAAAAGCGGAGTTCATCGATGCCATGGGTGTGATCGGCGTGATCGTGGGTAAAAAGGACTGCGTCGATACGATCGAGGCCAGCATCGAGCGCCTGTATGCGCAAGTCGGGCGAGGAATCGACGAGGATTCGTTGCGCCCCCGCCTCAATCAAGATCGAAGCACGTCGGCGGTTGTTGCGCGGTTCGCTTGGATCGCAGCGCCCCCATTCATTGCCGATCCGCGGGATTCCGCCGGCGGTACCGCATCCGAGTATGACGACACGCATCAGATGCTCGTCCGCTCGGTTTTCGAGAACAGCGCATGAAAATTGCGTGTCGTCGCGGCGGAAAACGCATCGAGCGAAGTGTTGCGCAAATCGGCGAGAAACCGAGCCGTGTGAGCGACAAAGGCGGGCTCGTTTCGCCTACCCCGCATCGGTATCGGAGCGAGGTAAGGCGCGTCGGTCTCGACTAAGATGCGATCCTCCGGCACTTCTTTAGCGATCGCGCGCAATGGCTCGGCATTCTTGAAGGTAACGATGCCCGAAAACGACAGATAGAAGCCGAGTTCGATCGCTTTGCGCGCCAACGCGGCGCTTGCGGTAAAACAGTGAATGACGCCGCTAAATTTCCCGTTCGCCATTTCCTCGTCGAGAATGGCCATCATATCGGCGTCGGCATCGCGGCTATGGACGATCAGCGGCAGCCCGAGATCGCGCGCCGCCGCGATGTGCAAACGAAAATTGTGCTGTTGCGCCGGGCGCGGGCTTTGGTCGTAGTAGTAGTCAAGCCCGGTCTCGCCAATACCGACGACTTTGCGATGAGCGGCGCGGCTGACCAGGGCGGCCGTTGTGGCCAACGAATCGATGGCGGCCTCGTGCGGATGGATGCCGACCGAGCACCACAACTCCGGATAGGTATCCGCGAGCGCCATGACCGAGTCGAGTTTGGCGAGCCGTGTCCCAATGGTCAGCATTCGCTCGATGCCCGCCGCGTGCGCGCGCGCCAGCACCGCGGCAAAATCTAGGGCAAAGTCATCGAAATCGAGATGACAGTGGCTATCGATCAGCATGGCTCTCGAACCTGCGACCGACGGCACGCTAAGCCGCCGCCTCGACGTAACGGGGGAATACGCCTTCTGGTTTGGGCAACGCCACGCCCGGAACGAGGGCGGGCGCATCTACGAGCGCTGTAAACGTTCGTCGGTCGCCTGGAACCGCGAGTTGATCGAGGATGCGGCCAGCCGCGGTCGGCATGAACGGCTGTACCAGGATCGCGATTCGCCGGATCGTTTCCGCCAGCACATAAAGGACGGTCGCCATGCGAAGAGGATCCGACTTGCGCAGAGCCCACGGTGCCTGGGCGTCGACATAACGGTTCGCATCGCCAATAACGCGCCAGATCTCCTCCAATACGAGGTGAAGCTCTTGGCGATCGATCAGCGCCCGAGCGCGATCGAGTAGCGTCTCGCTCGCGTCGAGGAGCCGGTCGTCATCTGTGGTCAACGTTCCCGGGGACGGCACCTTGGCGCCGCAATTCTTGGCCACGAACGACAAGACCCTCTGGACCAGATTGCCGAGGTCGTTGGCGAGGTCCCCGTTCAAGCGGCCGACCATCGCACGGTGCGAATAATCTCCATCGGCGCCGAACGGCAGTTCGCGCATCAGGAAATAACGTACCGCATCCAGCCCGTACTTGCCGACCAGTGCGCTCGGGGCAATGAAGTTGCCGAGCGACTTCGACATCTTCTGTCCCTCGATAGTCCACCATCCATGAGCAAAAACTCGAGCCGGAGGCTCGACTCCTGCCGCCATCAAGAATGCCGGCCAATACACGGCGTGAAATCGAAGAATATCCTTGCCGACGACGTGCAGCGCCGGCCAGAAGGTCTTGAACGAGGCTGTCCCCGTATCGGGATATCCGACCGCCGTGACGTAATTCGTGAGCGCGTCGAACCATACGTACATGATGTGGCCGGGTGCATCCGGCACCGGGATGCCCCACTTGAAGCTCGTGCGTGACAGCGAGAGGTCGCGTAACCCGCTCTTGACGAAACTCACGACTTCGTTGCGGCGCGCAGCGGGCAGAATGAAATCTGGATGAGAGTCGTAGTAGGCAAGTAGCCGATCTCGCCAGGCGGAAAGCCGGAAGAAATAGCTTGGCTCTTCAACCCACTCGACCGGTGCGCCGGAGGGCGCAAGTTTGCCCTTGGGCGATTCGATCAACTCGTCTTCGCCGTAAAATGCTTCGTCCCTGACCGAATACCAACCGGCGTATTTCCCGAGATAGATGTCGTTATTGCCGGACGCGATCACCGCGCGCCACAACGCTTGGCACGCGACTGTGTGTCGCTCTTCGGTGGTGCGGATGAAATCGTTGTTCGAAAACCCCAACAATGATGAGAGATCCCGGAAGTTCCGGCTCACCTTGTCGCAAAATACCAACGGGTCCATCCCGGCGGCCTGCGCTGATTTTTCAACTTTTTGTCCGTGTTCGTCGGTTCCGGTCAGGAACATCACTCGTTTACCGTCGAGTCGGTGGAACCGGGCCATGACGTCGCAAGCGAGGGTCGTATAGGCGTGACCGATGTGCGGCACGTCGTTGACATAATAAATCGGCGTCGTGATGTAGAACGCGTCCGGAACCGCCGCCATTGTTCACCTTGCCTCGTCGTCGCGCCGTCCGTCCCCTCCTCTGAGGAAAACGTCGGCTACTCGGGGAGTTCCGGCCGGCGGCCCGATGCAGTCCGTGCCAGCGCGGAAAAAATCAAGACGATCACATGTTTACGATCGAGATTTAACGCGTCAGCGCGCGCCAGAAAAGCGGAAACTTTCTCCCACACCTCGACCCAACGATCAAGTTTTGCGGCGGCTAACAGCCGGGTCGCCAAGGCAACTTCGTTGGCGGCGACGGAGGGGGCCCCCGATTCGCCAGCGCCCACGCGCACCAGCCGGGCAAACCACCACACCAAGAGTTCGGTGAAGGCGCGGAACTGAGGGGCAGCGTTGGCACGACCCAGGCGCTCGCCGAGCGCATGAATTGCAGAGATGTCGAAGCGTGGGAGCTCGCCGACTAAAGCGATCAACTCACGGAAGGCTCCGGCGCCGCCGAGTGCTGCTAGCTCGAGAGCACGCCCCGCGCTTCCCTCGGCCAAGATCGCGAGTAGGGCTCGGTCCTGGGCCACGATTTCGGGGTGATAGCGCGCGACAATCGAAGCAACGCTCGATTCGGGGAGCGGCTGAAGAGTGAGCTTTCGGCAGCGCGAGCGGATCGTCGCGAGCAGCCGGCCAGGCGCATGCGCGACTAGGAGCAAGACACCGCGTGGCGGCGGTTCCTCGAGTATCTTCAGCAGCGCGTTCGCCGCGTTTCGATTGAGGTCGTCGGCTGAATCGACGATGGCAATGCGCCAGCCGCTTTCTGCCGCCGTTAGAGAGAAGAAGTTCGCGATGCGTCGAACATCGCCGACGACGATCTCTTCGCGCTTTCGTTTGCGCTTTTCATCGTAACTCGGTTCAACCGTCAACAGGTCGGCGTGCGACCCGGCCGCGACGCGCCGAAACACCGGGTCGCTGGGTTCAACCTTAAGCGAATCGGCGGCGATCGGTTGCGCCGCCGCGAAGAGACCGCCCTCACCGCCTCGGTTGCGTCCCAGCACGAAGCGCGCGAAACGGTAGGCGAGCGTCGCTTTGCCGATCCCGCGCGGGCCCGACAAGAGGTAGGCATGTGCCAGTTTTCCCGTTGCCCATGCACGGTGCAGCGTCTGCTCCGCCGCCGTCTGTCCAACTAATTCGTTGTTGGCGCGTGGATGGCCGTAAGGACTATCGGCGACGATCGGTTCGGTGTCCGCTTGCCGTGCCACTATGGGTGACCTTTTCCGCGTGCGATCTTAAGTTGTTTGCAGACCGCGTCGATCGCCGCCCGAGCGACTTCGTCCTCGGGTCGCGCCGCGTCGATCACCTGACATCGATCGGGCTCGCGACGAGCAATGTCGAGAAAACCCGCGCGGATGCGCTCGTGGAACGCTTTGCTGCGCCGTTCGAAGCGGTCGATCGGTGCTCCGCGGCTACGAAGTCGTCGATGCGCGGCGGCAACCGGCATATCGAACACGAGCGTCAGGTCCGGGCGAATGTCGCCGAAGATGAGTTCATTGAGCGCGGCAACGGCGCTTCGCCCAAGTTTCGAGCCGTATCCTTGGTAGGCCATGGTTGAGTCGGCAAAGCGGTCGCAAACCACCCATTTGCCAGCCTTGAGCGCGGGGGCGATGACCCGATCGACGTGCTCTCGCCGCGCGGCAAGAAAAAGGAGAGTCTCCGTGAACGCGTTCCAGGAATCGATGCCTCGTCGAATCACGAGGTCGCGAATTTGTTCGCCGGTCGGAGTTCCACCCGGTTCGCGGGTCGCGACGACGGTAATTCCGCAATCCAGCAGCCAAGCGACCAGACGCTTCGCCTGGGTCGACTTACCGGCCCCCTCCCCGCCTTCGAGAGTGATGAATGATCCGCGTGCCACGCCTGACCCGATTCGAAACTCGGATCCGATCGTATCAGCGCACGACAGAACCCCAAACGAGGTAGCTAACGGCTGCGTTGATACGGCTAAGAAGACCAAGCTGCTCCACGCTGGCCCCGGCATAGATCGGAAACTCGAGCCGAGTCATTTCCGGCGCCGAAATCAGTAGCGTCCCGACGGCGGCGTCCTTCTTGACGGGCGATGCCAGAGGCCCGGTGTAGGCAGCCGAGACCTTGAGGCCGCGCCGCGCCTTTTTAGCGAGGGTTATCGTGATCTCGTTTTGAACATAGAGCGGGACCTTCGGCGATACGCCGAGCCACACGTCGGCATCCGTCACGACGTCGTTGGCGGAAAATAATTTGTAGTTGTCGAACTCGCGGAACCCCCATTCTAGGAGTCGTTCCGCCTCACGCGAGCGTTCGTTCACGCTGCGGAATCCGCTGACCACGAGAACAAGTCGGCGGCCGCCTTGGGCTGCCGACGCCGCGAGCCCGTATCCCGCTTCGTCGATGTGGCCAGTCTTTAGACCGTCGGCTCCGAGGGACTTGTAAAGCAGCGGATTGCGGTTGCCCTGACGAATCCGGTTGTAGGTGAACTCTTTCTCCGCGAAATATGAGTAGTACTGCGGAAAATCCTTGATAAGTCGTAGCGACAAAGTCGCAAGGTCGCGAGCCGACATCAAGTGGCCGGGATCTGGGAGGCCGCTGGCGTTCTTGATCGTCGTGTTCTTGAGTCCGATAGCGGCCGCTTTTTGGGTCGCCGCCTCGCCGAACGCGGTTTCGGAGCTCGCCAATGCTTCGGCGACGACGATACAGGCGTCGTTTCCCGATTGTATGACGATGCCGCGGATCAAGTCTTCGACCGCGACCCGGCTGTTGACGGCGACAAACATCTTGGAACCCTGGGTCCGCCAAGCCCGCTCGCTGACCGGCAGGGTATCGGTGAGTTTCAGTCGACCGTCCGCCAGCTGCTCGAACAACATGTACAGCGTTATGAGCTTGCTCATCGACGCTGGTGCGATTCGGTCGTCGGCACTTTTTTCGAATAGTACAGCTCCGGTTTGGGCATCGATGAGAATGGCGTAAGAAGCCGAAGTTTCATTCGCCAAAGCCGGCAGTGCGAGCGCGCCGGCGAACCCCGCAACCGCCCCGATCGCGATCCGCTGTACGAGGTTCATAGTTTTATTCCCTTCGAGAAGCGACGAGTGCCAAGACTTTGTGGCGCCAGCAAGGCGTCCCGGTCGAAACGTTCGGCGCACAACACACTTCTAGTCGACCACGATCCGAGCTTCACCGTGCCCGCTGCCGATGATCCGAGTAAGAAGCGTATCGGCCTCCGACACCGTCGATAGCGGGCCGATGCGAACGCGGTGAAAGTCCTGACCCTGAACGTTCGCCTTGATAACGGTGGCGGGTCCGAATCCTTTCAGCGAGTCGCGGACGCGATTGGCGCGGTCGGCTGCCGTGAAGGCTCCCGCTTGAACGTAGATTTTAGTGTCTTTGACCGGGTCGACACGAAGTGCCGGGTCGATCGTGCGTGAAGGCGTAGGCGCGGCTTCCGCCACCCCATTGGGCGGTGGGAGCTCCGTTGCCACGATCGATTCGCGCGGAGCGGCGGAAACCAACGTCTCCTCCTCAGGTGTGGTCGTCGGTTTCTTGGCGACAAAACGTTCGGACTCAGATTGAACGACCGTCACTCGCACTTTGGCCGTACCTTTGTCGTGAAAGCCCAAGAGCTGCGCACTGCGGCGCGAAAGGTCGATGATGCGCCCGTTCACGAATGGTCCGCGGTCGTTGATTCGGACCAGGAGCGATCGCCCGTTCTCAAGGTTGGTAACGCGAACCATGGTGGGCAGCGGCAACGTCTGGTGCGCCGCCGAGACCTCGTTCATATCGAAGGCCTCGCCGTTGGCGGTAGCCTTGCCGTGAAAATCCGGCCCGTACCAAGAGGCGATCCCGGTCTCGTCGTAGTTACGCTGCTCTTTGGGGTGGTACCAGACGCCGCCAACTTGATAGGGACTGCCGACTTTGTAGACACCGGTCGTTCGCCGGTAACCGTCGGGGTCGACCTTCTGAGTCGTACCGTTCGCTGGCGGTGAGATGTTGTTGGCGATCCGCTTGGCAGCGTGACTGCCCAGTTGAATTTCCGCACAACCCGCCGTCAAGAGTCCTAGCGTGAAAGTTGCACCCGCAAGCTTAAAGAAATTCCCCATTAGTAGCGTCGATCGCCAAGATAGCCGCAGTATCTAGAGGGCGATACTACTCGGAGCCGATTCGATCGGCAAGGTGACCAACTGCGAGGGCGAAAAAGGTGGATCGGTTCCACTTCAAAAGTACCCGGTAATTCTCGTAAACGAGAAAGGTCGGGCCGTTCGCTTCCGCTTCGATCAACGAAGCATTGATCGGGCGTTTGGGCAGTGTGGTTCCCTCGCGGCGCTGAATCCCGAGAGTCTGCCAGTCGCTAAGCGGCCGACTGACCCCAAGTCCGTATTGGCCTCGGTCGACCAAAGCCTGCGCGCTGACGGCACGCCCCCAGGTCAGATCGTCCCGCCACCCTGACTTTGCCAAATAGTTGGCGGCCGAAGCGAAGATATCGACCGGGGTGCGCCAAATGTCCGCGCGCCCATCGCCATTGTAGTCGACTGCGAAGTTAAGAAATGTCGAGGGCATAAATTGCGGCTGTCCCATGGCCCCGGCCCACGAGCCTTTCATCTCGCGCGGACCGACATGTCCGCGTTCGATAATCGTCAATGCAGCGATGAGTTCGCCACGAAAGTATGTCGCGCGTCGACCGTCATAGGCCAGCGTCGCGAGCGCGGGGATGACGTTGAAGCCGCCGGTGATTCGTCCGAAATCCGTCTCGATGCCCCAAAGCGCCACGACGAATCGCGGCTGGACCCCGTATTTGGCGCCGATCTCGGTGAGGACCGCGCGGTGCTGCGCCAACAGCTCGCGACCACGTTGGACCCGCAGGTCGTTTACGACCTTCGCGTAATACTGGTCCCAGGTCAGAGTGAACTCCGGCTGCTTGCGGTCGAGTTCGATAACGCGCGGGATCGGCTCGACGTTTTCGAACGACGAGGCTAGCGTGGCGGGGCTGATCCCGCGCCCGAGAGCCTCGGTGCGAAACGCGGCAAGCCAGGAATCAAAGTCGATCTCGGCGGCTCCAGCCGAAGAGCTTAGGCCGGCAAACAGGATTGCGCCCGCGCAAGATGCGCGCGCCAGTCGGGTTGTAGAACGAAAAATCGACATTCGGTGTGTCACCGCGCGCTTGTGCCACGAACGCGGATCGACCTGCAAGCTTCGGTTCTTCATGGAGCCGGAAATAAAGAGCCGGTGCGTTTCATCAACCGGTAGGCGATCAGTCCAGCCCACTCGTGGATTGCTTCGTCGAGCGAGAGTAAACGCGTTCCAAGAGTGGAGGACAATCCGGGCCAAAGCGAGATCGAGCCTTGGGTGCGAAAGTCGACCGGGTACGCGACGATATCCGTCCAGCCGGCGGTGCGGAAGCAACCCACTGCGCGCGGGACGTGGAAGGCAGAGGTGATCAACAGCCACCGCTCGCCAGCGTTTGGGCGCGCCAGCTCCAGCGCCAGCCGAGCGTTTTCGATGGTATTGCGCGATTCGCGTTCGAACTGGACCCGCCCGACGTCAAATCCCAACTGCTCAAGCAAGAGCTTCACGTCGTCGGCTTCGCGCCAGTCGCCCCGCTTCAGGCTTCCTGATCCGCCGGTGAACACGAGCTTGGCGGCAGGATAATAACGAGCGAGTGCAATGAAGGCGGTGATACGTTCGGCGCCTTCGTTGAGCGAAGGTTGGCCCCACCGTTGAGTTAGCGCCGGCGAAGTTACGCCACCGATCATGACGATGCCGTCGACTTCGGCCGGCAATGATTGAAGGGGCGGAAATCGGCTCTCCAGAACCGCCAACAACGAGCTGCCCAACGGAAACACCGTCGCGACCACGAGCACGAAGGTTGCAATCGAGGCCAGGACGCGCCCTGCGCGACGCCACCGAGTCCAACTCATGCCCGCCCCGATCACCAGGATCAAGAGCACGAGGTTGCTCGGCTGGAGCAGTGAACCGAGGATTTTCGATGCGATGAACGTCACGACCGCGTCTTAGCGCCGGGCGCTCAAGCCGAAAACTAGTCGTTGAAATCGGACTGAATCAGTTTCGCGATCAACAGCAACTCTTGCTGTGTCATCTCACCGGCGACCGCGTAGCCCAGGCGTTCATCCAACCAGTAAAACACGCCAATACCATTTTGATAACGATAGCGGAGGCTCATCTTCTTTTCCGTCTGGTAGCGTGCTCGGACGTAAAGCGTGATCCGGTTGCCGTCGCGATTCTCATACATGAAATATGCTGCCGGCGCGGACGACGCTGGCACCAGACGGCCGCCCACGAGGCTGTAGCCCGCCTCGCCGAGCTTGGGCGCTTTGAGCGTGACCCCAATGCGCTTCGAGAGCCACGAGACGAGATGCTCTTCGTTGATCGCATCAACTTCGACTGCATGGCGCGTTTCAGGTGCGTACACCGCGTGTGCTACAGCGGCGCGCGACGCAATATTGGTCGGAACCGTCGCCTCTTGAAACGCCGCATTTCCGAACCAACCGCTAATAGCCCCTACGGTTAATAGAACGGCCGCGACGGCCGCGCGCGGAACCCAAACGTCGAACTGCGGCTGTTTTGGTTGGGCCATGCCGCGCGGCAGCGGTTCCTCGAGCACGCTATCGTAGAGCGCGTGGAAGGCGCGATTTTGAGCGAGAAAGTCGCGTACGCGAACTGCCTCTTCGGGATGATCCTTGAGATAGGCTTCAACCTCGAGACGCCGCTCAGCATCGAGCTCGCCATCGACATAGCCGTGCAGCTCTTCCTCGCTGATTGGGTATCCCATCATGCGCCTACTCCTCGACGGCTCTGACGCCTGCAGCCTTCGGTTGCGCAATCAACGCTCTCAATCTTTCGCGGCCACGTGACAACCGCGACATGACGGTGCCGAGCGGGATCTCCAGCGCTTCGGAGACTTCGGCGTAGGTCATTTCTTCGAGGCCGATCAACAACAGCACCTCGCGCTGCTCGGTCGGCAGCTGGCGCATCATCTCGGCTACTCCGCGAAGTTCCGCCGAGTTCTCCTGATTCGGGGCGATCTGGGCTTCCGCCGACCATTCCTCGATCGGGACGAGGCCACGCTGGTGCTTGTTTTTTCGCATCGTGTTGGCAAAACAATTGTGCATAATCGTGAACATCCAAGCCCGCATGTTGCTGCCAGGTTGCCACAGATGGAACCGACCCCACGCGCGTTCGAGGCAATCCTGAACCAGGTCGTCGGCTGCCGCCCGATTGCCGGTCAGGGCGCGGGCATAGCGCCGGAGTTTGGGAATCTGCTCGACGATAAGCGCTTCTTTTTCCGTCACCACGCGCGTCATCCTTCGGTTCCGCTACGCCGCGTGACACCACATCGGCGGTCGGATCCAAAACAGCGCTACTCTCGCATCGCGTAAGCAATTCAGTCCAGCTTTCCAGTCAGTTGAACACCGCACTATAAACACGCGCTATTGCAGTTTATTCCCCGAGAAGTCGGAGGAAGGTCGGCTGCCCGCCGCAACGTTAACAACGTCGTTTAGCAAATTGATATAAAAAGAAAAAAATGAACAAAATTTTGGCGGGAATGCGGGTCATCGAAGGTTCGGCATTCGTTGCCGCACCCCTGGGAGGCATGACGTTGGCGCAACAAGGAGCCGACGTTATTCGCTTCGATCCGATCGGCGGCGGACTCGACTATACGCGCTGGCCGGTGACCAAAAGTGGACAGAGCCTCTATTGGCGCGGCCTAAACAAGGGCAAAAGGTCGATCCAAATCGACATTCGCAAGCCGGAAGGGCGCGAATTGGTTGCCCGTCTCGTCACCGCGCCGGGGGAAAACGCCGGGCTTTTCCTGACCAACTTCCCGGCAACCGGCTGGCTCTCCTACGACGCCTTGGCGAAGCGACGGGCCGATCTCATCATGCTCAATATCGTCGGCAACCGCGACGGATCGTCCGAGGTCGATTACACGGTTAATCCATCGACAGGCCTACCCTTCATGACGGGGAACGAAGGGCGTGACAGCCCGGTCAATCATGTGCTGCCGGCCTGGGACCTCATCACCGGGTGTCACGCGGTCATCGGACTGCTTGCCGCCGAACGCCATCGCCGGATGACCGGCAAGGGTCAGTTCGTGCAGCTCGCTCTCTCCGACGTTGGATTCGCCGCCATGGGGCACCTCGGGTTCATCGCCGAAGCCGAAATCAATG
>SHVV01000056.1 GCA_009694095.1 Alphaproteobacteria bacterium | reverse complement strand
AGATCAATCAGGCGGAGCGAAATGTCGCGCTGCGTCGGCGACGGCAAACCGCCGCGCTTACCGGCGAATTCACGTACAGAGCTTGGCCGCGCCAGTTTCATAACGTCCTCGCCAACGAGCGCATCGTAAACGATCACATCGGCGTGGCTGAGCGCGTGCGCCGCAAGCAGGGTCACAAGGCCGGGGTCGCCGGGCCCGGCGCCGGCCAGCCATACCCAGCCCGGTAAAAATTCGGGGAATTCGAACGGCAATTCGATCATGGCCGGACTTTAGCTGGTCGCGGTCCGAATGCGTAGCACGCCCCGCCGATTGCTATAGTGGTGCCATGAGCGATGACCGAGAGACCATAACGCCACCGGCCGGACCGCTTCGTCGCGGGTGGACGACGGGCGCTTGCGCAACAGCCGCTGCTTCGGCCGCCTATTCGGCGCTCGTGACCGGCGATTTTCCTGATCCGGTCGCCGTGCGGCTGCCAAATGGTCAAACGCCAAGTTTCGCGCTAGCGCTTTCCGAATTCGATGGCGAGCGCGCGTTAGCGGCGGTCGTCAAGGACGCGGGCGACGATCCAGACGTAACCCACGGTGCGTTGATCGTTGTCCGGGTCGAGCGCGGTCCGGTTGGCTCTGGGATCGTCTTTTACGCTGGCGAAGGCGTCGGGACGGTAACGCTTCCCGGACTTGCGCTTGCCGTAGGTGAGCCCGCGATTAACGCCGCCCCGCGCCGCATGATGCGTGAAGCCATTGAATCGATTGTAGTTTCTCATGGCGATCCCGGCGATGTGACGATCGAGATTTCGGTGCCAGGCGGCGAAACGATGGCCAAGCGAACCCTCAACGGCCGACTCGGCATTGTCGGTGGCCTGTCGATTTTGGGTACGACGGGGATCGTCGTGCCGTACTCATGTTCGGCATGGATCCATTCAATCCACCGCGGCATCGATGTCGCGCATGCTGCCGGTCACGATCACATCGCCGCCGCGACCGGTTCGACCTCGGAAGCGGCCGTGCGAACTCTTCTCGATCTTCCCGAAACTGCGCTCATCGATATGGGCGATTTCGCCGGCGGGGTGCTCAAATACCTGCGAGCTCACCCGATTCCGCGCCTCACGATCGCCGGCGGGTTCGCGAAACTCGCGAAACTTGGCCAGGGGCTACTGGACCTTCACTCCGGCCGCAGCACGCTCGATATGGCGTGGCTCGCCGATCGACTACGCGACGTCGGCGGCAACGAGGCGGACGTGGCGCTCGCGCGCGATGCCGTCTCGGCCGGCGCCATTCTCTCGCACGCACGCACGCTCGGGCTGCCGCTCGCCGATGCAGTCGCGGCGCGCGCTCGTCACACCGCCGCCGAAGTCCTCGGCGGCGCCGCCGCCGTCGACATCGTCGTGTTCGATCGCACTGGCACGCTCATTGGCCGAGCCTGACGATGTCGCGGACTGTTAACATTCTGATCCTTGGCGGGACGACCGAAGCCGCCCAACTCGCCGTCGCGGCGGCGGCCGATCCGCGCTATTGCGTCACGACTTCGTTGGCCGGCCGCACTCGCGCTCCAGCGCCACTACCGGGTCTACGCATCGGCGGCTTCGGCGGGGTCGGTGGCTTACTGCGTTTTCTCCACGAGTCGGCAACGAAGTGCGTTATCGACGCGACGCATCCCTTCGCCGCACAGATTTCAGCGCAAGCGTCAAAAGCGTGCACGGCGGCGAACCTACCTCGTCTCGTGCTTCAACGTCCGCCGTGGGCCGCGGTCGCGGGCGATCGTTGGGCCAGCGCCGCAACGATCGCCGGCGCCGCAAAGTTGCTTCGGCCAGAATGGCGGCGCGTTTTTCTTTCGACCGGGCGCAAGGAGCTGGGACCGTTTGCCGGAAAGCCGAACGTCTGGTTCTTAGTTCGGATCGTCGATGGCTTCGTTTCCGACCTTGGGCTTGCGAATTCGGGCGTGATCGTGGGGCGGGGGCCCTTTGAGCTTGCCCAGGAGCGCACGCTGCTGTCGAACCTTAGAATCGCCAGTTTGATCGTCAAGAACAGCGGCGGTGCCGGGACTTACGCCAAACTTACCGCTGCACGAGAGCTTGGCTTGCCCGTGGTGATGGTGGAGCGCCCGCCTGCGGTCCTAGGCGAGCGGGTTGAAAGTACCGGCGAGGCCCTCCGCTGGCTCGACCGCATCCACAAGTCGTTAGCTGGCCTAAGAACGCCCGCCAGCGTTCGGCCGAAATAGATGACGATGATCGGCGTCGTACAGATGGCTAGCCGCGAACGTCTCATCCTTCAGAACGCGACCGACGATTATCAGCGCGGTGCGTGTGATCTTGGCGGCACGGACCTTGGCGCGGATATCGTCAAGCGTGCCACGAATCACCTGTTCGTCCGGCCAACTCGCGCGATAGACGACGGCGGTCGGGCAATCGGCGCCGTAGTGAGGAACCAGCGCCGGCACCACGGCCGCCAGGTTGCGCACCGACAAGTGAAGGACGAGCGTCGCGCCGGATGCACCGAGCGCGGTAAGAGCCTCGCGCGGCGGCATCGGCGAAGACTTCATTGCCGTTCGCGTGAGAATGACGGTTTGGCTCACCCCTGGGAGTGTCAGCTCGCGCTTGAGCGCCGCCGCCGCCGCGGCAAATGACGGCACCCCAGGCGTCACGTCGTACGGAATTTGCAGCCGGTCGAGTCGGCGCATCTGCTCGGCGATCGCGCCGTAGAGCGATGGATCGCCCGAGTGAACACGGGCGACAGAGAGATTCTTCGCATGCGCGCTCGCCATGCGATCCACGATCTCATCGAGCGTCAAACTCGCGGTATCGACGATCTCGGCACCCGCCGGAGCCCAATCCAAGACCGCGCGCGGGACGAGCGACCCGGCGTAGAGGATGACCGGTAAGCGCGCAATAAGATCGCGGCCGCGCACCGTGATGAGATCGGGGGCGCCCGGGCCGGCGCCAACGAAGTGGACGGTCACGCCGCATCCTCCGGTGCGGTGCTAACGGCGTAGCCGCGCGGCGTATACACGAACGTTCGGCCGGCGATTTCGATTCGCCGCGACGACCGCGCACCGACGATGACGGTGGTCGTCATGTCGGCCATTTGCGGCGTTAACGACTCGAGTGTCGCGACGTCGAACGCTTCGTTGGGGCGGCCGAGATTCTTGGCGATCATCACCGGCGTTTCCGGCGCCCGCGTGCGCAGGAGAATTTCGCGCGCGCGCTCAAGTTGGGTCGTCCGTCGCACAGAAACTGGGTTGAAGAACGCTATCGCGAAATCAGCTTGGCCGGCCGCGACTATCCGTGCCTCGATTACCGCCCAGGGGGTCAACAAATCGGAAAGCGAGATCGCGGCGAAATCGTGCCCGAGCGGGGCACCCGCCTTGGCTGCCGCCGCTTGCAGGGCGGAGACTCCGGGCACGACACTGAGGGTCAGGCGCCGCCACGCGGCATTACCGGTACGATCGAGGAGCTCGAAAACAAGGCTCGCCATCGCATAGATTCCGGGATCGCCCGAACAGACGAGCGCGACGCGCCGCCCACTACTGGCGAGTTCGAGCGCGGCGCGTACCCGCTGTTCCTCTTCGCCAATTGAATAGCCGTGCAGTCGGGTCGCTTTGCCCAGGTGAGGAATGAGGGCGAGATAGCCTCGATAGCCGACGATGTCGTCCGCGGCCGCAAGCGCCACCGACGCCGCCGGGGTGCGGGTTGGTGCATCTCCCGGCCCGAGCCCGACGATCGCGAGCTCACCCCGAGGACGGCCAACGCTCAGTGGATCGAACGGATCGGCTGTTTGTGCGATCGCGCAGGTCGTCCGGGTACCCTTCCGCTTCACCACGATCAGGTGCGCGTCCGGACCAGCCGCCGCCAGTGCCGCTGCTTCGGCGACGCCGGCGACTCCGACTTCGCGTAATACAGCGACCGAGGGTGTCGCCAGTCGCGGGGTTTCGGCGCGTAGCTCTTCGGCGGAGAAAAAGCGCGCCGGGACGTCCAAGTGGGCGGCGAGTTCGTGGACCGCGAGCTCATCGGCCTTGATATCGAGCGAGAACACGCCGGCGACCGCGTGCGGCGACAACCCAGCCTCGCCGAGCGTTCGTTCGACCACTGCGATCATTTCAGCGGCCGATGCGCCACGTTCGCAGCCGACGCCAAGTGCCAGTACGCGCGGGTGATAAACGAGGTGCGCCGTTGTCCCGACTACGGCGCGCTCGGTCACCGTGATCGAGATCGAGCTCGATGATGCGAACGTCAATTGACAGGCGGCGAGCCACGGCGCTGATCCGACGAGCCGTACCGATCCACCATCAGCGAGGAGCGCAGCGACGAACGCTTTGACGTCTTCCGGGTTGGCCAGTCGATAATCCGGCGGTGGGTCGTCGAACGCAACGCCGAACCGAACGTCGCTCGCGGTCGTGACCGCGGCCGTTGCACCGGTCGCCGCGGCAATCGCAAGCGCCAGGCGATTGGCGCCGCGGTGCCCACCGAGAAGCGGTACCACCGCGGAAAGATCCTCGGCGACCGCTAGAACCGGCGGTTCGGCTGTTTTCTCAGTCAAAAGCGGTGCGAGGGCGCGAATCAGTATCCCGCTTGCGCATAAGCCAATGATCGGACATTGCGCGTTGAAGAGCAGCGCCAGATGATCCGCAGTTGATGCGAACGCTACATCGGCATCCGGGACCCGGCCAACGAGTCCATGCACTTCGCCATCGCATGCGGCCGCGACCGTTCGGGCGGCAGCCATCGCGCTCGGTCCGAGGACGACAACGGCGGGTCTTGTTATCGCCACGCCACGCCCCGCTTATGAACCAAAATGATCGCGAAGTAGGGGACCGAGGTCGGGTCGACGGCAGCCAGCGGCAGGTTTCGCTCTTCGTGCATTGTCGCGTGCTGAATATAGCGCGCGTCGTCGGCAAGTCCGAGATCGGTGAGGATGTCGCGCACGCGCTTGAAATGCCGTCCCAACTTGATAATCGCAGCGGCGTCTGCCGCTTGCAGTGCACGGACCAGCGCCCCGGTGTCGAGCGGAGCCGGAATCACGGCGAGAACGTCGTTCTTCGCTACAAGCGGTGCGCCGAGACGGGCAGCGGCAGCGGTGAGTGACGTGATGCCGGGAATGACCTCGACCAGATAGTCTTGGGCCAGTCGAGCGAATAGATACATGAACGAGCCGTAGAAGAACGGATCGCCTTCACAGAGTACGGCGACGTTGCGTCCGGCCTGGAGATGGCTGCCGATTTCGCGCGCGGCGCGCCCATAGACAGCCTCGGCGGGAAAAAGACCGGCCGTCAACGGCATGCGTATTTCGATTTCAGGCTGCGTACCGCGCAAATGCGGTGCGGCGATCCGGCGTGCCAAGCTTTCGCCGGATTCAGGGGCGGGGTAGGCGATGACGTCGGCGGCAACGAGGCGGTTGAGAGCCTTGAGCGTGATGAGTTCTGGGTCACCCGGACCCACGCCGAGCCCCCACACGGCACCATGCCCTGCTTGTGCCACGATTAGGCCTTGGTAATCGCGAATTGAGTCACGGGTGCGAGTGCGCGCCAACCCGAAAACGCTCCCATCGGCTCCGCTCGCGTGATGGCGATCCGCACCAACTCGCCGCCCCAGCGCTGGCGCGCGGCGATAAGCACCGCTTCGCCCTCGGTCGTCACCGCATTGGCGACCAAGCGGCCGCGTGATCCAAGTTCGGCCCAGCAGCGCTCCAGCAGCCCCGGCGTTGCGATTCCGCCGCCGAGGAAAATCGCATTGGGGCGTTCTAGGCCGGCAACCGCGGCCGGCGCCTCTCCGGTGACAATCTTCAAGTTCGGCACACCCAGATTGCCTGCGTTGAAGGCGATATTGGCAACCCGCGCTGGATCGCGTTCGATCGCTATCGCCCGTGTCGAGCGCGCGCTTCGCATCCATTCGATCGCGATCGAACCGCAACCGGCGCCGATGTCCCAAAGCAGTTGCGCGGGCAAAGGCGAAAGTGCCGCGAGCGTTGTCGCCCGAACTTCTCGCTTGGTGAGTTGCCCGTCATGCCTGAATACGTCATCGGGAATACCGGGAACCCGGGCAATCGCTTTGATGCCTGAGGCGGCGACGCATTGGACCGCGAGAGTGTTGAGATCAGCGGTTGCGTCCGCGCCAAACGTCGCCGCAGTCGCATCGATGCGGCGCTCGTTGACCCCATCCATGTGTTCAAGGACGGTCATGCGGCTCTCGCCATACCCTTGCATGCATAGGAGTTTGGCGATCATGGCTGGCGTTTTACCGTCGGCCGAAAGCGCGATGATGCGGGCGCCGGGGTAAAGCACGGCGTTGATAAGTTCGACCGGGCGGCCGTGAATGGTGAGCGTTTCGGCCTCCGCGATCGGCCAACCCATCCGGGCGCAGGCGAGACTGAACGCGGAGACGCCCGGAACGATGATCATCTCGTTCACCGGAATGCGCCGTGCAAGGCTCACGCCGACGCCGAACGCCATCGGATCGCCCGTCGCGAGAACGCAAACTGGGCGCCCGCGCAGCGTATCAACGCGTTCGAACAGCTTCGAGAGGGGACGCGTCCAGGTGAGACGTTGGCGCGAATCAGCCGGGATCATGGCGAGGTGACGCGTCCCGCCGATCAGTATCTCAGCGCGATTAACGAGCGCGTGCGCGAGCGGTGAAAGTCCCGACAATCCGTCTTCGCCAAGGCCGACGATACTGAGCCACGGGGTGGTCGTCTCGTTCATGGATTGGAACCCGCGATCGAATTGACGGCGGCGGCAGCGAGCGCGCTGCCGCCGCGCCGGCCGCGGAGCGTGATGAATGGAACGCCGATGTCGGCGCGGATGAGCGCGTCTTTTGATTCCGAAGCGCCAACGAAGCCGACTGGAAAAGCCAAGATGGCGGCTGGCGGCATCGCGCCGGCTAGGAGGATCTCGAGAAGTCGAAACAGAGCGGTCGGCGCGTTGCCGATGGCGAGGATCGAGCCGTCGAGGTCCTGTGCAGCGAGCGAGATCGCGGCGGCCGAGCGGGTCGTCCCTGTGCGGCGGGCTTCGTCGGCGACGCGCGGGTCGTCGATGAGGGCCCGCACGGTGTTCCGTCGCGGCAGGCGGTCTTTGAGAATACCGTCGGCGACCATGCGCGTGTCGGTGAGAACGGGGGCGCCGGACGCGAGCGCCACACTCGCGCGCTCGACCGCGTCGTCGGACCAAGCGAGGTCGGCGACAATGTCGGTCATACCGCACGCATGCATGAGACGAACGGCCACATCGGCCAGCGATGGCCGCAGGCCGGAGAGATCGACCTCGGTTCGGATTATCGCGAAGGATCGGCGGTAGATTTCCGCCGGGTCCTGGAGATAATCGAACACCGGACTAGTCACCGACTTCCTCCGGATCGAGCGTCACCGGCCCGAGCGGATGCGCGGCGTGCGGGTAGGGCGTACGCCCGTGCCCATGGTCCCGGTGGTCGTGATGGTGGTGATGGTCGTGGTCGTGGCGATGAGCGTCGCCGTTGCGGTTGGCACCTTGCTCCGCCTTCGGCGTCCGACCGGCGTTCGTGCCAACGCCTTCGACGTGGTGATGGTGGCTAGCCTGCGCCGATCCGACTTCGCCTTCGAAGCCTAGAACCTGCTCACGGTACTTGCACATCAAGCAGTTCATGTTGTTGGCGCCGACGAGCATCTCCTGGACCCGCTCGGCGAAGGCGTCGAGCACCAACGGATGATCGTTCAAATAGGGAACCTTGATGAATTCAATGTCGGGATTCTCATCGGCGACCATGTCGGAAGCCCGGTAGATGCGCTTCACTAGCACTCCAGTAAAGAGAAAATAAGGAAATACCAAAACGCGTTTGTACCCCATGCGTACGACGTGCTCGAGCGCCGGTTTGGTCAACGGAAAGGTGACTCCGGAATACGCCGTCTCGGCCCAGCCGAAGCCAAAGCCTTCCCACAACAGACGAGCGACCTTGCTTATGTTTGAATTGGCGTCGGGATCGGAGGTACCCCGGCCGACCACGACGAGCGCGGTTTCTGCCAACGGTATGTCGGTGCTGGCGACCGACAGCGCCGTTCGAATGCGATCGCCGGCAGCCCGGATGAGTTTCATATCGACGCCAAGATCGCGGCCGAACGTAATGTCGACACCGTGCTGGGCGCGATAGGTATTGAGAACCGAAGGCACGTCGTTCTTGACGTGACCCGCCGCAAATAGCATGCCGGGAACGGCTAAGATGTGTTCGACTCCGCGCGCGCGCAGGGCATCGAGTCCCTCGCGAATGATCGGCGTAGCGAACTCAAGGAAGGCGCTTTCCACCGCATATTGCGGAAGACGGGTCTCGATGCCGCGCGCCGCCGCCTGGAACTCGCGGATCGCGTCTGCATCGCGGCTGCCATGGCCACATATGAGCACTCCTGTCTTCTTCATCGCATTTCCCCTAAAACTCGATGCCTTTTTGCGCCCTGACGCCGACTTGGAACGGGTGCTTGACGAGCGTCATTTCGGTGACGAGATCGGCCGCATCGACGAGAGCGGCCTTTGCGTTGCGCCCGGTAACGATCACGTGGAGGTTCTTCGGGCGATCGGCCAAAAACGCGACCACCTCAGTGAGATTCAGGTAGTCGTAACGTAGAACGATGTTAAGTTCATCGAGTAGGATCAAGTCGTAAGCTGGCGGCATCGCTCGACATGCCTCGATCATCGCTTTCGACGCGTCCCACGCGGCGCGCGCCGCAGCGATGTCGCGGGCGCGGTCCTGCGTCTCCCAGGTGAAGCCCTCGCCCATGGTGCGAATGGTGACGAGCTCGCTGAAGCGTTCGAGCGCCGGCCGCTCGCCGGTCCCCCATTTGCCCTTGACGTACTGGACGATGCCGACGCGCATGCCGTTGCCGAGCGCGCGCAGCACCAGTCCGAACGCGGCGGTCGACTTGCCTTTACCCTTACCAGTGTGAACGATGAGCAGTCCTTTTTCGATCGTCTTGGTCGAGAGCATGCGATCACGCATCGCTTTCCGGTGTCGCGACTTCTCGTTGGCGCGGCGGTTGAAATCCTCGTCCATCGGATCGGTCATGCTTCGACCTTTCCGCGTTCAGTGATCCCGGCCAGAGTCGGCTGCGCGGTGTTGGATCGCGGTCGCCACAGACCGCGTTCGGTGGCTTCGATCAGGCGCTCGGCGATCTCGCGCCGGGCCGCGGGATTGAAGCGTTGGAGGAAAGAGTCGACGTCGGCGTCGCCGAAATAAGCGTCGTAGACCGCGTCAAAGTGATGATCGCGCACGGCGCCCGTCGTCGCGGCGAACGCAAACATGTAGTCGACCGTCGCGGCCATTTCGGCACCTCCCTTGTAACCGTGTCGCATCACGCCTTTGATCCACTTCGGGTTGACGACGCGGGCGCGGACGATGCGCGCGATCTCGTCTTCGAGCGTGCGAATCTTGGGGTTTTCAGGTCGCGAGTGGTCGTTGTGATAAATCGCCGGGCGCACCCCGCGCGCAAGTTTGACGGCGACCGCGAGTCCGCCTTCGAACTGATAATAGTCGTCGCTGTCGAGTAGGTCGTGTTCACGATTATCCTGATTGTGGACGACAAGCTCGACGGCACCGAGACGGTCCGTGAGTAAGTCGTGCGCGGCGACGCCGTGAGCGCCGCCGCCATAGGCGTAGCCACTCCACGCAACGTAAGCGCGCGCGAGATCAGCGTCGCTCGTCCAGGCGCGTTCATCGATCAAGGCTTGAAGGCCTGCCCCGTACGCTCCGGGCTTCGAGCCGAAAACGCGGTAGCTGGCACGGCGGCGAGCTTCGTCTTTGGGCATGCCGGCGCGCTCAAGCTGCGTCGCGTCGACCCCGACTTTTGCCGCAAGCGGATTCATGGCGGCCGGTTCAGCCAACGAGCCGATCGCGCGCGTTGCCGAATCGAACAGATCGATTTGGGCCGCGAACGCGTCACGGAAAAAACCCGACACGCGAAGTGTGACGTCGACCCGCGGCCGATCGAGCAGAGAGAGCGGCAGGATCTCGAATCCGGTCACGCGGCGCGAGGCGCTGTCCCATGTGGGGCGTACGCCGAGTAGGGCTAGGGCCTGGGCGATGTCGTCGCCGCCAGTCCGCATGTTGGCGGTGCCCCACGCCGATAGCGCCAAGTGCTTCGGGTAAGCGCCGTGCTCCTGAACGTACCGATCGAGCAGCAGGCCGGCCGATTTCCAGCCGAGGGTCCAGGCTGCTGGAGTAGGCACCGTCCGAGGATCGATGGCGTAGAAGTTACGCCCCGTCGGCAACACGTCGAGCCGCCCACGAGACGGCGCACCCGACGGGCCGGGGGTGACAAAGCGACCGTCGAGGCCCGCGAGAAGGCCGGCGATCTCAGCAGCGCCCGAACAGGCGAGCGCCGGTCGTACCGTGCGCTCGATTTCGTCCAGTACCGCGCTGGTTGCGTTCCAATCGGCAGAAGGCTTCGCTCGGCCAGCCACGAGATCGAGGGCGAGACGCTCGAGTTGTTCGACGGTGTCGCCGGCGGTGCGCCAGACGGCGCCGGTCGCGAGCGAGGCTGGCCGCCGCCCAACCCAGGTCTCCCCGAGATCGGCGGACAGCGGGTCGAAGCCATCAAGGCCAAGATCGCGGGCGAGCGCTCGGGTGAGCGACTGATCGCCGCCGGCCCCGGCATTGCGCGGCAAGCGCGTGAGCGCGACGATAAGCGCCGATAGTAGATCGGCTTTCGGCGATTCGCCGAAGACATGTAGCCCGTCCCTGATCTGCAGCTCCTTGAGCTCGCAGAGATAGGTGTCGAGCTGGGCGAGTTGAGCGTCGAGATCGGCATTGGCACCGGCGGTCAGACCGAGGTCGATATCGAGCCCGGTCGAGCGGCAGAGTGCGAGGATTTCGTCCCGCAGCACTTTGAGGCGGCGCGGATCGACACCGGCGGCTTCGTAGTATTCGTCGGCCAATTGTTCCAGTGTGCGCAGCGGCCCGTAGCTTTCGGCTCGGGCGAGCGGCGGCATCAGATGATCGATGATCACTGCGCTTGCTCGCCGTTTGGCCTGGCTGCCTTCGCCCGGATCGTTGACGATGAACGGGTAGAGATGTGGAAGCGGCCCCATCACAGCCTCGGGGTAGCACGCTTCGGATAACGCGACGGCCTTGCCGGGAAGCCATTCGAGATTGCCGTGCTTGCCGAGGTGAACGATTGCGTGAACGCGCAGGTGCTGGCGCAGGAAGGCATAAAACGCCAAGTAACCGTGCGGCGGCACGAGCGCCGGATCATGGTAGGACTTGGTGGGATCGATGTGGTAGCCACGTGCCGGTTGAATCCCGACAACAACGTTGCCAAAACGATGGAGAGCGAGGCGAAATTCACCTCTCTCGACGTGGGGGTCACTCTCGGGTGCGCCCCAACGCGCGTTGATCGCGTCCTGGACGGCGCGAGGCAGGGTCGAGAAAAACTCGGCATAGCGATCGAGTGCCAGGATCTCGCCGCCGGACCGTGCGGCACGGTCGCGAAGGTGGTTGGTTGGGCCGGCCGCGAGCGCTTGCATCAAACCGAGCCCATCTGCCGGAATATCGGCGACGCCGTAGCCGGCAGAGCGGAGCGCGCCGAGGACATTGACGGCGGATGCCGGAGTATCGAGGCCGACCCCGTTGCCGAGCCGGCCGTCGCGCATCGGATAGTTCGCAAGAATCAGCGCGACGCGCCGTTCCGCTGGCGGCGTTCGGCCGAGGGCGACCCAGTTTTTCGCCAGCTCGGCGACGAAGGCGATTCGGTCGGGCACCGGTTCGTAGTGAACGATCGAAGTCTCGGTCGCGGCGTCGAAACGAGCTTCTACCTTGAACGAAACCGCTCGGGTCGCGATCCGGCCATCGACCTCGGGAAGAGCCACGCTCATCGCCATGTCGCGCGCGCCGAGCCCTTGAGTGCCGGATACCCAAGCCGCGCTCGAGCCGCCGGAGAAAACGACCTGCAGGACCGGAACATCGACGCCCTCGAACGGCGTCGCGAATGGCTGGCCGGGCGCGTTCGCGGCGAACCCCGTGGTGTTGAGGATGAGATCGGGACGGACGGCGCTAAAGAGCGTTCGTACGGTCGCTGCGGAGACCGGGTCCTTGAGGCTTGCGAGGAAAATCGGCATCGGGTTGATGCCACGCTCGCTCAAGGCCGCGACGAGACCGTCGATCGGCGCCAAGTTTCCAGCTTGAAGCAACGCGCGATAGAATAGTAGAGCTGCGACCGGTCGCCCGGCGCCCCACGCGCCTCTGAGCGCGGCTAGATCGGGCGCCTGGATGCCGGACCAGTAAAGTCCCGCACGCAGGATCGGTTGCGGATCGATCCATTCCGATTCACGACCGACGAGACTCGCGGCGTAACGCAGGAATTGACGCGCGTTGCTGTTGCCGCCATGCACCAGATATTGCCACAGGCGATGGGACTCTTTGGTTGGTAGCGTCGCGTGGCCGGCTAGCGCATCGTCAGGCTGATCGTCGCCGGGGATGACCGCGAGCGCAATCCCGCCTCGCCGGCAGATTTCGGTTACCTGTTCGAGGCCGTAGCTCCAATAGTTGGCGCCGCCGAGGAGCCGCATGATCACCAGCCGGGCATGTGCGACTACTTTCTCGACGTACAGATCGACCGAAAGGTTGTGACCGAGCGCAAGTAGGCTGGCGAGCCGGAGCGTCGGCACGGTATCGCCGAGGCTCGCTTTTGCCGCAGCCAGCAGTGCTAACTCCGAATCCGCGGCGGAAAGAAAGACGATGGCGCCCGGCGTCTGATCGAGGTCAACGGCCTGGGTGCCGTCGTCGATCGCCCCAGCCGTCGCGGCCAAGAGGTGCATTAGCAACCCTGGAGCGCGTCGGAGATAGGCTGCGGGGCAAGACCGCTCGTGCCAATCACGACCAGCGTGCCGCAAGGTGGATCGTCGTTCCGCCACGCGCGATCAAAGTAGTGTTGGACCCGGCCGCCGACGCCCTGAACAACCAAGCGCATGTCTTTGCCAGCGACACGGAGAAATCCCTTGGCGCGCAACACGTCGAAGTTGGCGAACAAAGACCCGACCCGGGCCGCGAAAATTGCAGGATCGGTGATCGGCGCGATATCGATCGCAAAGCTGGTGAAAGCGTCGTGACCGTGCTCGCCGTCTTCATCGTCGTGGTGGGACGGCCGCGAAGCGAGATCGTCCTCGGCGCGCGCTGCGAGACCGAGGACGACGGCGGGTGGCATGGCGCCGTACGAAGCCGTGACTGCTTTCGCTCCCTCACGCATCCCGCCCCGCACCCGTGCCAGGATCGCGGCGAGCGCCGCGCTATCGACGAGATCGGTTTTGTTGAGGATAACGAGGTCGGCACACTGCAGTTGGTCGGCAAAAAGTTCGGCGAGTTCGGTCGCGTGATCGATCGACCCGTCCGCCGCGCGACCGGCTGCGACCGCGGCCGGGTCGGCGGCGAAGCGATTGGCTGCTATGGCCGGCGCATCGACGACCGCGATCACGCCGTCGACGGTGACGCGCGAGCGAATCTGGGGCCAACTGAATGCTTTCAGCAACGGCTTCGGCAAGGCGAGGCCCGAGGTTTCGATGATGATGTGGTCGGGCGGAACCGGGCGATCGAGAATCTTCTCGATCGTCGGCAGGAAGTCATCGGCGACCGTGCAGCAGATGCAGCCGTTCGCCAATTCGATGATGTCGTCCTCGGCGCAGCCCGGCGCTGCGCAGGCTTGCAGTAGCGCGCCGTCGATGCCGATGTCGCCGAACTCATTGACGATGATCGCGAGGCGACGACCGTTCGCGGTCGCGATCAAATGGCGCAGGAGCGTGGTCTTGCCTGCGCCTAAGAATCCCGTGACGACAGTAGCGGGGATCTTCGTTCTGGTGTTCATGGCAATGTGGCCATACTCGGTTTCTTGAGGGTGAGCGGTAGACCGGCGGCGAGGAGAAAAACCGCATCAGCGACAGCGGCGACGCGCTGATTCAGGTAGCCGAGATCATCGGCGAAACGGCGCGCGAGCGCATTCTCTGGCACGATGCCTTGCCCAACCTCGTTGCTGACGAGGACGATGGGATTTCGGGCGCGGCCAAGGACGGTAACGAGCGCATCGCCCGCGGTTGCTGGATCGGCGGCGCGGCCAATTAAGTTCGACATCCAAAGGGTCAGACAATCGACCAGGATTAGATTTCCCGACCTTGATTCTCGTTCAATCGTCGCCGCGAGTTCGATCGGTGCCTCGACCGTTTGCCAGGTCCTCCCCCGGCGCGCGCGATGGGCGGCGATTCGCGCCGCCATCTCGGCGTCACCGGCTTCCGCGGTCGCAACATAAATCGCCGTGCCACAACGAGCGGCGATCAAGGATTCGGCAAACGCGCTCTTACCCGAGCGCGCGCCCCCCAAAACAAGGACCACTCGGGCAGAGGATGCCACGTTGAGCGGCGCAACAACCATGGCCCGGCTCTCCCTCCGAGGGCGACTAGCGAAACGGCCGAACAGGTCTCCTGGCTCGGGGTCGAGGGTCCCAGGCGCCTTCCCAGATTGCTCCAGTGGCAGCCTGCCTGAGACCTTACCCATACAGCGGCGGGGGCAGCGCCAGCCTTGACGATTCCTCGCCGCACCGGCTTCCCTGAACGTTCAGCGACGAGAGACTATCACGCTCATCGCCGGCCCGCCACGATCGTCGGTTGTTCCAGCGCGGATCACGATCGATGCCGAAGGGCGGCGTCGCAGTGCGCCAGCGCCGATCTATCCTGCGTACCGCATTAACGTTGTCGCGTACTCCGGTGCCGTCGGCTCGTGCATGAAATAGACGTAGACTTCGTTCCACTGTTCGTCGGCAAGCCGATCAGCCCACGCCTTTAAATCTTTGTCTGAATAGGTTTCGAGGCGAAGGCGCGCATAGCCCCAGGGCGCCGTCCTGACGAGCGGCGGCGGTTTGTTGTCCTCGCGCTCGGATAAAACGAGTGCAGCGGCGGAGCGCGCGAGCGCTGCGTAGACGTCGTCTTCGAACCAGGTTTCATTTCTAAACTCGAACGCTGCGCCTCGGTTGGCGGAAAGAAGCGATAGGAACTCCTCCAGACGTGGCAGATCTTTTTTCATGAGCGGCGGTAGCTGAAACAGAACCGGTCCTCATTGCTATCCGAGCGCCTCCAGGTTGCGGTAGCGGAACGCCAGCAGAGCGGCGGCGCTCTCGGCTTTCAGCCGCGAAAGATGTGTAATTCGTTGTGAAGCTTTAACGGCAAAGAGAAAACTCTTTGGCGTCTGTTCCACCCATGCCGTCAATATTTTAGGCTTGGGCATGCGGTAGTATGTTTTGGTGATTTCGACCGTCGGCAGGCGTTCGGCGTAGTGGCGGAGCATGGCGTCGGGGCGAATCTTTTCCGGATAGAATGCTCCGCCCCACTCCTTGTAGGAGTAGCCGCTTGCGCCGGCGAGCATCGTGGGCGAAGCCATCGTTCGTTCTCCAAGAAGCCGCGTTATTCTAGGCCTATGACATGACCGATACCGCGACCGACCGGCTGGCGCTGTGCCACCGTCCTTACACACCCGATGATCGCGCAGACGTTGTCGCGTTGCATGCCCGTGCATTCGCCGTGATGGCGAGGGACCACTATTCGGCCGAGCAAATCGACGCCCATGCGCGGTTCG
>SHVV01000055.1 GCA_009694095.1 Alphaproteobacteria bacterium | reverse complement strand
GACGTACGCTACTCGGCCGGGGCCGAGTTCGTGATCGCGATCTGCGGCGACATCATGACGATGCCCGGCCTACCCAAGGTGCCGGCCGCCAACGCCATCGACGTCGACTCGGCCGGCCGCATCAGCGGCTTGTTCTGAACGCACGGCGCGGGGGGCCGCCCGCTCGCCTATCAGCAGCCGTAAACCTACCTGGCGCGCCGGCGTCCAGCTCGCGGGGCCGACCAGTTGTCGTTCGTGCTCGGCGGCGGAACGGCCGGCATTCGAGGTGCCCGGCTCCGATCGTGCCCTGCAGCGGCGTCATCGCTCGCCGCACTGATGGCCAGGGCCAGAATACGGCCGCGCGTGATGCCGATGTCCTTGAGCGTTCGGTCGTCGAGCGCCATGAGGTCGCTGTACACGACCCGGCGGCGATGCCGCTTGGCCAAGTCGGCCGAGCAGAGTTTCCGCGGAATTCATGTCGTTCCTCCGCGATCATGTCGGCGTAGGCGGCGGCGAAGCGGTCCATCACCTCGTCGAGCTCTTCGCTCGTCTCGACCTGGATGCCCAAGTGGTGCACGCCTTTCTTGCTGCCGCCCGGAACGATCGAGAAGTTGACGCGCGGGTCGTCGAGCAGCCATTTGGCGTATTCGGGTTTGGCGACCGAGGGTTTGACGCCGAACAGCGCGGAATAGAACTGGACCGACTGGGCGATGTCGCCGACGGCGAGCGTTACGTGCAGACGTTTCATCGTGCGGCTCCTTTGCGGCTGGGTTGTGAAACGGCCGGTGCGCAAGCGCTTCCGGCGCAGCAGTGCTCGGTCAAATAGCCGAGCAACTGGTTTATGGTCGCGAAGTTGGCAGCGTAGATGAGCGAACGGCCGTCGCGCCGGCTTTCGAGCAAGCGGGCGATCTTGAGTTCCTTCAAGTGAAACGAGAGCGTCGAGAGCGGCATCTTGAATAACGCTCCGATTTTTCCTGCGGGCGCACCCACCGGGCCCGCCACCACCAGATAGCGAAAGATCGCGAGGCGCGTTTCTTGCGCCAAGGCGGCCAAAGCGGCAATCGTGCTTTTAATTTCCATATTTCGAGAAATATAGAAATATAATCCGAATGTCAACCAAGGGGCGCCGCGGCGCCCGAAGCGGGCGGCGGCCGATAGCCGGCAGTGTCAGCTTAAGATTTCGGGGCGCGGAGGGCGGCAATCTCCTGCTCGAGCTCTGTGATCCGCCGGTCCCGCTCGGCGAGCTGCTGTCTCAGTTCGGCGATTTCGTCCTCGAGTTCATCGATCGAGGGCTCCTCGACTAACGGCGGCGGCTCGCCGCCGCCGCCGAGCAAGCGTGCGTGCAAGGCGCGAACATAACGTTCATCGCCGCGATCGAGGTGGCCCTTGAGCAGGTCGTGGCGGTATTCCTCGATGTCATTGCGGGTTTCTGGCAGCAGAGAGCGTGCGAGGAGCTCGTCGATGATTTTTGCGGTATCGGTCATGGTTGTCGTCGTTGGCGGGCGGGATCCGAGGGGGGGGCTGAGCAGGAGGGAGTTACTCGGCGGCGCGTTTATGCACTGGCTGGACGTTGTTGCCAATCTCGGCGAGCGCTTTGGCGAGCGTCTTGCCGTCTGGATCGGCGAGCGCGGCGGCGCGCGCTTGCTTCACGGCCGCTGCGAGCCGTGCCGGCGGCAGCGCGCTTGAGGCGACGACCGCATCGAAGATACGCAGGAAATTGGTGCGCCCGCGTTTGTAGGTTGAGCCGTATCCCTTGATCAATCGCGCGCACTCGGTGATTTCGAGTGCGGCCGCATGGTCGCGGGGCACCGTCGCCCGGATGGCGTCGAGCCAGCGCTCCTGCATCGCCATTTCATCGCGCAAACGAAGGCTTCGTCGGCGTAGGCCCTTGAGCCGCGCAAGTATCCACATCAGCAGGAAGCCGGTGATCGACGTGGTACGGATGTAGAGGCTGACGTTGAAGCGATCGATCAACTTCCGTTTTTCCGCCCAGCGCAAAATTGGCTCCGCAATCGCCGGCGGCATGATTGCGGTCACTTCATCGATCCCCGGCTTTAGGTAGTCGACGATCCGGATCGGTTCATCGGGCTTGGCGTTGACCTCAGCTCGAACGCGCGCGAAGCGGGCGGCGCGGGTTTTAAGGTCGGCGACGCGGATGACGTCTTCGAACGCCATCCACACCGCGAGATGACGCGCGACTTCGCGGGTGAGCGCTAGAGGCTTGTGGCCACCCTCGGTTTCGAGCGCCCGTACGGTATCGAGCCGGTCGAGATAGAGCCGGGCGTAGGCCACGTCCTGGTATTCGCAAAGACGCGCGATGCCTTCGTTCGCGATCGGCGCCACGTCGGCGGGGAAGTCCTTGGCGACTCGATCGAGCAACGGCCCCGCCCGCGCCGGCATCGATCGCCAGCGCTTGTCGGGGTCGGCTAGCGCCGGGACTGCAAGCGCGGCGACGGCCTGGCTATACCCTGTGGCGAAGCCGGCGAGGTTGGCTTTGATCTCGAAGCCCGAATCGCAGATGACTTTTTCGAATATCTCGCGGCCGATCGGCAGCGCGCCGCTGCCGGCGATCGCGCCGAACAGCACTGCCGAAACGACGCTGCCGCTCGCCTTGGCCGCGGCCTCCATGTCGAAGAAAAGCGCCCGTTTCGCGAGCTTGGCGGCGGTCGCGAGCACGCGATTGCCGTCGTAGCGCGAGTCCGCCATCGACGTGCGCTCGAGGATTGAGTAGACGCGATGACTCGAAGCGATCAGCGTTGTGCGCTCGGGGTTGACGAAGCCGTTTTGCATCGCCCGCCCGGCTTCGAGCAGTTCCGAGGCGACCATCACGTCGATCGAACCTGGGCCCGGCGTCAGCGCGAAGATCGGCGTTCGGCCGCCGAGGTCGGCGATTCGGGTTCGCAGCATTTCGACATAGTACGTGGTGGCGCCAGTTCGCTGCGCGACGCCCGGGATCGAGGTGCCCTGCACCGGATAGCCGGCCGCTGCGCCCGCCGCGATCACCCAATCGGCGAGGACGCCACCGCCCTCGCCACCGAGCGCTGCGATAAGAACGGTGACGGGCCGTTCGTTCACGAGTCAGACCGCGGTAGCGTCCGCGCTTTGCGCGGCTGTCGTTCGATCGACCTGGAACCAGCCGATCACGCGGGCGCGAAGACGGTCGAGGAGCCGGTCGGCGAGCCAGGCATTCTGAACGATTTCGGCGCGGAAGAACGACGGACAGAGCACCGCGGCATGCGCGACCTCGCCGCAAAGTCCGCAGCCGACGCACTCATTGTTGACGTGGGCGACCGGGTCGGTCTTGAGCGGGTCAGGGTTGGCCTTGATCGTGAGCGAGGGGCAGCCTGAGAGCCGAATGCACGAGTGATCGCCGGTGCAGACGTCATCGTCGATGCCGAACCGCGTTCGCACCACCCGATCGCCGGCGGCGATTTGCTTACGAATCAGCGGTCGGATACGACGCTGACGGGCGAGCTGGCATTCGCCATCGGCGATGATGACCTTGAGACCCCTCTCGGTCGTCGTCAGCGCGTCTTTGAGTGCGTCCTTCATTTTCGCGACGCCATAGGTGCGGAGTGTCCTGATCCAGCTCACGCCCAATCCGCGAAGCGCCGCCTCGATGGTGCCCGACAGCGACTCGCCTTTGGCGTTGGTGGTCGACGACGGTAGGTGCTGGGCGCCGGTCGCCGAGCTGTAACCGTTCTGCATGATGACGAGGACCGAGTCGTCTTTGTTGTAGATGGCGTTGGTGACGCCCGACGAGAGGCCGTTGTGCCAGAAACCGCCATCGCCCATGACTGAAATGACGCGCCGGCTCATCGACGGCGCCACGCCGGCCGATGACGCCAGGCTCAAGCCATAGCCCAACACCGTATTGCCCATATTGAAGGGCGGCAGCGTCGAGAACAGGTGACAACCGATGTCGGCGGCGATGTGGAACTGGCCGACTTCGCGCTCGGCCAGTTTCATGGCGCTGAAGACCGGCCGTTCGGGACAGCCGACGCAGAAGCCAGGCGGTCGCGGCGGTACCGGCCCGCCGAGCAGCTCGGCGGCTTTTTTCTTGGACGCCAAAAGTCCCTGGTGAGTGCGCCCGACGAAGGCGAGGTCGACGCCACGCGGTACCGCACCTTCGAGAAACCGGGCGATGCCTGTGAGAATCACTTCGAGCGTGTACTCGCCCGCCATCGGGAGCGGTCCCTTGCCGAGAACTTTGGTTTGCACGTCGGCGCGCCGGAGGGCGACGTGGACCGCGTGCTCGATGAACTCCGGTTGCGACTCCTCGACCACCAGAACCGCGCGCTTGCCGACGCAGAAACGGATGATTTCATCGTCGATGATCGGGTAGGTGACGTTCATGACGTAGATCGGGACGTCGGTCGCGCCGAAACCGTCCGCCAAACCGTAGTCGCCGAGCGCCCGGATCACCGAGTTGTAAAGCCCACCCTGAACGATAATGCCGATATCGTCGTATTTTCCGGCGAACACTTCGTTGAGCTTGGCCCGCTTCACGAACTCGATCGCCCGCGGCAGCCGAACTTCGATCTTGTGTTTTTCTTGGCTATAGGTCGACGGCGGCAGCACGATCCGGCCGTAGTCGAAGTCCGGGTTTTCGATCGTGTGTTTGCGCGAGAACACCGGTGGCCGGTTGGCCTTGGTCTTGAACGAGCCGTGGACGTGGCAGGCGCGAATGCGAAGCTCAAGCATGACCGGCGTGTTGGTTGCCTCGGAAAGCTCAAACGATTTTTCCACCATATCGACGATCATCGGCAGATTAGGTCGCGGGTCGAGCAGCCAAATCTGCGACTTCATCGCGAACGCGTGGGTGCGCTCCTGCATAATCGAGGCGCCTTCGCCGTAATCCTCGCCGAGGATTATGACGGCGCCACCCTTGACGCCGGCCGATGCAACGTTGGCGAGCGCGTCGGACGCGACATTCGTGCCGACGGTCGACTTCCACGTCACAGCACCGCGCAGAGGATAGTTGATCGAGGCGCCCAGCATGGCGGCGGCCGATGCTTCGGACGCACTGGCCTCGAAGTGGACGCCAAGTTCTTCGAGCAGCTCGTTGGCGTCGGCCATCACGTCGACCAGATGGGAAACCGGCGCGCCCTGATAGCCGCCAACGTAGCTCACGCCGGACTGCAGCAGCGCCTTGGTGACGGCGAGGATGCCTTCGCCGTGAAAGGTATCGCCTTCGCCCAAGCGCAGCGACGCGATCTCCTTCTTGAACGAGCGCTCACCCATGAATTCCGACCTCGTGTTGCCGCGCTAAAGGCTTACGAATAACGCGGATATTATCGTCGCAGCCAGTATAACTATAGATCGCTGGCACCGAAAAGACACGCCGAGTGCGACTTACAGCCGACGGCCAAAACGCTCGAACGGGCGAGCCAAGGCGGCACGGCGGCCAAGCGCTTCTTCGATCCGAAGACCTTCGTTCCACTTTGCCATCCGCTCGGAGCGAGCGAAGGAACCCACCTTGAGTTCGGGGGCGCCCCAGCCCACCGCGAGATGGACGATGGTGACATCCTCGGTCTCGCCCGAGCGCGCGGATACAATCGTATTCCATCCCGCAACTCGGGCTGCATCGAACGCTGCTTTGGCCTCTGTCAACGTCCCGGCCTGGTTGGGCTTAATGAGGACGGCGTTGCACGCACCGTTGCCGACCGCGGCGCCTACGCGTTCGGCGTTGGTGACGAGAAAATCATCGCCGACGATTTGTACCCGGTCACGCGCGGCGGCGGTGAAGCGCTTGAACCCGGCGACGTCGTGCTCGGCGAGTGGATCTTCGATTGAGATGATCGGGTAGCGATCAAGCCAGCCGAGCAGGAGGTCGCCAAGAGCATCGGACTCGAGGATCTGGCGATCGAAGTGGTAGCGGCCATCGCGGTAGAACTGCGTCGCCGCGATGTCAAGCGCGATGGCGATATCGACCCCCGGTTCAAATCCGGCGTTTTCGATCGCGCGCACCAGCGTTTTCAGCGCATCGTCGTTGCCAGCGAATGCGGGCCAGAAGCCGCCCTCGTCGGCAACGCCCTGCAGCGCGCCGCGTTCGGCCATCAACTGGCCGGCAGCGAGGTAGACCTCGGCCGTCATCCGAAGAGCTTCGGCGAAAGTACGCGCGCCAAGCGCGACGATCATGAAGTCCTGCAAGTCGACGCGTCGAGCCGCGTGCGCGCCGCCACCAAAAATCTGGATCTGCGGCAACGGCATGATTGCGTGGGCGTCGCCGCGCAAGTATCGCCAGAGCGGAACGCCGTCCGCCGCCGCCGCCGCCTGGGCGATTGCCATCGACGTTGCAACCGTCGCATTGCCGCCGAGGCGCGACTTATTCGTCGTGCCATCGAGTTCGATCAGTATTCGATCAATGGCGGTCTGATCCGTCGCTTCGCGGCCGACGATCGCTTGGGAAATCGGGCCGTTGACGTTTTCAATAGCGCGCGCCACCCCGTAGCCGCCAAGCGTCTTGCCGCCGTCGCGAAGATCGAGCGCCTCACCGCTTCCGGTCGAGGCTCCGGCTGGCGCGATCGCCGTGCCACGCGCGCCACCGGAAAGCGCGACCTCGACTTCGACGGTCGGCCGCCCGCGCGAGTCCCAGACTTGCCGGCCGACGACGCGTTCAATGCGGCTGGCAGACATCGGTTCTTCCATCAACGAGAGGAATGAAGTTCAGACGCCCACGCGGCGCGGATGTCGCCCAGTTGGTCGGTCGGATTCGCAAGCAAAAGGCGCGCAGTGCGGCGCACACGGTCTCGGTCGGTGTCCGTGGTGATGTACTCAACCGGCGACTTGCCGTCGACCCGGGCGAGGAAGAGGCCCGGCAATAGCCGCGCAATTCTCTTTTCGAGTTTGGCGGCCGGTTCCCACGAGCACTGCGCGAAGTATCCGCGTGCGAATGCGTCGAAGCAACTGAGAAAGCTCGCTGTCCACGCCGGTGTCCACACGCACTTGAGCAGCAGATGGTTCAAGCAGAAGGCAGCGTCGAATGCCGGGTCGCCGAACCAAGCGCCTTCGGCGTCGAGAAATACTGGGCCGTCGGGTCCGACCAAGATGTTCTTTGGGCTGACGTCACCATGCACCAGGGTTCGGCGCGTAGTGCGGGTCGTTTCGACCACGCTCTCGATCGTCGTCGCGAGGTCGGGGTGCGCGCGCGCGGTCGCGAGCAGATAGGCTTCGAGGCGAAGCGGTAAAAAGATGTATGTGGTATCAAACGCGGCCGCGATCGCGGCGTCGTCCGCTGTAGCGGCGTGAATACGCCCGATTGTTTCCCCGACCGCTGCCGCCGTCGACGGGTTGGCGATGCCGGCGTGCAGTTGTTCTTTCCACAACGGGTGGGTCGCGGGATCGAAGAAGGCCATGACAAATAGGCCGGCGGTTTCGTCCTGGCCCCAGATCGCCGGAACGGCGTTTGGCACGGTCCGAGCCGCGACCTTCATCCATCCGCATTCGTAGTTGGTGCGCTCGACTGGCACGCGCCAATCGGCCTTAACCCGGAGCCTCGGTACTGCTCGTTTGATGCAGGCTGGTCCGCGCGTCAACTCGACGCGCCAGATATCGGACGATACGCCACCGGTCAGTTTCTCGAACACCGGATGCTCGCCAAGGCCAAGCAACCCCATGCCGACAAGTGCTCGTTCCAGTTCGGCGCGCTCGGGGAACGGGGCCGGCGATCGGACGGAGGGCGGAGCCACGGCGGCGGTCATCCTTCGTGCTAAAGTCGATCGGCTTTATCGAGGCCGCGCGCCGAATGCAAGCGGCCTCGCTCTATTGCGGAGGGGAACGGCATGAACGTGGTGTTCCAGTTCGATGCGGGCCCGGCGCTGGCCGCCGAACTCGCGCGCCTTTCGGTAGACGGGCTGCGCATCACGCCCTGCCCGGAAGGCGATATGGCGCGGTTTCTCGCGCTGATGGCCGATGCCGATGCGCTCCTCCACGTGCTGCGTCCGATCACGGCCGAAATCATCGCGCAGGCGCCGAAGCTCAAGCTCATCCAGAAGATCGGCGTCGGCGTCAATACCATCGACCTCGAAGCAGCAAAATCGCGCGGTATCAAAGTCGCCAATATGCCGGGCACCAATACGCGTGCCGTCGCTGAAACGACGCTGTTGTTGATGTTGGCGGCGTTGCGCCGATTGCCGACTTTCGATCAAGCGACGCGGAGAGGGCAGGGCTGGTCGCTCGACCCAGCGATTTACGATGCCGTTGGCGAACTCGCCGGCAAGGTGGTTGGGCTGGTGGGATATGGTGCGGTGGGCCGTATGCTCGCGCCGATTCTGCGCGTGATGGGCGCCGACGTCATTTACTCGGCACGGACGATGAAGCCGGACGCGCTGGCGCGTTGGCGCGAACTTCCCGACCTGCTCGCCGAAGCGGACATCATATCGCTTCATCTCCCACTGCTGAGCGGGACGGTGAAACTCATTGACGCGACTGCAGTTGCACGAATGAAACCTGGGGTTGTTTTCGTAAACACTTCCCGTGGCGGACTCGTCGATGAACCCGCGCTTGTTGCCGCCCTCGGCTCCGGTCAAATCCGGGCGGCCGGTCTCGACGTCTTTTCGGTTGAACCGGTTGAGTTAGGCAACCCATTGTTAAAAATGGATAATGTGGTATTTTTTCCTCACATCGCGTGGCTAACTCCGGAAACGTTAACACGTAGCCTCGAGGTCGCGATCGACAACTGCCGGCGGATCTTGCGCGGCCAAGAGATCGCCTTCCGTATCGCCTGAACCGCGGAGCCTGGGATTCATCCTAATTGATGGGCGTGGGCGCAGGCGCCATGCTAACCCGTTCGCTTCAAAAAATATTATCAATCAATGACAACGGAGCGAAATCCAAGGGAGTGGATTAACCGTCGGCAAGTCTGGCGTGTTCGGATATTCAACGCGCGCTGTGAGAGCTGTCAAAGATGGGGCCGAACGAAGCGGTCGCGACATCTGCGCGGGTATTTTGTGTAGGGCTGATGGCTAATCAAGTCTCGTACGAGATTTACACCCGTGCGGCGGGTCGTTGGGTCCTTGATTCGCGTTACGGCCCAAACGAGCGCGAACGAGCGATCGACGAAGGCAAGAAACTCTCGAAACAACCAGGTGTTGACGCCGTAAAGGTTGTCCGCGAAACCTGCGATGAAGATGCCAACCCCATCAAGGAAAGCACGGTCTACAACAGTGCGAAAGAAAACGAAGACAAAAGCACTGGCAAAGGCGGCGGCAGGGTAGCGGGAGCGAGTTTCAGTATCGGGTCCTGGGTTTTGTAGACATCGAAAACGGGGCCACCCAAAGATAGAGCGTCACCAGCGATCGGTGCGACTTTCAAGAAGGCCGGCGCCCGTATCCTCAAACCGTGGGTCGTGGCGCTGCGACTGGGACTTAAGCTTGATCTACAAGATACTCCTGATCGGCCTTACGAGCCTCGCGTTCGCGGTTCTAACGACCTACGTATACCTCGCGAACTTTAACTTGAGTGCGGGCAAAGGGAAAACCTTCGATGCTGTGGGTCGTATTCGCGGTATCGTTCCTGGGCTGTGCCGGCACGCTCAGCTTTATTCTGATCCGGCCTTCGGATTTCGATTTCATGCGAGTCGGTGGCAGCGCGCCGGAAAAGGTCACTCCGGCAGCGAAAAAGGTCAATTCTCTCGCCGAAATGCCGGAGCCTGATCCGGAAGCGGAGCCCGAACCCGAGCAACCGGAAGAAGAGCCAGCGCCAGCGGCAGAAGATCGCGTCTACAAGGAGTTGATGCTGGAACGGATGACATTTCTCGAGTCCTCGCTCGCAGAATTGTCGACCAAGGACTTCAAGTTCGACAGCTTCAATAAGTTTGGTTGCCACTTGTACCTGGCCGGTGCCGCGGAAGCGGCTTCGCGCAAGGGCCATCTCAGCCATGATCAGTTCGTTGAAATGCTGGGTCGGACCGTCGCTGCGCTCGGATCGAGCCCAGATGTGGCCAAAAAGTTCAACGAAAAATACGAAGAGTACTTGCTTGAACCCAAGTACGCCGAGATGTTCCGGGCCGGTGGCGACGCCATCGAGAAGTTCTCCGCCGGTAGCGCCAAGGGCTCTGGCGGCATGCTCTCGGGCGCGCTCGAATTCTTGAACAAACCGGCGCAAGAGGCTGGGAAGGAAAAGCTCGGGAACGTGATGTTCACGGATCTCGTCGGCTCGATCAAGATGCCTCACGAATTGGGCGACGAGGGCGTGCAAGAGGTCGTTCGCAAGCACAACGAGATCGTCCGCAACATTTTACGCCGTTTCAACTTCCAGGAAGTCAAGCACACGGGCGATGGCATCATGGCACGCTTCGGCGTTCCGTCCGACGGCGTTAAAGTCGGACTCGCGATGGCGGCTGGGTTCGCCGAGCAAAACAAGGCGAACCCGCAGTGTCCGGTTAACGTCCGGATCGGCATTAATACGGGCGAGCCTATTCAAGAAGACGGCGACATCTTCGGGGTCGCCATCCAGTTCGCAGCGCGCATCTGCGACAAGTTGCGAACGGGCCACGTGCTCGTGTCGAACATCGTGAGGGAGTTGTGCCAGGGCCAGCGCGTGAATTTCGATGATGCCGGCGCTTTCGAACTCAAGGCCATTCAGGGGCCGGTGCATCTCTATTTCGCTCGCGCAGCCTGAAGCTTGGCCTTTGAGCATCGGGAATCCGATCCATACGGCGGCGCTTTTCTGTTAGCCTCGGGCTCCAGATTCGATTTTCCGGAGCGTCATCATGCCGGTTGCCGCCAGCCTCACAGAAGTTTCGTCGAACAATCTCGAAGCCTATTGGATGCCGTTCACGGCCAACCGGCAATTCAAGTCGGCGCCGCGGCTGCTCGTTTCGGCCAAAGGCATGTATTACAAGGCGCGCGACGGCCGCGAAGTCCTCGATGGCTCCGCTGGGCTTTGGTGCGTCAACGCCGGTCACTGCCGCGACGAAATCGTCGATGCAGTCAAAGCTCAGGTCGAAACGCTGGACTATTCGCCGGCATTCCAAATGAGCCATCCGGCGGCATTCGAACTTGCGGCCAAGGTCGCAGCAATTGCTCCTGCGGATCTCGATCACGTGTTTTTCACCAACTCTGGGTCCGAGGCGGTCGACACCGCGCTCAAGATCGCGGTCGCCTACCATCAAGTGCGCGGCCAAGGTTCGCGCTTTCGCTTGGTCGGTCGCGAGCGCGGCTACCACGGCGTCGGCTTCGGTGGATTAGCAGTCGGCGGTATCGTTGCCAACCGCAAGTCCTTCGGGCCACTTTTGCCGGGCGCCGACCATATTGGCCACACACACAACCTTGAGCACAACGCGTTCAGCCGCGGCGAGCCCGAATGGGGCGCGCACTTGGCCGACGATCTGGAACGCCTGGTTGCCCTGCACGATGCCTCGACGATCGCGGCCGTCATCGTCGAACCGATGGCGGGTTCGACCGGGGTCTTGGTTGCGCCCAAAGGCTACCTCAAGCGGTTGCGCGAAATCTGCGACAAACACGGCATTCTGCTTATATTTGATGAAGTGATCACCGGTTTTGGCCGCCTGGGCGCGGCCTTCGCCGCCGAACGTTTCGGCGTCATTCCCGACCTGATTACCTGCGCCAAGGGCTTGACCAACGCGATGGTGCCGATGGGTGCCGTCATCGCGCGCAAGTCGATATTCGAGACCTTCATGAAAGCGGCGCCGGAGGGCGCGATCGAACTTTTTCACGGCTACACCTATTCGGGCCACCCGCTCGCCTGCGCCGCCGGTCTTGCGACGCTTGAGCTTTATCGCAAGGAAGATTTGTTTGCGCGGGCGGCCAAGATCGCGCCGTATTTCGAGAATGCGGTTCACTCGCTCAAAGGCGCTCGCCACGTGATCGATATCCGGAACATCGGGATGGTTGCCGGTATCGAGCTGCAGCCGCGCCAAAGTCGGCCGACCGAGCGCGCGTTCGATACGTTTCTTAAGTGCTTTGACAAGGGCGTGCTTTTTCGTACGACCGGCGACATCATTGCTATCTCGCCGCCGCTGATCATCAGTCACGCCGAGATCGACCGTATCGTGTCGACGATCGGCGATGTATTGAAAACGGTGGAATAATGTTTCGCGACCGCCGCGCTCGGCGCCCCATGTTGCCGGCCAAGCACCGAGGATCGCCATGCTGATCGGCAGTCCCAAGGAGATCAAAGGGCAGGAGAACCGCGTCGGCATGACGCCGACCAGCGTTCGCGAGACGAAGCATCACGGCCACCGTGTCGTCGTTCAGGCCGGCATGGGTGCGCCGATCGGGTTCGAGGATGATGCGTACCGCCGCGCTGGGGCTGAGATCGCCTCGGCCGACGAAATCTGGGCGCGAGCCGACATGATCGTCAAGGTCAAGGAACCGCAGGCGTCCGAATACAAACTGATCCGACCCGGTCAAATTCTGTTCACCTATCTCCACCTGGCGCCCGATCTGCAACAGACCAAGGCGCTGGTCGAATCGGGCGCAATCGCGATCGCCTACGAAACCGTGACTGACGATCGCGGCGGCCTGCCGCTGCTGACGCCGATGAGCGAGGTTGCGGGTCGAATGTCGATCCAAGTCGGCGCGCGCTGTCTCGAAATGACGTCCGGCGGACGCGGTATGTTATTGGGCGGGGTGCCGGGCGTGCCGGCGGCGCATGTCGTGATCCTAGGCGGCGGCATCGTCGGCACCAACGCCGCGCGCATGGCGATGGGCCTTGAAGCCAAAGTGACGGTGATCGATAAAAGCCTGCGCCGGCTTTACGACCTCGATCTACAGTTCGGCACGATGATGGCGACACGGTTCGCGACCGTCGATGCCATCGAGGAGTGCGTGCTCGATGCTGATCTTGTGATCGGTGCGGTACTCATTCCGGGTGCCGCCGCGCCGAGGCTGGTCACCCGGGCGATGGTCAAGCAGATGAAACGCGGCTCCGTATTGGTCGACGTTTCGATCGACCAGGGTGGCTGTTTCGAGACCAGCCGGCCGACCAGCCACGCCAATCCGACCTACGTTGTCGATGACACGGTCCACTATTGCGTCACGAACATGCCGGCAGCGGTCGCGCGCACCGCGACCCAAGCGCTCAACAACGCCACGCTACCGTTCGTTCTGGCGTTGGCCGACAAGGGTTACGCGCGGGCAATGAAGGACGATCCCCATCTTCTGAACGGCCTCAACGTCCACCGCGGCTCCATCACTTACGACGCGGTAGCCGAGGCGATCGGCCTCGACCACGTCGATCCGCTGAAGGCGATCGGGACAAGCGGGAAGTCGGCCGGTTAACGCGCCGCCGCGCGCGCTTCGAGTGGTCGAAACGCGACGCCGACGAGCACGCCGGCGCCGCCGAGGGCGAGGATGAGCCAGCCGGCGATCGACCAATGCCCGCTCCATTCGACCGCGGTGCCGAAGATCGGCGTTCCCAGCAAGAAACCGATGTTGTTGCCTTGGATGACGAGGCCCGAAACCGAGCCGACGTGGGCGGGGGTTGGCGTCTGGCTCGGGACGGCCGCGAACACTGCCGGCGGCACGACGCCGCCCAAAAACGAGAAGGCAAGCGCCAGCCAGAACTTTGCATCGGGCGCGATGCCGTCGCTGAAGATGGCGACAGCGAGCACCCCCATGATCGCCGATCCGGCTCCAATCAGGCTCCAGTTCGAATAACCGCGCGAAAGCAGCCAGCTGCCGAACAGATTTCCCGGTGCGTTCATGAAGACGACCAAAGCCGAAAGCAACGCGGCGGTACCGAGGCTTTTCCCCAACACCTCGGTGAAGAACGTCGGCATCCACGACGACAGGCCGAACCACTGCAGTGAGTAGGTGACGAAAGAAAGCGCGAGAACGAGCGGTCCAGCCATCGTGATGACGCGAAAAGCCTGTCCGATCGCCAGCGTCGCAACAGAGCCGCGCGCATTCGGCAGGTTTGTCAGGTCGCGCGTGCCGAGGACGAACACGACGAGGTAGCCGGAGACAAGCGCCGCATTCACGAACCACAGTCCCTGCCAGCCGATCTCATCCATGATCGAAGGCGCGAGCACCATCATGAATGCGAAGCCGATCGGAAGAAATGTGCTCCATATCCCCAGCGCCAGGCTGTGGTCTTTGGGGTTCGTCGCCTCGACGATGAGCGAGGTGACGGAAACCAAAATGGCGAGATAGCCTAAGCCCTCGAGAGTCCGCGTCGCTAGCGCCAGCACCAGCGAATCGGCGAATCCGCCGAGCAGGCTGCCGAGCGCGACCAGGGCCAAGCCGATGATGATCAGTCGTCGGTTCCCGAGCGTGTCGCTGATCGCCCCAGCTGGGAGTCCCAAGACAGCGCCGAGCGCGTTGAAGATCGAGGCGACCCACCCGACCGCGGCGAGGCCGACCCCGAATTCGGTCTTGAGCGCTCCGAGCGCCGGCGGCACCTTGCCGATTTCCATCGCCGCGAAAACGCCGGCGAGGACCGCAAGAACGACAATATCCCATCGGGTTTTGCCAGCGGATGAAGGAGTGATCGTCATGTCTTTTTCTCCACGAATCGGACGCCGAGCGCGAGCACCGCGCCAGCGCCTCCTGCCAGCAACAAGAACCAGCCCGACTTATCCCATCCGCCAAATGCTCCGACAAGGGCGGCGAGCAGCGGCGGGCCGGCCAAGTGTCCGAAATTCGAGCCCTGCACGATGATGCCGTTGACCGCGCCCAACTGCTCGCGCGAGGGCGCGTGGCCGGGTAGCGAAATCATGATCGCACCGGGGAGAAAGCCGCCGAGGAACGAGAAAGCGAGTGCAAGCCCGAGCTTGAACGCGCCCGGAACCTCGGGCGCGAACATACCGAAGCCGGAGACGCCCATCGCTAGCGACGAAAGCGCGATCAGCGACCAGGTCGGGACGCCACGGGCGATCAAGGTGCTGCACAAAAGATTCGGCGGCACGTTCGCCACGACGACGGCAGCCGTGAAGTACGACGCGGTCGCCGTCGCCCACCCGGCCTCGTCGATCAAATAGGTCGGCAGCCACACCATGACCGCCATCCACATCGCCGCATAAGTCGTGAACGCGAGTGCGAGAAACCAAGGGCCTGGCCGCGCCAACGCGAGCTTGAAGTCGCTCCACATGCGCCCGGGCGCCGGCACAGTGGTCGGGAGCAGCGCCCGTGTCGCAACCGCGGCCCAGACCAGCAGAAGCAGAGCGAGCGCTGCGTTGACGAACCAAACGCCGCGCCAGCTGAGGGCGTCGAGCAGCGGTGGCGAGATGACAATCATGATCGCCATGCCGAGCGGCGTACGCGCGCTCCATAGTCCGAGAATAAACGGTTGGCTGCGAGCCGGCGTCGCCCTGAGCAGGAGCGATGGGGCGCTCACCAGGAGACCCAAGAACGACAAGCCTTCAACGAAACGAGTCGCGAGAAGAAAAGCCCCGTCGGTGGCGAGCGCGCCCAACGCGCTGCCGGCGGCAAGACCAAGGAGCGAACCTTGCAACACGCGCCGATGACCGAGCGAATCGCTCGCGACCCCGGCGACCATGCCGAGCGTCGAAGTTGTCGTCGTCAGCATCGAAACCACCCAGGCAGCGGCAATCAGCGAGAGCCCGAGATCGTGGCGCAAATTCGGAATGGCGGTGGGAAGCTTACCGATCTGAAATGAGCCGAGCAGTCCAATCGCCACGAGGACGAAGATGGCGCTCCAACGGG
>SHVV01000054.1 GCA_009694095.1 Alphaproteobacteria bacterium | reverse complement strand
TATTTCGTTGGGATTGCCGCGGCCTACACCGTCGGGCAGCGATTTTTAGTCGTGAACAGCGCTCTCTCGACCAACGAGCGGATTTCGCCGAGAAAAGTCAAACCGCGGTCGCTTAAAGGATAAACCGGCTTAAGTCGACGTCTTTCGCGAGCGGACCGACCTGCTTTCGGACGTACTCCGCGTCGATCCGGAACGATTCACCGGAACGATCCGACGCGGTGAAGCTGACTTCGTCGAGCAACCGCTCCAGCACGGTGTGCAGCCGGCGCGCGCCGATGTTCTCGACCGCTCCGTTGATTTCGGCGGCCAGGTCGGCGATGGCGACGATCGCGTCGTCGGTGATCGCGAGCGTCACGTCCTCGGTCGCTAACAAAGCGGTGTACTGCTTGATGAGGCTCGCTTCAGGCTCGGTCAGAATTCGCCGGAAATCCTCGCGCGTCAGGGCCTTGAGCTCAACGCGGATCGGGAGCCGCCCCTGCAGTTCGGGCAAGAGGTCCGAGGGTTTGGACATTTGGAACGCACCGGAGGCAATGAACAGCACGTGGTCGGTTTTGACGGGTCCGTGTTTTGTCGCGACGGTTGTTCCCTCGATCAGCGGCAGAAGGTCGCGTTGCACTCCCTCGCGGCTCACATCGGCGCCGTGCATCTCGCCGCGAGAGGCGATCTTGTCAATCTCGTCGAGAAACACAATCCCGTTCTGCTCGACGTTCTGAATCGCCTCTCGGGTCACTTTATCCGGCTCGAGGAGCCTGTCGCTCTCTTCGCCGAGCAGAACCACACGCGCTCGTTCGACGGCCACCCGGCGGCGGGCAGTCCGGTTGCCGAACGCCTTGCCCAAGATCTCGTTGATGTTGACCATCCCCATATGAGCGCCGGCCACTCCGGGAATTTCGAACGTCGGAAGCGCGCCTGCGGCTTCGGCGACTTCGATCTCGATCTCTTTTTTTTCCAACTCTCCCTGTCGCAGCTTCTTGCGAAACGACGAGCGCGTGTCGGAGCTGGCAGTCGTGCCGATGAGAGCATCGAGGATACGCTCTTCGACGGCGAGTTCAGCGCGCGCGGCGACCGATTTGCGGTACGCCGCGCGCGTCATGGCGATCGATATCTCGACGAGATCGCGGACGATTTGCTCGACGTCGCGGCCGACATAGCCGACCTCGGTAAATTTGGTTGCCTCGACCTTGAGGAATGGTGCCTGCGCCAGGCGGGCTAGTCGGCGCGAAATCTCGGTCTTGCCGACTCCGGTCGGCCCGATCATCAAAATATTCTTGGGCTGAACTTCTTCGCGGAGCGGGCTTGGTAGCTGCTGGCGGCGCCAGCGGTTGCGAAGAGCGATCGCGACCGCACGCTTGGCGTCGGCTTGGCCGATAATGTAGCGGTCCAGCTCGGAAACGATCTCACGCGGACTGAACGACTTGGCGGTGAGCGCCGGGGGAAGCGTGTCGGGGGCCATCGAACCTACTTGCGACATGCCGAGTCAACCGCCCAACGCTTCGACAGTGACTTCGCGATTGGTGTAAATGCAAATGTCCGCGGCGATATCCATCGCTCGTCGGGCGATCGTCTCGGCATCCATGTCGGAGCGGTCGATCAACGCTCGCGCCGCGGCGAGCGCGAAATTTCCGCCGGACCCAATTCCGATCAGGCCGTCGTCGGGTTCGAGCACATCGCCGCTTCCGGATACGAGCAAGCTCACGGTGTCGTCAGCAACCGCCATCATAGCCTCGAGCCGGCGCAGAAACCGGTCGGTCCGCCAATCTTTGGCGAGCTCGACGCAGGCGCGGGTAAGCTGACCGCCGTGCTTCTCGAGCTTGGACTCGAGGCGCTCGAACAGAGTGAAGGCATCGGCGGTCGCGCCGGCGAAGCCGCCAATCACGCGCCCGCCAGCGAGCCGGCGCACTTTTCGCGCCTTGGTCTTGAGAACGGTTTGACCGACCGTCACTTGACCGTCACCGGCGATTACCACCTGACCCGCCTTGCGCACCGAGAGAATAGTGGTGCCGTGAAATGATTCGCTCATGGACTTTCCGGACGTTCGCTGCAGCGATGCGTCAGAGACATATAGGTATTGAAGTTCCAAAGGGATAGCAGATCGCGGGGGCTGCGGCCACGAGCCCGACGTCTTTTCTGGGGGTGTGGCGCGGGAGCGATTCATGCTAAGTGACGGCGCTTTCGAAGATCGGGCCGATGCCCGTTGGAGCTGCCATGAGCCAGCGACTGCGCAAAGGAAGCGTCGAGCGGAAAACGCGTGAAACGAAAATCAAGGTAGCGGTATACCTTGACGGAACCGGCGTCGCCGACGTTTCGACCGGGATCGGCTTTCTTGATCACATGATCGAGCAGCTGGCGCGCCATTCGCTGATCGATCTGACGGTAAAGGCCGAAGGCGACCTTCACATTGATCAGCACCACACCAGCGAGGACACGGCGCTTGCCCTTGGCCAAGCGTTGAGCGAGGCGCTGGGCGAGCGCCGCGGAATCAATCGGTATGGCGATTCCCTGATCCCAATGGACGAGACACTGACCCGGGTGGCGCTTGATCTTTCCAATCGGCCGTACCTGGTATGGAAGGTTGTGCTCCATAGACAAAAGCTCGGCGAAATGGACAGCGAGCTATTCAAGGAATGGTTCCACGCCCTGGCGCAGACTGCCGGGATGACGCTTCACGTCGAGAATCTTTACGGCGTCAATAGCCACCACGTCATCGAGTCGTGTTTTAAGGGACTGGCGCGCGCTTTGCGCGTCGCGGTCGCCCTCGATCCACGTCAGGCCGATGTCGTGCCGTCGACGAAGGGCGTTCTCGGCGGAACGCTCAAATAGCGCGAGCAGACGCCTTGCCCATGCGCACGTATACAGTGCATCAGACGCCCTCTTGGGCCATCGCCGGCGAACCCGATTCGTGTGAATCGATCGTCCTGATCGCCGATGGATTCAATTGGTTCTCGTTTTTGCTGACAATCCCGTGGGCCCTTTGGCATCGAATGTGGTGGATTGCGGCCGGGCTCTTTTTGCTGGTCGGTTGCATCGGAGGAGCTTCGCAGCTGCTCCGGATCGATCAATTTTTGTTGGACTTGATCGGCGTTTCGTTGCTGGTCTGGATCGGGTTTGAGTCGAACGACTGGAGGCGTCAGTGGCTCGCACACAGGGGCTGGCGCGATCTTGGTCTCGTCGTTGCGCGAAATCGGGGCGAAGCTGAAGCCCGATTTTTCGATCGTTGGGTCGCCGCCAATCCTGATAGTTAGTGCCATGAACGTCGCTATCATCGACTATGGGTCGGGCAATTTGCGCTCGGCCGCCAAAGCGTTCGAGCGCGCTGCGCGCGAAAGCGGGATCGAAGCGACGATCGACCTCTGTACCACGCCCGATGACCTCGCCAACGCCGACCGTATCGTCCTCCCGGGGGTCGGCGCGTTCGGCGATTGCCGACGAGGTCTCGAACGTCTCCCGGGGATGGTCGATGCCCTCAATCGGACCGTGATCGAACGTGGCCGGCCGTTTCTAGGCATTTGCGTTGGCATGCAGCTGATGGCATCGGTCGGGCGCGAACATGGCGACCATCCGGGTCTTGACTGGATTCCGGGCGAGGTTGTCGCGATCGAGCCTGCGGCCGACGCCGCGCCCGAAGATGGTGTCCCGGGCGGGTTGCGGGTTCCGCACATGGGTTGGAACGACCTTGCGTTCAGGTTGCCGGCGCATCCGGTCTTGACCGGCATTGCCAGTGGCAGCCATGTTTACTTCGTCCACAGCTACCGGATGAAGTGTCGCGAGGCCCGCCACGTGCTCGCGTCAATCGAATATGGTTGTCGCGTTTCGGCCATGATCGGTCGCGACAATATGGTCGGCACGCAATTCCATCCGGAAAAAAGCCAAGCGACTGGCCTGCAGTTGATCGCGAATTTTCTCCGGTGGCGCCCGTGACAAACAAGACCGAGATCGAGCGGCTGACCGAATTTCGCCCAGGTGATCTCGATGCGCTTTGCGAGGCGACCGAAGAAGCAATCGCTGTCAGTATCGGCTTCGACTGGATCAACATGCCGTCGCGCCAGATGGTGGAAAAATACTGGCGCGGCGTATTGCTGGTGCCGGAACGCGAGCTCTTCGTCGCTCGACTCGATAACGCCATCGTCGGTACCTGCCAACTAGTGCGCCCGGCGGTGAACAACGAAGCCGGGGCCTTCAACGGTACGATAACAGCGTTCTTCGTTGTTCCATACGCGCGTGGCCATGGTCTGGCGCGTGGATTGTTGGAGCGGGTTAGCGATCACGCGCGCAGCAGCGGCTACAAGATGCTGAGTCTCGACGTACGTGAAACGCAAACAGCGGCGATCAGTCTCTACGAAAGCGCGAAGTTCGTCCGCTGGGGCACCAAGCCGCGCTACGCGTTCGTCGACGGCAAATACATCGCCGGATTTTTCTACTTCAAGATGCTCGATCAAGAACAATGATCGTCTACCCGGCGATCGATCTTAAGGGCGGCGCGTGTGTGCGGCTTTATCAGGGTGATCTTGAGCGCGCGACCTACTACAACGTGGACCCCGTGCAACAGGCGCGAACGTTTGAAACGGCGGGCGCTGCCTGGCTCCATGTCGTTGACCTGGACGGCGCGTTTACCGGCCAGGCCGTTAATGCAGCGGCAATTGAGTCGATCATCGCGGCGGTTGTTTTGCCGGTGCAAGTCGGCGGTGGCATTCGGGACCTTGGCGCGATTGAGCGTTGGCTGAGTATGGGCGTCGCTCGCGTCGTCCTCGGCACGGTAGCAGTAAAAAACCCCGCGCTCGTCGTCGACGCCTGCCGCCTTTTTCCGAACCGGATTGCAGTTGCGCTTGATGCCAAAGGTGGCCGTGTCGCGGTAGAAGGCTGGGCCGAGCTCTCCGAGTGGACTGCGGTCGACCTTGCGCGCCGCTTCGCCGAGGTCGGTGTGGCGGCTATCGTTTATACCGATGTCGATCGAGATGGTACCAAGGTCGGGGTCAACGTCGAAGCGACTGCCGATCTCGCCCGGGAAACGAATATTCCGGTGATCGCGTCTGGCGGCGTTGCCTCGATCGACGACATATTGGCGCTGCGAAGAGTGGAGACGACCGGCATCGCGGGCGTCATCATTGGTCGCGCACTCTACGACGGTCGAGTAACGCTCGAATCCGCGCTGCGTGCGGCGGCCTAACCGTGCTCAAAGCGCGCATCATCCCCTGTCTCGACGTCGCGGGCGGGCGAGTTGTCAAAGGCGTCAAATTCGTCGATTTGAAAGACGCTGGCGATCCGGTCGAGCAAGCCAAGGTTTACGACCGACAAGGCGCCGATGAACTTTGCTTTCTCGATATTACCGCCAGCCACGAAAACCGCGACACCATCTACGACGTTGTTCGCGGCACGGCGGAGCAATGTTTCATGCCGCTCACCGTGGGCGGCGGCGTACGTACGGTCGAGGATATTCGCAAGTTACTGCGCGCCGGCGCGGACAAGGTCTCGATCAATACGGCGGCTGTCGAACGCCCTGACTTCGTGCGCGAGGCGGCGGAGAAATTCGGCACTCAGTGCATCGTCTTGGCAATTGACGCGAAGGCGACCGCGCCGGGGCGTTATGCCGTGTTCACGCACGGCGGTCGCCGAGCGACCGAGCTTGAAGCCGTGGCCTGGGCTCAACGGATGGTTGACTTGGGCGCCGGCGAAATTCTTCTCACTTCGATGGATCGCGATGGCACCCGCGCCGGGTACGACGTTGGACTCGTCCGCGCCATTGCCGATGCGGTTTCGGTGCCGGTGATCGCTTCGGGCGGGGTCGGCACGCTCGCTCACCTGGTCGAGGGCGTCCGCGACGGGCACGCGAGCGCGGTGCTGGCTGCCTCGATCTTTCACTACGGCGAGTATTCGGTGGCCGATGCCAAGGCCGCTCTTCACGCGGCTGGAATCCCGGTGCGCTTAACGATCTAGTGGTCCGATCAAGTGACAGCGCGTGGCAAATCTGCTAGCGAAATAGCAACGATCGAACGAAAGGATATGAGGCATGCCGACGACCGGCGCGCGCGGCATTGCGGCGTTGACGAATGTCCTGTCGCGCCTCGCGGCAACCATTGACGAGCGGAAATCCGCCGATCCGACTACATCGTACGTGGCCTCGTTGCTCGCAGCCGGGTGCGCCAAAGCGGCGAGGAAAGTCGGCGAAGAAGGACTTGAGACTGCTCTAGCCGGCACGTCGGGCGACAAAGACGCCACGGTCAAGGAAAGCGCCGATCTTCTTTTCCATCTCCTCGTTCTTTGGGCCGGTGCGGGCATTGCGCCCGAAGCGGTCGCGACCGAGCTCGAACGTCGCGAAGGCATTTCTGGCCACGACGAAAAGCGGGCGCGCAAGAATTGAGAGGCGGAGATGACCTACGACGGCAACAACGTGTTTGCGAAAATCCTGCGCGGCGAATTGCCGTGTAAAAAAGTGTACGAAGACGAACACGCGCTTGCATTTTACGATATTCGTCCGGCGCGGCCCGTGCACGTACTGGTTATTTCGAAAGGGCCCTACGTCACGCTCGATGAGTTCACCGCCACCGCACCGGCCCCGAGCGTCGGCGGTTTCTTCTGCGCCGTCGGCGCCGTTGCCAAGACCCTCGGTCTTGCCGAACCCGGTTACCGGGTCATCATCAACAACGGCCGCGACGGCAACCAGGAAGTCCCGCATCTCCACGCCCATATTCTCGGCGGCGCTCCGGCCGGCCCCATGGTCAAGCGGGCGGAGGCTTGAGTATCGGCGGCCCGGTACCGCTCGTGCGCGACCGGAGCGACACGATCGGCGTTGCATTGGTGTTGGTGGCGGCGGTGTCGTTGGCGAGCAAAGGTATCGCCGCGAAATTGCTCTACGCCGAAGGGCTCGACCTTCCGACCGTACTTTTTCTCCGCATGATGTTCGCGACGCCGGTTTTCTGGGTATTTGCGCTTGCCAAGTATGGCCGCCACGACATTGTCGGTGCGAGCATCAAAGGCGTAGCGAGCGCGGCCGTGGTCGGAGTCATTTGTTACTATGCTGGCGGGCTCGCCGACATGGGTGCTCTTTTGTACATCAGCGCAAGCGTGCAGCGCCTTCTTCTCTTTAGCTATCCGGCCTTCGTGGTGTTGCTTGATGCAGCCTTGCGCCGCCAGCTGCCGCCGCGCCAACATTGGCTCGCGCTGGCACTAACCTATGTTGGGATCTTCTTCGTCATGGGTGGGTTTGATCAAACGGTGCTGGCCGCCAACCTGACCGGAGCGGGGCTCGCGATCTTGGCGGCGTTGACGTTCGCCGTATACCTGCTGGTCAATCAGAAATGGGGACGAATCATCGGTTCGATTCGCTTCACCCTTTTCGCCCAAACCGGCGCCGCGACAGCGATGGCTCTTCATTTCGCCATACGCGGCGGTGCCGATCTGTCGGTCATCAGTTTGCGCGCTTGGTGGATCGTGGCCTTCCTGGTGATTGTTGCGACATGCGTCGCCTGGTTCGCGTTCTCGGAGGGGATCCGACTCATCGGCGCGACTCGCGCCGCCTTGATCAGCACGATCGGTCCACCGGCCACGCTCGGGATAGCCCACCTTATGTTGGGCGAAACGTTGACCCTCCTTCAAATGGCCGGCGCCGGCGTCGTGGCGCTCGGGGTCGTCGTGCTCGAGCTTCGACCGCCACCGGTCGCTACTCCGCTCAAGCTGGCCTAGCAGAAGCACGACACGGTCGTTTAGCGCTCCGCTCCGATCAGTGGCGGTAGATCGCGCGCTAGCGTGACCGCGTAAACTCCGAGCGGCTCGGCGCGACCGTGAATTGGGACGTCATGACGAGTAAAATTGCTTAGTTCGACGCCCGCCTTGGCCGAAACATCGGCTGAAACGACAAGCTGGGATGCAAACTCCTTCGTCAGGGGCTCGAGTCGACTCGCGGTGTTGACGGCATCGCCGATCGCCGTCACCGATTTGGCCGCGCCGTATCCGATTTCGCCGACGATCGCCGTTCCAGTGTGGATACCGATCCCCATCCGCAGCGGTTCGTCGAGGTCGTCGGCGAGCGTACGGTTCATTTCATCGAGCGCCTCGCCCATGCGCCGCGCTGCCGCGAGCGCCTGGCGGCAGCCGGTCTTGGGATCCGACTTGAGGCCGAACAACGCCATGATCCCATCACCGATGAACTTGTCGACGTATCCGCCTTCGAGTTCGATTGCGGTACCCATGGCGCGAAAATATTGATTGAGGACGAAAACGACGTCATAGGGCAGCTTCTTTTCGGCGAAGCGTGTGAACGCCCGCAAGTCAGCGAACATGATCGCGATATCGCGCTCGTCGCCCCGGAGCCCGTGTGCGTATTCGAATATCGCCCCGGGCTCGATGTCGGGCGGCAGAAGCGGGAACACTTCGACCGCATGTGTAGGCCGGGTTTGGCAAGCGAGGCGAACCCCGGCGGGCGCACCGACGCTGGCGAGCACTCGCTGTTCCTCGGGCTCGGCGGGCTCGATGTGCTCGCGTCCACGCCCGATGCGTATTCGGCAGGTCGAGCAACGACCGCGACCGCCGCATACGGATGCGTGCGGGATGGCGGCGCTGCGGCTCGCCTCAAGAACGCTCGTGCCGCGCGCGACCGTTACTTTGCGGCCGTCGGGATAGGAAATGACGACTGCGCCCCTAATTCGGTCGGCTAGGTCTCGCCCGAAGCGCGCAGTCGGGATCAGGATGAAGACCGCGACTATAATCCAAAGGCCCCAAGTCTGTGCGCCATAGGCCCACGCGATGGCGGTAGGGTCGGGCCAATGCGCGACGTCGCGCATGCGAAGGATCCATATCGGATTGCGTATCAGCAACTCGACCTCGCGACCGGCGCTGATAAATCCGGTGAGCGCGAGGATCGGCAACACGAAAGCGAACGTGTAAAGATAGGTGAAACGACGTGCATACCACCGCCGCAGCCGCAACCACATGTGCATGCCAAGGCAGCCGTGGAACCACGCGGCGACCACGGCGGCCGATTGACGAAGACCTTCGAGTGGTTCGTAAACCCAGATTGATGCGATGACATAGGCATAGGTGTCCTCGACGCCGTAGAACTCGTGGAGGCCCCGATTGGCGACAACATGCAGCGCGAGAAGCGGCGGGATCATCAGGCCGATACACACCTGAAACACCTCGCGGAGTGGCAGGCGCCACGTTCGCCGACGCGCGAGCGAATAGATCACCAAGACCAAATGGATGATCAGGCTGACGTAGATCAGCGCGCTTCCGACCCAGTTGCGCCAGAGAAAAAGAAAGACGCCGCGCCCGCTCTCCATGGCCGCGAGCGAAATCAGCCCCAGCGCGTGATTGGCCAAGTGCGTCGCGACGTAGACGAAGAGGACTATTCCCGTCCCCAGTCGCAATCGACCTACCCAATCGAGTCCCAACATGGAAACGCCTCGCCGGCAGCGCTATCGGCGCGCCGCCGCCAATATTAAGAGCTATGGCGGCGGTCGCGTTAAGCGTTTTGGTTTAATTGTTTGGCGAGGAGGCCCGCTAGCGGCGTTTCGGGGCGCGCTCCGAAATGACCGATCACCTCGGCCGCCGCAATCGCGCCCATCCGCCCACACGTTGCCAGGTCGAGATTGCGTGACAGGCCGTATAAAAATCCGGCGGCATAGAGATCTCCGGCCCCGGTGGTATCGACGACCCCAGGGGCTGGCGCCGCGGCGATGACATGGACCTCGGCCTCGTTGACAACGACGGATCCTTGCGCCGAACGAGTCAGCGCGGCCGTAATTTTGCGTTTACGCACGGCTTGCAAGGCGTCGTCGAATTGGCCGACGCCGAAGAGGGAGCAAATCTCCGCCTCATTGGCGAACAAGATGTCGATTTCCGAATCGACCAACGCGCGAAGCATGTCGCGATGTCGATCGACGCAAAACGAATCAGACAAGCTGAGCGCGACTTTTCGCCCGGCGCCGCGCGCTAAACCGATCGCCCGGCGCATCGCCGCTACCGCCGGGGGCGAGTCCCACAGATAGCCTTCGAGGTAAGTAACGCGGGATGCCTCGATAATCGTTGGATCGATGTCATCGGGGCCGAGATTCACGCAAGCGCCGAGGTAGGTGTTCATCGTGCGCTGACCGTCGGGAGTAATGAACACAAAGCACCTCGCCGTGGGCGGCCCATCGACAGCGGCCGGCGTTTTGAAGGCGACGCCAAGGCTTCGGAGATCGTGGGTGAACACCCCGCCCAATTGATCGTTGCGAACCTTGCCGACGTAGGCTCCCTTGCCGCCGAGCGAGGCAATGCCGGCCATCGTATTGGCGACCGATCCGCCGGAAACCTCGATCGCTGGCGGCATAGCGGTGTAAATGGCGACCGCTTGGTCGGCATTTACCAGCGCCATGGCACCCTTGTTGAGTCCGTGTTCGGCGAGGAAATCGTCGTCGGCGTGAACCAATACGTCGACGATCGCGTTGCCTATGCCGCAAACGTCGTAGGCGAGGTGTTTTTTGTCGATCATCAGTTATAACCTAACTGCAACGGCGGCGGAGTATAGTTGCCTGTCAGCCGGCTGTCGCTCCGGTAATATCTCGATCGGTGCAAAGGCTGGGTTCGAAATTGGTGCGCTGCGGGCGCAAAAGGGTAGTGATGACGGATTTATATCGATTGACCGCCCGTGAGGCGGTCGCTCTTCTTCGGAATCGTCAGGTTTCGCCGCTCGAATTGATTGATGCGGCTCTGGAGCGCATTGCCGTCGTCGAGCCACAAGTCAACGCGCTGCCAATCATTTGCGCCGATCGCGCCCGCGAGCGCGCAAAGACGTTGATGGGCAACTTACCTGACGACCCACCGCCGCATTATCTCTTCGGTCTTCCGGTCGCGATCAAGGATATGAACGACGTAGCGGGCGTGCGGACGACCTATGGTTCGCGGCTCTACGCCGACAACGTTGCCAAACGGTCCGACTATATGGTCGAGGCGCTTGAAGCCAGCGGCGCGGTCGTTCTCGCCAAGTCGAACACCCCTGAGTTTGCTGCCGGCGCCAACACGTTCAATGACCTGTTCGGCGCGACGCTCAACCCGTGGGATTGCCGCATGACCTGTGGCGGCTCTTCGGGCGGCGCCGCGGTTGCTCTCGCGACCGGCGAGATTTGGCTCGCGCACGGCTCGGATCACGGCGGCAGCTTGCGCATTCCGGCAAGTTTTTGTGGCGTCGTCGGCTTGCGCCCGGCCAGCGGCCGCGTTCCGCGCGCGCCTGGCGCGCTCCCTTTTTCACCGATGTCGGTGCAGGGGCCGATGGCAAGGACCGTTGCTGATCTATCGCTCATGCTGGATGCCCAACTGGCTGAGGTGCCGGGCGATCCGCTCTCGTTACCGCGTCCGCTGACGTCATTTCTCGACGCCGCAGAACAACCGACCATGCCGCGCCGAGTTGCCTACAGCGCCGATCTTGGGATCGGGCCGATCGATCCGGAAGTCCGCGATATCGTCGACCGAGCGGCGGCCGTATTCGCCGATCTAGGCGCTACCGTCGAGCATGCTTGTCCGGACCTGACGGACGCGGAGAACATCTTCGGCGTGCTGCGGGCTCAGGTGTTCGCAGCAACGCGAAGTCAATTGCTCGACCGGCGCGCCATGGTCAAACCCGAAGTCATTTGGAATATCGAAGAAGGCTTGGCGCTCACCGGTGCGGACGTTGCTGGCGCCGAGCGTGCGCACGCGCAAATATTCCATCGCACCGCGGCGTTCTTCGAGACACACGACCTTCTTCTTTCGGCTGCTGTTCTAGCGCCGCCGTTTCCGGTCGGCATGCGCTATCTCGAAGAACTGAACGGCCACCGCTTTCCGACTTATTTCAGTTGGCTGGTGCTCTCGTTCGCTATCACCCTTACTCACTGTCCGGCGATCTCGGTGCCGTGCGGTATGACGGCGAGCGGCTTGCCGGTCGGCCTGCAGATTGTCGGCCCACCTCGCGGCGAGGCTGTCGTCCTCGCCGCGGCGGCTCTGTTCGAGGCGGCACAGCCGTGGGCGGCGATGGTACCGCTTGATCCGTGCCCGGTTGGTCGTCCGGTGCCGGCGGGGGTGCGATGACGCCCGCCGATGTCGGCGTTCCGACGACCGCGATTCGGGTGGCGCTCGCCCGTGCGTTCGGCCAGTTTCGCGATCCGATGTTTCGTCGCATTGTCTGGCGCTCGGTCGCTCTCAGCCTCGTCGTCTTCGTCGTCTTGGCGGCGATTGTGTGGTGGTTCCTCTCGAATTGGACAACGGGAGATGGCTATTTCGGCAGCGCGCTCAAATCGCTGGGTGGCATTTTCGGGTGGCTATTGTTCGTGATCGTGACGTGGGCGTTATTTCCCGCGGTCGTCAGCCAATTTGTTTCGTTGTTTCTTGACGATGTCGCGGCCGCGGTAGAACGCCGCTATTACCCGGATGATCCACCGGGGCGAACGCTGGGCGTTGTTCAAGGTTTCACGGTCGGCATCAAGTTTACGGCGCTTCTGGTGGTCATCAACCTCGTCGCGATGCCGTTCTACGTCCTTTCATTCTTTATCCCGTTCCTTAATGTCGCTGTTTTCTATTCGCTCAACGGTTACCTGTTGGCACACGAGTATTTCGACTTGGTTTCGCTGCGCCATCGCGATGCCGCCGGTGCAACGGCGCTGCGTCGCGCGTTCAGGGGAAAGTTGTTTTTCGCCGGCGTCGCCATCGCTTTTCTGCTTACGGTTCCGGTCGTCAATGTCGTGGCCGCAATCGTCGGCGCCGCGGCGATGACGCATCTCTTCAAAGGGCTTGCTGTTCGCCGTCCAGGCGAATAAAGCTTTGCCGAACGACACACGAGGCTTGGGATCAACAATGTCTAGCACCGATACCTTTTCGCCCAACTATCGGCCGGAGCCGGTACGACGCAATCTTCAGTTTGGTCCGGGAAACGAACTGGCCCGCGATATAGGCCCCGACAGCAAAAAGCTCACGGTCGGGCGCGAAATTCACCTCAATGGCGAGATCTCGTCGTGCGAGCGCCTTGTCGTCGAAGGCCGAGTCGATGCGACGCTCACGCGCGGGAAATTCATCGAGATCGCGAAAGGGGGCATCTTCAAAGGCGCCGCCGATGTAGATGAGGCTGACGTAAGTGGGGTATTTGAAGGCAATATCAAGGTTCGCAACCGCCTATTCATCCGCGCGAGCGGTCGTGTCGCTGGCGAGATCGAATACGGCGAGGTCGAAATCGAGCGTGGTGGCGAGATGACCGGCACGGTGAAAAAGATCGGCCGAGAACCGGTTGCCGGACCCGGCGGCATTGCCCGGTAGGCCCCGCGGGCTTGCGCCTGCGGTAATTTTGGCCGTCGTTCTCCCATTAGTGGCATGCAGTGGCGCTCCGCCGCCCGCCGCGCGCGTGGCAGAACGAACGCCGACCCTGCCGTCGACCGGACGCGAAAGCGCACCGGCTCCAGTGGTAACGGCAGCGACGGACCCGGCGCCTCGTTCCGACCCGGCCGAGAAACCTTCCTTGTCCACGGATGCCCCAGCTCAAGAACCGTCGCTGGTTCCTTTGGCACAGGCGTTGCGGAGCGAGCTCGATCCGCGTCGGCTGATCGGCCTCAGGGCCAGCGATATCGCTGAGCTCTTTGGCAAACCGCAGCTCCTGCGCCGCGAACCGCCGGCAGAAATCTGGCAGTACTTAAGCAACGACTGCGTGTTGCAGATGTTTTTCTACGAGGCTCCGGATCGGCGTTCGTTCCAAGTGCGCCATGTCGAAGTACGCGGGCGTAACCGCGCGACTCGATCCGAGCGCGAGTGTTTTTCAAGCGTTCTAAACGCGACCCTGCGGCGCGCGAGCTAGTCCAGCTTTCCGGCCGTCGTTTTACCCTTGAAACCGCAAAGGTCGGCGATCAAACAGCGTGGACACTCTGGGTTACGCGCCTTGCAGCTGTAGCGCCCGTGTAAAATGAGCCAATGGTGCGCGTGAAGCTTGAAACGTTCCGGAACCGCCTTTAGCAGTTTTTGCTCGACCGCCAGGGGGGTATTCCCCCGCGCGAATCCAGTCCGATTGCCGACCCGGAAGACATGTGTATCGACGGCGATCGTCGGCTCGCCGTAGGCAATGTTGCGCACGACATTCGCGGTTTTTCGTCCAACCCCGGGAAGCCTTTCGAGGGCCGCCTGGTCGTTGGGGACTTGGCCGCCATGCTCGGCGAGCAGAATCCCCGACAGCCGAATGATATTTTTCGCTTTGGAATTAAACAGTCCGATCGTTTTGACGTACTGACGAACCCGTTCTTCGCCCAGTGCGACCATCTTCGCCGGCGTATCGGCAGCGGCAAAGAGCGCCGGCGTCGCCTTGTTGACGCTGGTATCGGTCGCTTGGGCCGACAACACAACTGCAACGAGGAGCGTATAAGGCGACTTGTACTGGAGTTCGCCGCGCGGGTCCGGCGTCGCTTTGGCGAACCGATTGAACGCCTCCTCGATCTTCTGCCGCGACATGGGGTAAGCGTAACCGCTTTAGGCCCGCATAGACAAACAACGCAATCGCGCGCCGTTGTCCGCGAAGGCGTGTGGGGGCTATCCTCGACTGGTCATGACGTCTACCCCAACCGCTGTTAGCGCTGGGCTCGCCGATGAATCGCCGCGCTTTAACGCCGAGTTGTTGCCGCGCCGCTCGTTGTCGCGGCTTGGGTTTCTCGTTCTGATGGCGACCGTCGCCACGGCGAGCGTCGCGATCGGCCTCGGCTTTTTTTCGTCGGAGTGTGGCCAGTGGTCGGTTTTATTGGTATCGATGTCGTTCTCATCTATTGGGCTTTTCGCGCCAACTATCGCGCCGCCAACTCGCGCGAAGTGCTTGAGCTCAACTCGGCTAGCCTTGTTGGTCGCCGTTTCACGCCCAGACGGCAGACCCGGACATGGCGATTTCAACCCTATTGGCTCAGAGTTTCGATCGCCGATCCACGGGCCCATGAAAGTCGACTAGTTCTGTCCTCGCATGGCCGCGAACTCGTGATCGGAGCCTTTTTAACCCCCACCGAGCGGCGCGAAGTCGCGAAAGCTCTGCGGTGCGCGCTAGCGCAGATAGAAAACGTTCGCCACCGCTAAGGGCGCGAGTTTCGGGTGGTTCAGTCAGTGGCTTGGGCGTACATCGCCTCCCAAGCACGGATGTGCTGGTGTGCCGGATCGACAAACGAGGGCTCGACGATGCTTGAAGCAAAAAAATTGTCGGATGAATCGCAGCAGGCACTCCGCGATTACCAGCGGATCGAGCGCGCGCTCGCCTACATCGAGCAACAAGCCGAAGACCAGCCCGAGCTCGGTAAGGTGGCGCATCACGTCGGTTTGAGTCCGTTTCATTTTCAATCGCTGTTTCGGCGTTGGGTCGGCATTTCGCCCAAGCGATTTTTACTGTACGTCACCGGCGCCTACGCCAAATGCAATCTTGCCGAGTCGCAAAGCGTGCTCGACGCGACCTTCGCGGTCGGGCTCTCGGGGCCGTCGCGGCTACATGACCTCTTCGTTTCCTGTGAGGCGATGACGCCGGGCGAATACAATCGCCAAGGCGAAAGCCTCGAAATAAATTATGGGTTTCATCCAAGCCCATTCGGTATGTGCCTGTTGACGCTCACCGCACGCGGTGTTTGCGGTCTTGCTTTTTTCGACGGTAATGCGAACGTGGCGGCGCTCGCTGACATGCAGGGCCGTTGGCCCAAAGCGAACTTGATCGAGAATTCGACTCGGACCAATCTGGTATTTTCGGAAATCGCCGAACGTCTTGGCTGGTTCTCGGCCGC
>SHVV01000053.1 GCA_009694095.1 Alphaproteobacteria bacterium | reverse complement strand
CACCCCGATCGAGGTTGCCTCCGCGGCTGGCAACGCGCCGGTCGATCTTCGCCGCGGGGACACCGACGCCAAGATGGCGCAGTGGGATGTCGTCCAGCTTCTGGTCAAGCGGCTGCCTTTGGCAGCGCCAGTGCACAAGCACGAGCTCAAGAGCGGCTTTGGCCGCCGGGTCGATCCCTTCACCGGCCAATGGGCTGTCCACGACGGAGTCGATCTAGCCGGTACGCAACGTTCGGCGATTCTAGCGACCGGCCAAGGCGTCGTTTCGTTCGTCGGCACGCGCGGGCCCTACGGTCGAACCGTCGAGATCACGCACGGACTGGGCCTCGTGACGCGGTACGCACATCTTCGGCGCACGGCGGTCAAGCAAGGGGAGGAAGTCGAAGTTGGCCAAGCCATCGGCGAAATGGGGTCGAGTGGCCGCAGCACTGGCCCACACCTCCATTACGAAGTACATTTCGACGGTAAACCGATCGACCCAGAGTTGTTTTTGCGCGCTGGCCAAGTTGTGGCGAAGAAGTAGCGCAAGTTGGGGCCCAGAGACAAAACGACCCTCTACGGGAGGTAGCCACCATGTTCTCGAAAAACGACAAGCGCGATAACGGCAAAGCCGACGCGCGCATCGCACCCTCGATCATTAGCGCCAACCTTCACGTTATCGGCAACCTCAAGAGCGACGGCGAGGTTCAGGTCGATGGCATCGTGCAGGGCGATGTCGCCGGCTTGGCACTCGCCATCGGCGAACGGGCCCGCGTCACCGGCGAGTTAACCGCCGAGGAAGTCGTGGTTCGCGGCACCGTCGAAGGCCGGATCAAGGCTAAGCATGTTCGATTGACCAAGACCGCGCGGGTCATCGGCGACATTTGGCAGGAAATCCTCTCGATCGAATCGGGCGCCCATATCGAAGGTCACATCAAACGCCTTGAGAACGATTCGACGCGCAAGATTCAGATGAACGGCGAGGCGATCGACAAGCCCATCGCCCGCGTCGTCACGGCGATCGAACACCCCGCGACCGCGCAAGTGATCCCAGCGCAAAAATCGGGCACTCGCTAGTCCGGCACGGCCCGATTGGACGAACTCGCCGTCATACCCTATCCCTATAAGTGACATCCGCGCGACGGCGAGCGGCGGTTGATAGGCGTGTGCCCGAAAATGCGTGACCCGTACGAAATTCTCGGCGTGGACCGCTCCGCGTCGAGCGAAGAAATAAAGAAATATTATCGTAAACTTGCCAAAGTATTACATCCTGATCTTAACCCAGGACGCAAGGATGTCGAGGAGCGTTTCAAGGAAGTCTCCGCCGCCTACCACCTACTGTCGGACACCGACCTTCGCCGCCGCTATGACGCCGGCGAAATCGATTCGAGCGGCGCCGAAAAAGCGGCGCGTAGTTTCTACCGTGACTACGCCCGCAACCGCGGCGGAGCGAAGGGTGGGTTCGAGCCCAATTTCGCCGATATAGCCGATCTCTTTAACAGCTTCTTCTCGAGCGACGCGCGCGGGCCGCAACGCCACCACGGCCCACAAGCCGGGCGCAACGCCACCTATAGGCTTGAAGTCAGCTTTGTCGAAGCCTCCACCGGAGCAACCAAGGATGTGCGGCTTCCCACCGAGCAGACGCTGCGGGTCAAGATTCCAGAAGGGATCGAGGACGGGCAGACCATTCGTTTGTCGGGCCAGGGGTTGCCGGGAACGGCCGGCGCTCCCGCCGGCGACGCGTTGGTCACGATTAAAGTGACGCCCCACCCTTGGTTCAAACGCGAAGGCTTAGACGTTCATCTTGAACTTCCCATAACGCTCGCGGAAGCGGTTCTCGGCGCGACGGTGACGGTGCCCACGGTGCGGGGCCCCGTGACGCTGACCATTCCCAAGAACTCAAGTTCCGGAAAGCGGTTGCGCCTAAAAGGTAAGGGGCTTCTCGATCGCAAGAGCCAAGAGCACGGCGACCAATACGTCGCGATCAAGATCGTGTTGCCGGAGAAGTCCGACCGCGATCTCGAAGAACTGATCGCCGATTGGGCGCGCACCAACCAGTACGATCCCCGGCGCAACCTGCCGTGGTGACTAAAAACCCCGCCCGGCCAACTCGCAGTCCTCGGAGCATGCCGCGATGCCTGCAACAGCCGCCCATTCCTTCGTCACCGCGAGCTTCGTTTGCACCTTCGCCGCCTACAACATAGAGATGAATCGCCGCTTGTTCGCGAGGAGGCGGCGCAATTGACCGACGACGAACGTCGCCGCGACTGCGGCGCGTTCTGGGACACTATTCACGGTACACTGGCCCATATCCTTTGGGGCGATCGTACCTGGATGTCGCGATTTTCCGGCTGGGCTAAGCCCGACGCCGGCATGAAAGACAGCCCGAGGTTGATCGACGATTACACGGCCCAAAGTGTCGCGCGCATCGAGGCCGACCGCGGCATCGAGTCCTGGGCTGCCGGCGTCACCGATGCCTGGCTCGCCGACGACCTCGTCTGGTCCAGCGGCGCCACCGGCCGCGAGTTGCGGGGCCCGCGAGAGTTCCTCGTCGCCCACTTCTTCAACCACCAGACCCATCACCGCGGGCAGGCGCACGCGCTGATCACCAACGCCAGTCAAAAAACCGGTGGTACCGACCTCTTCGTGCTGCTCGACGGGCCGCGTTAAGGAGCCCGTTCGGTTCGGCGGCCTCAGTCGTCGGTCGCCGCGACCGCCTTGCGCACACCGCCTACGCGGGCTTTGAGTTCCGCCTCCATGAAGGGATCGAGCGCTCCGTCGAGCACGGCTTGGGTGTTCGAGGTTTCGACGCCCGTCCGCAGGTCCTTCACCATCTGATAGGGGTGCAGTACATAAGATCGGATCTGATGCCCCCAACCGATTTCGGTTTTCGAATCGTGCAGTGCCTGCTTCTCCTGGTCGCGTTTTTGTAGTTCGAGTTCATAGAGCCGCGCTTTCAACATCGACATCGCTGCCGATTTATTCTTGTGTTGCGAGCGGTCGGTCTGGCACTGAACCACGATCCCGGTGGGAACGTGGGTGATGCGTACTGCGCTATCGGTGCGGTTGACATGCTGGCCGCCGGCGCCGGACGCCCGGTAGGTATCGATGCGTAGGTCCTTCTCCTGGATATCGACGGTGATCGCCTCGTCTATCACCGGATAAACGCCGACGCTGGCGAAACTGGTGTGGCGGCGCGCATTAGCGTCGTAAGGCGAGATGCGCACCAGGCGATGCACACCGGTTTCGGTCTTAAGCCAGCCGTAGGCATTGCGGCCGGCGATCTTGATCGTCGCCGATTTGATGCCGGCCTCTTCGCCACCGCTTTCCTCGATCCACTCAATATTGTGGCGGTGTTCCTCGGCCCAACGAACATACATGCGGAGCAGTATCTGTGCCCAGTCCTGCGATTCGGTGCCGCCGGCCCCGGCGTGGACTTCGAGAAAGGCGTCGTTGCCGTCGGCCTCGCCCGATAGCATCGTCTCGGAGCGCTGTTTCTCGGCCTCGGCCTGCAAATCCTTGAGCGCGGATTCAGCTTCGGCGAGGACGCCGGCGTCGGCGTCACTTTCGGCAAGCGCGAGGAGTTCGCGATTGTAGCTAAGCCGCTCTTTGAGCGATCGAATCCCGGCGATCGCCTCCGTCAGCCGCGTGCGTTCGCGCATGACCTGCTGCGCCGCGCCAGAGTCATTCCAGAAGTTTGGCGCAGCAACGAGCGCCTCGAGTTCATCGACCCGTTTGAGAGCGCGATCCCAGTCAAAGATGCCTCCGCAGCAAGACGAGGGCTTCCTTGATCGAATCGACGGCCGTTTGTGTTTCCGCCCGCATGGCGATGCTCCCTGTTCGCGTTCGGGCGCCTTAATACAGCCCGCCGGTGCCGCCGCCAACCCGTCCGCTCGCCGCCGTCGTGTCGGTTGCGTCCGAACCGTCGAGCACGACCCGATTCTCGCTTTTGGGCTCGGTGCCGGGGCGAAAAGCCTCAAGGATGATATTCTTGTCGCCCGGCCGCGCTAGAAGCCCGCTCGTCGGGTCGACCCGCACGAGACGAACGCCCGGCGGCACGCGAAACGGAATATTCGGCGCTTCCGCCAGCGCTTCGCGCATGAAATCGATGAAAATCGGCACCGCGACCGCCGAGCCGGACTCCGCCGAACCGAGCGGCTGGGGCGTGTCGTACCCGACGTAGACGCCGACGACGAGGTCCGGTGTGAAGCCGATAAACCAAGCGTCGTGGAAATCGTTAGTCGTGCCGGTCTTGCCGGCGAGCGCCTTGGGAATCTCGCGCCCGATGCGGGCGCCGGTGCCGCGATGCACCACGCCCTCCAGCATCGACACCATCTGATAGGCCGTCGCCGGCTCGACGACTTGGACGCGCTGATCGGGAACCTCAGGCTCAACTTGGCTGCGCCAGGCTACATCGCCGCAACTAGCGCACGGGCGCGTGTCGTGGCGGTAGATGGTGCGGCCACGCCGATCCTGAATACGGTCGATCATGGTCGGTTGAATTCGCTTGCCGCCATTGACGAGCACCGCGTACGCGGTCGACAGCCGCAACAACGTCGTTTCGCCGGCGCCCAGCGCCATCGACAGCATTTGCGGCAGATCGTCGACCACGCCGAAACGCCGCGCATAGTCGGACACCTTTTCCATGCCGATGAAGCGCGCAAGCCTGATTGTCATCAAGTTTCGCGACTTTTCGATCCCGAGCCGTAACGTGCTCGGCCCGTAAAACTCAGGGCTATAGTTCGATGGCCTCCACTTGCCGAGACCCGGACCTTGATCGATCACGATCGGACCATCCAACACCAAGCTCGACGGCGTGAATCCGTTGTCGAGGGCCGCCGTGTAAATGATCGGCTTGAACGCGGAGCCCGGTTGCCGCTTGGCCTGGGTCACCCGGTTGAACTGGCTTTCGCCGAAGTCGTAGCCGCCAATCATAGCGAGGACACGGCCTGTATGCGGATCGAGGGCGACGAGGCCGCCGCCTACGTCCGGTATTTGCCGGAGCGCGTACGTATTGAGCGCTCCGGACGACACCGGCTCGACCAGAACGATATCACCGACCGAGACGACGTCACGCGCGTGGCTCGCCCGAGGTCCGACACGAACTCCGTCAAGCCGGGGTCGAGCCCAAGCCATCTCGGTCAGCGGGATCATCGCTTGGCTACCGCTCGCAAACCCAATGTCTGCGCCGCGGTCGTGAACCTCGAGCACGACGGCAAGCTTCCAAGTCCCGCTCCCCTTGGGCGGGGAAAATTCCGAGAGCCGCGCCTCCCAGAGGTGATCGACCGAGATTCTTGATATCGCTCCACGCCAGCCGTGGCGCCGGTCGTAAGCCTCGAGCCCCCGCTTCAACGCCATCTCGCCGATGGCCTGAAGGCGCGGATCAAGCGTGGTCTTAATCGACAGCCCGCTCTCGTAAAGCGCTTTCTCGCCGTAGCGTGCGAGGATGTCTCGCCGCACCTCTTCGGTGAAGTAATCAGCGCGGGTGACTTCGGTTTCGCTTCGCCGGCGGGTTTCGATTGGCTCGTATTTCGCCGCCTGAGCGGCCGTCGCGCCGATGATTTTGGCTTCGACCATTTGGTCGAGCACCCAGTCGCGGCGTGCTTTGGCGGCAAGCACGCGTCGTACCGGGTGGTAGTTGTTGGGAGCCTTTGGCAGCGCCGCTAGGTACGCCATTTCGGCGATCGTCAATTCGTCCAACGCTTTGTTGAAGTAGTTGAGCGCTGCCGCGGCCACGCCATAGGAGCCGAAGCCCAAAAATATTTCGTTGAGATAAAGCTCAAGAATGCGATCTTTGGTGAGCGCTCGTTCGATCCGAAACGCGAGGATCGCTTCCTTCACTTTGCGCTCGATCGAGACTTCGTTGGTCAATAGGAAGTTTTTCGCGACCTGTTGCGTGATCGTCGAGCCACCGATGGGCCGCCGGTTTTCGCTGAAGCCGCGCAGATTCTGAACCGCGGCGCGAATGATCGAACCGAAATTGATGCCCGGATGTTCGTAGAAGTAGCGGTCTTCCGCAGCCAAGAACGATTGCACGACTCGCTTTGGCATTGCCCCCAGCGGGACGAACACACGCTTCTCGATCGCATACTCCGCCAGCAACCGCCCGTCGCTGGCGTGTACCCGCGTCACGGTCGGCGGTTCGTAGTCGGCGAGCTGCTGATAGTCGGGCAGGCCGCGCGCGAAATGATAGATCAAGAAGATCGAGCCGGCAGCACCGACGAGCGCGGTGACGGCCAGGCCAATTAATATGTAGAGAGTAAATTTCAGCATTATACTGGCGGGCTATCCAAGAGCGGAGGGCGAGCAGTCGAGCGCATCGCCTCGGCCCGATCCGCTACGGATGAGTCTCTAGCTCACGAATAGGGCAGGTTTGTGGCAAATCAGTTAACCCGCGCCTCGGCGAAATAGAGATCGATAGCCCGAGCGATGGCGTCAACGTAGTTTTTCCGCCCTGCCCTAGTCGCCAATGTCTTCTCGTCTTCGCCGTTCGACAAGTAGCCCAATTCGACCAAGACCGATGGTACGTCCGGCGCCTTCAAGACGGCGAACCCGGCAAATCGATGACTCCGGCGCAACAGCGGGGCCGTCTTCCGCAGTTCGCCAACGAGGATTCCGGCGTAGCGCGCGGACAGATTCATGCTTTCTCGCTGGGTCAAGTCGATCAGAATATTTGTGACATCGTCGTGCTCGCCGGTAAGGTCGAGGCCGGCGATGACGTCGACACGGTTCTCGCGCTGCGCCAAGGCGGCCGCCTCTTCATCGGACGCCGTTTCGGATAGAGTGTAGACTGAAGCGCCGCGCAAGCCTTTATCGTTGATCGAATCGGCGTGGATAGAGATGAACAATTGAGCGTTGATCGCTCGCGCCACCTTGATCCGTTCCCGCAGCCGCAGAAAGATATCGCCCTCGCGCGTCAGCACCGCGCGTATGCTGCCGGTGGCCTCCAGCGCCACCTTCAGCTCACGCGCAAACTGCAACGTCAAATTCTTCTCGTATAGCCCCGATGCGCTTATGGCGCCTGGATCGATGCCGCCATGGCCGGGGTCTAGAACGATAACTCGACGCAAAGGTTTGGCAGTTGTCCGTTCCGGAGTCGACTTGCGGGCCGGACTCGGCGCGGTCACCCTCGCTTCGTTGCGCGCACCGGACTCGACACTACCTTGGACCGCGGTGGCACGAAAATCTTTGCTGGTTGTCTCGCTGATGTCGACGACAAGGCGGTAGACCACCACTTCGCCCGGCGGCAAGACGAAACTTTGATTGATCCGAACCGGGCCTGCCACGGTGAGGACGATTCGCGTTTGGCTCGCGGACGCCGGGACGAAAGTGAAGCTCTCAACCAGTCCGCGTTTGGCGCTGGCTCCGGAACCGACCCGCCACAGGACATTTGGAAGCTCGATGACCACCCGATAGGGATTGGCGAGCAATCCAATCGAAAAGGGCACTGGATCGCTGAGATCGACGACGATCCGCGTCTTCTCGGCGTGGATCCCAAGCCGCAGTGCCGACACTACGGGCTCCGCGACAGCCGTCGTCGTCCACACAACAACCGCCGCAAACGCGGTAAGAATTCGCGATATCTGGTGGCCTTCGGCCATCGTGACACTAGATATACTGTCCAACGAGCTCGTCCGGCAACTCAGGCGAGCTTCGCGCGGTGAATTATTCGTTGTCCCTTGGGAGCCGTTACGGTAATGAATATGCCTACGTGCCGAATGTGTCGACGCGGAATTGGTGCCCGAGCGCCATGGTTACGAAGCGGTGCAGTACCCAAGCCTATTGAATAGGTTAACAGTTTCGCAGAGGACTTCGCTTCCGGCGAAGCCCATGTTAGGCAGCCGCGCGAGCAATCTGCGGAGTTTGGCCCTCAGTGGCCAACCCAGTGGTGTCGGCGCGGGCGCCCTTCTTTTTTCACTCATCGCAACCAACCAAGCGCCGCGTTTCGCTTTAGCGAAATGCGCGACGCGACCATTTGGAGTTATTAATGACCACTCGTTTGTTGATCGATGCAGCACACCCGGAGGAGACCCGGGTCGTTGTCATAAAGGGTAATCGGCTCGAAGACTTCGACTACGAAAGCTCGACCAAGACCCAGCTTCGCGGCAACATCTATCTCGCGAAGGTAACGCGCGTCGAACCGTCGCTACAAGCGGCGTTCGTGGAGTACGGCGGTAACCGCCACGGCTTCTTGGCGTTTAGCGAAATCCATCCCGACTACTACCAAATCCCGGTCGCTGACCGGGAGAAGTTAATAGCCGAGGAAGAAGCCGCCGCCGAGATCGACTCCGAGCAAGACAACACCCACCCGCCTACATTGGCGACGGAAGCAAGAGCGGAAAGTGGCCAAACGCAAGACCCGCCTGGTATCGACGACGCCTCGCCCGGGGTCCTCAGATCCAAGCCGACGCCAACCGTCTCCCTCCCCTCCGAGACACCATCGAATGGCGAGGCGACGCTCTATGTGGCGGGAACGTCCTCGGAGTCGAACGACGATTTCGAATCATCGGCCCAGCAATTCACGTCGACATCGGACAACGGTAATTCGTCGTCGGAGCCGGTATCTTCGTCCGAGGCGGGCGTTCCATCGCGCCACGGCGGGCAGAGTCCCGCATCGTCCGAAGGATCGAACCAAGACTCCTCGATCACGGATGCCGGAAGCAGCGACGACGTGGACGAATCTGTGCGGCGGCGGCGCCGTATGCGTCTCCTGCGTTCCTATCGCATCCAAGAAGTCATCAAGCGGCGACAGATTCTCCTGGTCCAAGTCGTCAAGGACGAACGCGGCAGCAAGGGCGCCGCCCTGACGACCTACCTCTCGCTTGCAGGCCGTTATTGCGTGCTGATGCCGAACACGGCGCGCGGCGGCGGCGTCAGTCGGAAAATCGTCGATCAGGCTGACCGTCGGCGGCTGAAATCGGTCATCAACGAACTCGAAGTACCGAAGGGCATGGGCCTGATCGTGCGTACGGCCGGGTCGGAGCGAAGCCGCGCGGAGATCAAACGCGACTACGAATACCTCCTCCGTGTCTGGGAAAACGTGCGCGACCTCACTCTGAAATCGACCGCGCCGTGTCTCGTCTACGAGGAAGCCAATCTGATCAAGCGGGCGATGCGCGATTTATACTCCAAAGACATGGACGAAATTATGGTCGAGGGCGAGGAGGCGCATAAGAACGCCAAGAACTTCATGCGCATGCTGATGCCGAGCCATGCCAAGCGCGTCAAGCTCTACAAGGACCGCATGCCGTTGTTCCAGCGGTTCCAAGTCGAAGAGCAGTTTGACGCGATGCACAGCCCCCAGGTTCGTCTTAAGGGCGGCGGATATTTGGTGATCAATTCGACCGAAGCTCTGGTCGCAATCGACGTCAACTCGGGCCGATCGACCAAAGAGCGCAACATCGAAGAAACCGCGCTTCACACCAACCTCGAAGCCGCCGATGAGGTAGCGCGCCATCTGCGTTTGCGCGATCTCGGCGGACTCGTGGTGATCGATTTCATCGACATGGATGATTCGCGCAACAATCGAACGGTCGAACGTCGCCTCAAGGATGCGCTCAAGGCAGATCGAGCGCGCATCCAGGTCGGCCGCATTTCCGGGTTTGGCTTGCTCGAGATGTCGCGGCAGCGGCTAAGGCCGAGTCTGCTCGAGGCTAGTTCAATCCAGTGCGAACATTGCGGCGGCAGCGGCTATCGTCGCTCAACTGAATCGACGGCTTTGCATGTTCTACGGGTCATCGAAAACGAGTGCGTGAAAAAAGCCGGTGGCGAACTCACGGTCTTCGTCTCGACCCCAGTCGCGATCTACGCGTTGAACCACAAACGCGCCGCCGTCGAGCGGATCGAAGCTCTCTATGGCGTTCGTATCTTCATGGCCGGCGACGACACGCTGATCCCGCCCAATTCGCGGATCGAACGGGTGGCTGGTACGATTCCGCTGCCCGTCGTGGCGGCGGCGACCGCTGAAATGGTGATGGCCGCAGCAGAGCCGAGCGAAGAAGACGCCGCCGACGATCAGGCCGCCGCCGAGGACGATGATTTGCGCGATCGCGCACCCGAACCACAGCGGCCGCGCGACGAACACCGTCACCGTCGTCACCGCGACCGTGACCGCAAACCGGCGCCCGATCAACATGCACAGGTGCCGGTGGAAGCCCAAGATCGGCCGCTCGAAAATCAAACGCCGCAAAATCAGGGCTCACCGCCCGAGGGCGAAGGTGAGATCCGCAAGCGCCGGCGACGCGGAAAGCGCGGCGGGCGGCGGCGGCGGCGCGGTGGCGATCGCGGCGAGGGCGCCAGTCAGCAGCAGCCCGGCCAAAATCAACCCGATGTAATGCAGCCAGCCGAGGTTCCGTTAAGCGAACACAGCGTCGCCCACAACGAACAGGCGCCGCCGCATGTCGCACCGCCCTTGGCGTCGCTGTCCGCGTCCGCATCGGTGCAGGAATACCAACCCGAGCCGACCCGATCATGGACGCCCCCGGAGCCCAGATCCGAACCGGCATATACGCCGCCGCCCCCGCCACGGCCGAGCGGGTTCGTACCGGCCGAATTGGCCCCCCGCCCCGCCGCTTCCGAGGACCGCACGCCGCCGCCCGACGCACCGCCGCCTTTCACGCGCAAGGGCTGGTGGCGGCGGGCGTTCGAATGATCGAGATTCGAGTTCGTCGTTAACGGTTTAGCCACGCGGCGATCCGCCGCGCCGCTTCGCTCGTAACAGCGGTAGTTCCGGCGAAGCAGAATCGGACGAAGCGATGGCCGCGCTCTTTGTCGAAGTCGATCCCGGGTGTCGCGGCGACTCCGATCTCGGTTAACATTCGTCGGCAAAACTCGATGCTGTCATCGGTATAGTCGCCGACATCGCCGTAGAGGTAAAAAGCCCCGTCGGGGGGGGCGAAGCGGCAAATGCCGGCGCGCGGCATTTCACGCAGCAGGATTTCGCGGTTCTTGGCGTAACGAGCAACGTTCGCTTCAAAATCGGGGCGGCAATCGAATGCCGCAAGCGCCGCATGCTGCGACAGCGCGGTCGGCGAAATAAAAACGTTTTGCGCCAAGCACTCGGTCGAACGCAATAGATCGCTTGGAACGACCATCCATCCAAGCCTCCAGCCGGTCATGCAAAAGTATTTCGAGAAACTATTAATCACGATCGCATCGTTCGTGTACGCCAGTACCGATTGGGCTGGCCGGTCGTAGGTGATGCCGTGGTAAATCTCATCCGAGATGAAACGGGTCCCTCGCTCGCGACAGTAATCGACTAGTCGTTTGAGCGACCTGTCGTCGATCATCGTTCCGGTCGGATTCGCAGGGCTGGCGACGAGCAACCCGTCAATGCGACCTTGAACACGATCGAGCAGCTCGGGCGTCGGTTGAAAGCGATGCTCAGCTTCGCTCGGCAGCATCACCGGCTCGAGCCCGAGCGCGGTCAAGATGTTGGTGTAGGCGGGGTATCCGGGCGCCGCCAAGGCGATGCGGTCTCCGGCTTCAAATGCAGCCAAAAACGAAAGCACGAACCCGCCTGATGAGCCTGCCGTCACCACAACTCGTGCCGGATCAAGCTCGATCCCGTAAAGGGTCTTATAGTGGCGCGCGATGGCTGCGCGAAGCGGCGGAATACCGAGCGCCTCGGTATATCCGAGGTGGGTGGTACCGAGGAGAGCCGCAGCGGCGCTGACGACCGCGTGTGGCGCCCCAGTGCTCGGTTCGCCGACTTCGAGGTGCAGCACGTCGGCGCCGCCGGCCGCCCGTTCGTTGGCAGCCTTTAACACCTCCATGGCGTAGAACGGCGGCACCGCGCCGCGTCGGGAAACCTTCAACACAGCGTCGACTCCTTATTTTCGCGGCAGCGCAAGCTGCAAGCCGGACCCGCGGAAGTCCGACACGTAGAAGCAGGCGCCTTGACCCCGGCCCAACCCCTGCGGGCACGAGAACGCGTTGACGTATCCCAGCGGCCCGCTTTCGCCGACCGCGTGACCGCGCCTCGCCAGCGTCGCGGCAGCACCGAATCCACGCTCGACGAGCACCCGATCTGGCGAACCGGTGTGGAGTAGCCGAGGCGCTTGCAAAGCTTCGGCGAGCGGCCGGTTGGCGGCGACGACGGCAATTCCGGTTTGCACCAAGGCCGCGGGGGCGCCCACCCCGCCCGTCGCGGCGCCGGCGAAAATAACCTGATCCGGTCCGCCGCGAATGACGAGGATTGGTGCGAGATAAGTAGCAGGCGCTTCGACATCGACAGCCGCGGCCGGAATAATTCCGGTCACCGGATCGATCCACCCGATGCCGAAGGAGCGCCCCAGAGTCAGGGCGCACGCCACAGCCGAGCCGTCGTTGTCGGCAACGACGAAACTCGTCGCGCCGTCTGCCCCGGCATAGGGAGCCAACACCGGAGTACTACCGGCTGCGCTGTGACGAGCGCCATGAGCATTGGAATCGTATGTCTGCATCAGGGTATGCGCGCGAAAGGTCGAGATCTGGCGCGTCCCGGCATCGGCCGCGAGCAGATCGTCGTAAGCTCGAAGCGAAGTTTCAGCCAGAAGATGTGGGATTTCTTCGTCCGGTGCCTTTGTATATCGGTCGCCCTCGAGGAGCATCGCCCACATTTGCGCGCCGATCAGTCCACCGTTCATCGGAAGCTGCGCGGTCGCCAGCGTCAGGGCGCCCGCCTTGACCCGCGCTGCCTCGCGCCATACCACGACGTAGTCGCGCATGTCCGACGCGGTCAACGCGCCGCCCGCGCGCTGCGCGGCGTCGACGTACTGGCGCGCTAGAAAACCATTGTAGAGATCGCCGCCACCGCGCGCCTTGAGCACGGCGATGGTCGAGGCGAGTTCGACCTGCGACCAGCCATCGCCTTCGGCGAGCGGCTTACCGTCGAGACCCGCGAGCGACCGGCGCAGACCGCCGCCGGCGTCGGTCGCGACGACGGCCGCGAGATTGCGGGCGAGCGCGCGCGAGATCGGTCGGCCGGTGCGAGCGATCTCCTCGGCCGCGTCGAGCAGCGTGGCCCACGGCATTCGACCGTAGCGAGCATGCAAGCTCGATAAACCGCGGACATAGCCCGGCACCGCCACGGATCCCCCGCCGCTCGGGCGCCGCGGCAGGAAGTCGATGGTCTCCGTGTTTCCGGTCGGGCCGTCGAACACCGCGCAGATGCCGCCGCCGCCGAGGCTCGCGGCAGCGGGGTACGTAACGGCGAGCACAAAGCCTATGGCGACCGCCGCATCGGTCGCTGTTCCTTTTCCCGTAAGGATGTCGCGCGCGACCATGGTGGCGTAAGGATCGTCGGCTGCGACGCCGGCATGGCCATCGCCGGCGAGACGACTCTTGGCACCGGTGCCAACGGGTCCGCATCCCGCCACGAGCGAGAAGAGCGCCACTGCGGCGACAATCGCGCGTTGACGGAACTTTGTCGCAACCCTAGTTTCAATACAATTCACGGGAAAACACCTTGCCGAGGTCCGCCTCTCGAATCCTGGCCCTGCTGCGAGCGTTGCCGGTCGCGGCTTCACTCGCTTTTACAGCCACCGAAACGAACGCAGCCTCTCTTATTCGCGATGCGGAAATCGAAAATACCATCCGCTCGTATGCGGCGCCACTGTTCCGGGCTGGAGGTCTCGACGCCGATGTCGTCGAGATCAACCTGGTTAACGACCCGGCCCTCAACGCGTTCGTGAGCGGCGGACAACGGATCTTCATCTTCACCGGTTTATTGCTGGCCGCCGCCGACGCGAATCAAGTCATCGGCGTCATTGCGCACGAGACGGGTCACATCATTGGCGGACATCTCGCTCGCAACGAGGATGCCGTCCGCCAGGCGAGTACGCAGGCGATCGTGTCGATGCTGCTCGGCGCTGCGGCCGCCGTCGCGGGCGGCGGGGGCGGCGCGGCGGTCGCCACGATCGCCGGCGGCGCCCAAGTGGCGCAACGCACGCTCCTACAGTATTCGCGGGTCCAAGAAGGAGCGGCCGACCAAGCCGCCGTTAAGCTGCTCAATGCGACGGGCCAGTCGCCGCGCGGCTTGCGCGATTTCCTCGACAAACTCAGCGGGCAGGAAGCCTTGGCGACGAACCGTCAAGATCCCTATGTACTGACCCATCCGCTAGCGCACGAACGAGTCGAGTTCCTCCGGGAACAGTCGGCCGCATCGCCTTACCTGAACACCCCGGTCCCCCAGCCCTTCGCCGTGTCATTTTCCCGAATGCGGGCCAAACTGCGCGGATTTATCGAACCTCGACGCGCTTTTGCGCTCTACCCGACGAGCGATCGCTCGCTTTACGCGCGCTACGCGCGTTCGATCGCTTATCACGTGAGCAAAGACACGAACAAAGCGATCCTCGAGGTGGAGTCACTCGTGGCCGAAGAGCCGGACGATGCCTATTTCCACGAGCTCAAGGGCCAGATCCTGTTCGAGAGCGGACGGATCGCCGAATCGATCTCGTCGTTGCAGCGCTCGGTCGATCTCGATCCCGGCTCGGCGCTGCTGCTCTTCGGCCTCGCTCGCGCCCAAGTGGCGATCGAGAACGACCCGGCGCTCAACAAAGCCGCGATCGGACACCTCAGCGAAGCGCTCAGGCGCGATCATGAGTTGCATTTGGCCTGGCAGCAACTAGCGATTGCCCTCGGTCGCGACGGTCAACTCGGCCCATCGGCGGTCGCCAGCGCCGAGTACAACATACGCACCGGCCGCCCCGAGGAGGCGAAGCTTCATGCCGAGCGCGCACTTCGGCTCATGTCGCCGCACTCGCCGGGTTGGCTGCGGGCGCAAGACATCGATAACGCGGCCCGCGACGCCCTGGCCAAGAAGAAGAAGCAGTAGACCGCGACCGGTAAAACTCTCGTGAGCGGAGTGAAACGCGTCACGCGCCGCTTGCCGAGGTGCGAGCTCGCCGCCCAAAATTGAGTATTGAGAAAGGATATTCGGATGCCGGCATGGACCAATGTAATGAGCCGGTCGATTGGCGCGCTTGCCTTGGTGGTATTGCTAGCTTGGGGGCCCTCCACGTTCGCCCAGTCGCGCGATGGACTTTCGGTCAAGCAACAGCAGGAGGTCGAGAGCTTGATTCGGGATTATTTGAAGAAGAACCCCGGCTTCGTGCTCGAACTGCTGAATGACGCGCAACGATTTCAGGAGGATCAGGAGACCACCGGTGCCCGCGCCAAACTCATCGGCCATAGCGACTCGTTGTACAAGGACAAGAACGCACCGGTTGGCGGCAATCCTAAGGGCGATGTCACGATCGTCGAGTTTTTTGACTACAAATGTCCGTACTGTAAACGCGCCGTCGCACCGCTCACCGAGTTCTTGGCCAAGGACTCAAAAGTCCGCCTGGTCTTCAAGGAGTTTCCCATTCTCGGGCCTGAATCGGTCGTCGCCGCTCGAGCGGCGCTTGCCGCCCGCAAACAAGGGAAATACAGCGACCTGCATCTGGCGCTGATGGATCTCAAGGGTGCGCTTACCGAGGCCAGCGTGTTTGCCACTGCCGAGACGATTGGGCTCGACGTCAAGCGGCTGCGCGACGATATGCGTTCGAAAGAAATCGACGAAATGCTCGCGGCCAACCGAAAACTGGCGCAGGCCCTCGGCATCAAAGGCACGCCCGGGTTCGTTATCGGTGACAACATTGTCGGCGGAATGATGGACCAAAACGCCCTTCGGCAAGCCGTCGCCGACGCGCGCGTCAAATGCGCGACCTGCTGACCCCAAAGCGGCGCTGGCACCCGGAGGTACGAAGTCCCGACGTAGATTAGCGAGTGGCACCGTTCCGACGTGCCCGCGCGAAAGGGGGTAGTTCCTTGAGCCAAGACCTCTCCGTTTGGATTTCCGTGGTATAAACCTCGATAAATCAGACGCGGGCACGGCATGGCGAAAGTGATCTTGGTCCTCAACGGACCCAATCTCAATCTGCTCGGAACGCGCGAGCCCTCGATTTATGGGCGCGAGACGCTCGACGAAATTGGCGTTCGCACCAAGGCGCGCGCTGAAACGCTGGGGCTAACGGTCGATTTCCGGCAGTCGAATAGCGAATCCGAACTCATCGAGTGGATTCACGCCGCGCGTGGCAAGTGTGCCGGGCTGATCGTGAACGCAGGCGCTTATACCCATACCTCGATCGCCCTTCTCGATGCGCTGCGAGCGGTCGCGCTGCCCGTGATCGAAGTTCACTTGTCGAACATCTACGCCCGCGAGGATTTTCGACGCTATTCTTACGTGAGCGCCGTCGCGAACGGCTTGATCTCGGGCTTCGGCGGCCATGGCTACGAGTTGGCGATTGAAGCGATGGCTCGCCTTTTCGAGCGCAAACCGCAGTCACCAAAGAAAAAAAAATAGCGGTGCAGCCCCTACGGCCGCAGCGTTTTCGCCTAACGCCAGGAAACGTGATCGAGGCGTACCGCCACGGTCTGTTCCCGATGGCCGAAGATCGCAACGACCCCCGGCTTTATTGGATCGAGCCGGAGCTTCGTGGCGTTATTCCACTCAAGGGTTTTCATG
>SHVV01000052.1 GCA_009694095.1 Alphaproteobacteria bacterium | reverse complement strand
GAGCTTTCGGCCTTCTTCAGCGTGCTCAAGGTCGCCCTGGATGTGGACGATGAAAATATCGAGCTCTTTGTCGGTAAACCCGAGCTTCTTCAGCGTCGGCACGATGCGCATGTAGAAATCGGGTAACAGTGCCTCGCCACCGACCATGCACGCTGCCATCGCCAGCGCTGGTTCTTCACGAGTCCCGAAGCGGGCGATGTCCTCAAGCCCTTCTTCGAGCGCAGGGTGGGGACGAATCTTGCCGCGCTTGTTGGCTTCCTCGATCTCCTTGCGGTCGTAACCGCATGCGACGGCGAAATCGAGCGCAATCACGTAGTGCGCCGCGTAACCGCAGCGATCTTCGGTTTCTTCGTCGATCAAATTCTCCATGATCGCCGTCCGCGTGGGCCGGTCCATGTTGTGCATGAGGCACGAGCCGATATTGCGGACGCTGTTGTTGTAGTAATACATCATCTGGTACGCGATCTTGTTGACCTGATCGAGCGTGATCTCGCCCTTTTCGAAGCGATCAAAAATCGGATGCTCCGAGAGTCGACGATCGTTGACCATATTGGTCACTGCATCGACGAATTGGTCGGGGGTCATAGTGGATACGTCCGCCATCGCTACCTCCTAGTTGTGCCGCACCCGGCGGCCCGGAAAACAAGTCATTTCTTAAAATAAAGATACCATGATTAGGTCATGCGGAGAATGCTGCTTCCCACATGTCATACCATTCGTTGCGGAGACGCTCAGTGTAGTAAGCGATCTTGAGCTTGTCGAAGATGTCGTCGCAGCGACTGAGGCAATGGGTGATGTCCGACCGATCGAACAGCGCGGGGGCTGAAAAGACCCGTAGATTGGCTTCGCTCACGCCGAAGTGAGTCCGAAGCGCGGCGCGCAGGAACTTGTAGACGGCTTTCATCTGCGATTCGACCGCGGCCGAAGCGCCGAGGGTCACCCAATAGGGCGGGCGTTCGAGGGAGCTAATGAACGCCGCCACCTTCTCCTTGAGGAGCGGCGTTGCGACGATGTCCTGGGTCGCGCCGATATTGGCGCCAAGGCTGCGCGCGAGGTCGGCGCAAAGCTCAGCTTGCGCCCCTTCGCCTACACGGAGCTTGGACCCATCGTTGAGTGTGATCGACTTCAACATCTTGTTCACGAAGATGCGACGAACTTTGTAATCGGCGTTGTTGAGGTACATTGGGCCGTAGACTTCGATCAGGTTGTCGAACAGGTAGACGAGATGTTTAGCAACTCGGGCCGCGTCGTTCTTCGCGATCTGGCCCGCCGCGAGCGCCTTGAGCCAGGGATGGTCGGCCACGCGCCGCGCCGCAATCGAACCGATCAGGGTTTCCGGCGTGACTTTACCGCGGTCGTGCGAGCGCCCTTTGAACGGATTGATTTTTGCTTTGGCGGCCTTACGAGGCTTCGATTTCTTTGCCATGGGAGTTTTCTCCAGCCCGGCCGCTGCGGCCGAATTCGTTGATGTGATCGACGAGATTGAAACCGTCTCGTCCGAGGCGAGCAAATCGAAATTGCTCCGTTGAGTCAAGCGAAGTGGCGCTTCCGTTAGTTGCCACGCGGCGTTGCGATTCGATCGTGATCGAGAGCCGCGGGCACACGCGAAGCGAAGGTAGCAGCCCCGTCATCCCGAGGCGCTAGGTAGGAGATGACGATCACTCCAAATTGGCGCGTCTGATAAAGAGTTACGAGGCGCGGTGGTGATCAACCGACCGTGCGTCCGCCATCGATCGGGATGACCGCTCCCGTCATCCACGACGTGTTGGGCGAAGCCAGGTAGGCGACGAGTTCCGCGACGTCTTCCGGTTCGCCCGCCCGTCCAAGCGGATAGGTAGCGCCGCGCTCCTTCATGAATTTTTCGAGCGCCTTCTTGTCCATGACGTTCGAATAGATCTCGCTCCGCACCAACGCGGGCGCGACGACATTGACGCGGACGCCATATTTAGCGACCTCGAACGCCATGGCCTTGGAAAACGAATCAATCGCGCCTTTGCTGGTTGAGTAGATCGCCGATCCCGGATTGGGGCGGTCGGCCAATGTCGAACTGATGTTGACGATGCAGCCTTTGGTTTTCTTGAGCGCGGGTAGGCAGGCGAGCGAGAAATTGATCGTTCCGACGACGTTGATCGAGAAAACGTAAGCCATGCCTTCTTGCGTAATCTCTTCGATCAATTCGCGTTTAATAACGCCGGCATTGTTCACCAGCACGTCGATGCGGCCGAGTTCTTTGACGATATGGGCGACGGTGCGCCTGATCGCTGCGCGATCGGAGATGTCGCACGCATAGGGTCGAAAGCGTTCGCCTCATCGCGGCTTCAAGCGATCGAGGCGGCGACCACAGACCACGACGGTGAACCCATCGCGTTCGAGGGCCTGTGCCGTTGCTCGCCCCAAACCGGTCCCGCCCCCGGTCACGACCGCAACGCGTTTCGCTTTCGCCATGGTATCACCTTCCGAGGTCTCGCCGTCCGATCGATTCGGCGGTCAGCTCCAGTGGTCTTTTATCGATTGCTCGCCTGCCATACAATGACAGCATATCGGCTGCCCAAGGGGGAAATGACGATGTCGCTGCAAACCGAAGTTAAGGCCGCCAAGACGCTGAAGAAGGACGTCTACTTTCGCCCGCGCCGTCTCGGCCACTCCAACCTATGGGTGAGCAACATCAAGAGGTCGGAAAATTTCTACAACAAAGTGTGCGGCTTCACCGTCGAGTTTTGGGAGCCGGATTTGGTGGCGACGTTCCTCGGTACCGGTCACACGCCGCATGATATCGGCATGATCGAGGTTACTGGTGGCAAGGCGCGGTATGGCCGTGATGGATTGCTTCAGATCCCGGCGGGGGTCGGCGCCGAAAAAGGCCTGGGCCACATCGCTTTCGAAGTCGAGAACGAAAAGCAATTGGTGGACGCTTACTTCAAGGCCAAGAACGCCGGCGCGATCAAGAAGGAGCAAACCGTCGATCACCAGATCGCTCACTCGATTTATACGTTCGATCCCGATGGCAATTGCACCGAGTTCTACTGCGATACCGTCAAGGATTGGCGCAAGGTCATTCACGGCGAAATGTCGCTCATTTCCGGCAACTGGACGCCGGCCGAGAGCGAAATGTTCACCGATTCGCGGTGGGACCCGAATCCGGAGATTCGCGTCGTCACCGATGCGCCCGTCCATCCGCGCCGCGTGACCCATGTCGTGCTCAAGACCAAAGACATGGCAAACATGGTCGACTATTACACCGGACTCGGTGGCATGCCGGTCGTCCACGAGGCGAAGGACGGTTCGATCGTCTGCGTGCGCGGCAGCCATTCCGGGTATCGCTATAACGTCGGCATCGTCGCCTGCATTGGCGACGAGAAACCCGGCTATCACCGGACCGCGTTCGAACTTGCGACCCCAGCCGACGTCGACGCTGCCGAGAAGCGGTGCAAGGCGAACGATATCGCCATCGAACGCTCGGTCGACCACGCCTCCAAGCGCGCGATCTTCTTGCTTGATCCGGATGGCTTGCGGACTGAGTACTTCGCGAGCAAGACGACCGATTTCGTCGACCTCAGCAAGGAGTCGGCGAAAGACCGTGCGTTCCTAATCTGACGGTTAGTTGCGCCGGCACTGCCCTACCGGTTCACGGTCGCCATCATGGCCGCCCCGTAGCGCTGGCCGGCTGCCGCCCCAGGCGGCATGATGGCATCGAGAGTTGCGATGTCGTCGGAGCTCAGCTTGACCTCGATCGCGCCGCAGTTCTCCTCGAGGTATTTTCGCCGCTGCGTTCCCGGAATCGGGATCACGTTATCGCCCTTATGGAACACCCACGCGATCGCGAGTTGTGCGGCGGTGACGCCTTTGCTCGCAGCGAGTGTCGCGATGCGCGCGACAAGCTCGCGATTCTTGATGAAGTTCTCTTCCGCGAATCGCGGATGCGTTAGCCGCATATCGCTCGCCGGCAGCGCTTTGACGTCCTTGACCGTGCCCGTCAACATACCTCGGCCGACCGGACTATAGGCGACGAACGCGATGCCGAGGTTCTTGGTTGTCGGCAGCTGGTGCAGTTCGTTGTCGCGAGTCCACAGCGAAAGTTCGCTTTGCAGCGCCGCGATCGGCGTGACCTTGACCGCACGCTCGATGGTCGCGGTCGATGCTTCCGACATGCCGATGTGACGGATCTTGCCAGCCTGACGCAACCTAGCGAAGGCGCCCAGGGAGTCTTCGATCGGCACTTTGTCGTCGACTCGGTGCAAATAGTAGAGATCGATAACATCGATCCCAAGCCGTTTCAGACTGGCGTCGCAGGCGTTGCGGATGTAATCGGGGGAGCCGTTCACGCCGAACCCTTGAAGGCCGAACATGTTGCCGCACTTGGTGGCGAGAAATACCCGGTTCCGCCTGCCTTTTAACCAGCGTCCGATAAACTCTTCGTTTTCCCCGGCGCCGTATACATCGGCGGTATCAAGCATGTCGACGCCGAGTTCGAGCGCACGGTCGAGCGTTGCGACCGAGTCGGCGTCGTTGCGGACGCCGTACCATCCCGCCATTCCCATGCAGCCGAGACCGATCGCCGAGACCAGCGGTCCGTTCTTTCCGAGTTGCCGTTTTTTCATGCTGCCCTCGTTAGTGCACGACGTTCACTTACGCCCGTTCGGCCGTCTGAATGGCATGCCACACGCGCTCCGACGTGAACGGCATATCGATCGTTCGAACGCCGAGGTGCCATAGCGCGTCAATCACCGCGTTGGCAACGGCGGTCGGCGCGCCGATCGGCCCGCTTTCGCCGATACCCTTCGCGCCCAGTGGGTTGGATGTGGTCAGGGTCGTTTGTTCGGCAAGTACGAATGTGGGCATGTCTTCAGCCCGTGGCATCGCGTAGTCCATGAACGAGCCTGTCAGCAGCTGTCCGGAGTCCTTGTCGTAGGAGATTTGTTCAAAAAGCGCCTGTCCGATTCCCTGCGCAATCCCACCGTGAATCTGGCCTTCGACCACCATGGGATTGACCCGCAGGCCGACGTCATCGATCGCGTGATGGCTGCGGATCGCGACTGCGCCGGTCTCCCGATCGATGGTTACGACGCAGAGCTGAACGCCGGTCGGAAAATTGAACGCTTTAGGGTCGTAGAACACGCTCGCTTCCAAACCGAGCTCGAAGCCGTCAGGGTAGTTCCCGCCGTGATATGCGGCCTTGACGATCATCGCGTAGGGGATACTCCGGTCGGTGCCGCGCACGACAAAAGCGCCGTCTTCGTAGGCGACGTCGGTCGCGGCGCACTCCAATATATGCGCCGCCAGAATCCGAGCTTTTTCGACGATTCGATCCGCTGCCATCCGCGCCGCAATCGCTCCTGTGCCGATCGAACGAGAACCCCAAGTTCCGTGACCGTGGGGGATTCGGTCGGTGTCGCCCTGCACCACCTCGATCGTATCGATTGGAACCTGTAGCCGGTCGGCGACGACTTGAGCGAAGACCGTTTCGTGGCTTTGCCCCTGCGAATGATTGCCCGAAAGGACGGTGACGCGCCCAGTCGGGTGAACGCGGACAATCGCGGATTCCCAACCGCCGAATTCGCCGACGGTTTTTTGCGCTGTGCGCGAGGGTCCAATACCGCCGCGATCGATATAGGCCGAGAGTCCAATGCCTAGCAGCCGGCCTTCGCTACGCCAACGCCGCTGCTCGTCGCGAAGCGACTCGTATCGGACGAGAGCAAGCATCTTTGCCAGCAACGCCGGATAGTCGCCGCCCTCGTAGACAGGGCCGAGCGGCGAATGATAGGGGAGTTCGCTCGGCTGGACCATGTTGCGCCGTCGTATTTCGCCGACGTCGATCTGGAGCGTTCGCGCCGCGTTTTCGATCAGTCGATCGATGACAAAGTTGGCCTCCGGGCGGCCGGCACCGCGGTAGGCGCCGATTGGATTGGTGTTGGTGTAGACACCGCGAACACGAACGTGAATAGCCGGAATCCGGTAGAGGCCAGACAGCAACCTCGGGTAGGCGGCCCCGACGATCATCGGGCCGAACGCAGTCACATAGGCGCCCAAGCTCCCGAGTGTGTCGACTGCCAGTCCTAGAATGCGGCCCTCACTATCGAGCGCCAGCCGGCCACTCGTCGCGTGATCGCGGCCATGAGTATCGGAGGCAATGCTCTCGCTGCGCTCACCGGTCCAGCGCACGGCCCGGCGCAATCGGGTCGCGGCCCAGACCACGATCGCGTCCTCGGGGTAGTGGTAGACCTTCATGCCGAAGCCGCCACCGACGTCCGGGGCGACGACACGAAGGCGCTGCTCAGGGATACGCACTGAATGCTCGGCGATCCAGCGGCGGAGCAGGTGCGGCGTCTGGCTCGTCGCCCACAGGGTCGTCAAGTCGCGGCCCACGTCGTACTCGGCGAGACATGCACGCGGTTCTATGGAATTGGCGGTTATCCGGTTGTTACGGAGATCCAGCGTTTCGATATGGGTGGCGCTGGCGAGTGCGCGCTCGGTCATCGTTCGATCGCCGAACTCGACCGAGAACGCGACGTTTGTTCCAAACGCCGCGTGAACGATCGGCGCGCCCGGCGCGCTGGCCGCGCGGACGTCGGTCACAGCGGGCAACGCCTCGTACTCGACTCCGATTAGTTCAGCGGCATCGCGCGCCGCGGCCCCTGATTTGGCAATGACCGCAGTGACGACATCGCCGACGTGGCGAACGATGCCATCGGCCAGTGCTGGTCGCGTCGCCTCGAGCATCGCGCTGCCATCGGCCGACGGAATCTTCACGATGCAGGGCAAAACACCCAAGCCGTCGGCGTGCCAATCCGCCGCCGTGAGCACGGCAAGAACACCGGGGGACGATTTCGCCGCCTCGATGTCGAGCCGAGCGATGCGGGCGTGGGCGTGCGGACTGCGCACGAATACAGCTACGGCGCTATGCTCGGCGGCGACATCCGCCACATAGCGACCGCGCCCAGTCAGGAAGCGAAAGTCCTCGCGACGGGGAACGGACTGACCGACGTACATGATTTACGCCCTCCCGTCGGAATGACGAATGCGAGCAAATACGCCGAGCCGCTCGCCTTCGAAAAATGACTATTCGCGTCTTTTTATATACCGAGCCGGCTCATCGACGATTCCGGATAACGCGTCCCTCTGATCTCGTGCCACGGAATCGCGGCTTCGATCGCCCCAACTTCGGCTGGGCTGAGACGAACGTCGACGGCAGCAATGTTTTCTTCGAGGTAACTGCGCCGCTTGGGGCCGGGAATTGGGAAAATGTCGAAACCCTTGGCGTGGATCCAGGCCAAGGCGAGTTGTGCCTGCGTGCAGCCTTTTTTCTTCGCCAATGGCACGATCCGCTGCGCCAGCGTCGTGTTGTGATCGAAATTAGCGCCGGCAAAGCGCGGAAACTTCGACCGAAAATCCGTTTCGGGGAGAGCTTCGGCTGGCGCCGCTGTCCCGGCCAACATTCCGCGGCCGAGCGGGCTGTAGGCGATGAACGCGACCCCGAGTTCGCGGCACGTCGGCAGTATCTCTTTCTCAGGATCGCGCGAGAGGAGGGAATATTCGGTTTGAAGCGCCGTGATTCGATGGACCTTGGCCGCGCGGCGCAGCGTGTTGGCGCCGGCCTCGGAAAGCCCGAGATAGCGAACCTTACCCGCCTTCACGAGTTCAGCCATTGCGCCAACGGTCTCCTCGATCGGGACATTGGGATCGACTCGATGTGCGTAATAGAGATCGATGACATCGGTGCCGAGCCGCCTCAAGCTTGCGTCGCAGGCTTCGAGGCAGTGTTTGCGGCTGCAGTCGACGCCGATCGGTGTGAATGCGTCTTTCCACAAGCTGCCGAACTTCGTCGCCAGCACATATTCGTTCCGACGGTCTTTCAGCACGCGGCCGATAAATTCTTCGTTTTCGCCGCCACCATAGACGTCAGCGGTGTCGAGGAAGTTGACGCCGAGATCGAGCACTCGATGGAGAGTAGCAGCCGCCTCCCCCTCGTCGCGCGGCCCATACCAACCCGCGAGCCCCATGCAACCATAGCCTTGGAGCGTTACGTTGAGATTGCTCCAACCAAGATTTCGACGTTGCATCGGTTTCTCTGTTCGACGCCGAGATATTGCGTCGGCTGGGGCCGCCTGTAAACGCCTTCCATTGCGCACCCAGCGGGCGTTGAATAGATTGGACCAGCAAATTGGTAGATAATGAGGAAGGCCGTTAGCAATGTCGTTCGACGATATGCCCGACCTTGGGCAAATGTCTCTCCCGGAAGGTCCGGCTTATGCGGCGTGGGCGATTGAGCAATCGAAGCTGGTAGCGAAAAAAGCGCGAATTGTCTGGGATGTTCCCTTCGGCGAGGACTTTTATCAGAAGTTGGACATCTTCCTGCCGGACGACACCACGGCGACCGACGTCCCGGTGCTGATCTTTTTCCACGGCGGAGCTTGGCGCCACGGGTTCAAGGAGTGGAACGGCTTCATGGCGCCGAACATCACGTCGCTGCCGGCAATCCTGGTGTCGGCCAACTACCGGCTTGCGCCAGGGGCCAAGTATCCGAAGCCGCTCGACGACGTCATCGCGGCTCTGGTGTGGGTTTATCGCAACATTCGCCACTACGGCGGGGACAATCGGCGCATTTTCATGGGTGGGCATTCTGCCGGCGGGCACCTCGCGGCGCTTGCCACCTTGAAACCCAACCTCATTCTGTCGCAGCTGGTCCCGAAGGATGTCGTTAAGGCTTGCTTCCCGCTTTCGGCGCCGCTCGATTTGCGTCTTTCGATTTGCGAACCCGGTGGCCGCCGTGAGCGCTTGATCAAGAATTTTCTCGAGCGTGACAATCAAGATCACGACGCCAGCGCGACCGAATCGGTGCGCGGCAACACGGTTCCGTTTTTTCTAGCCTGGGGCGACAACGACCTGCCCGAACTCATGGAGCACAACAAGCGCATGGTCGAACTCATGAGCAAGGAAGAGTGCGTGTTCGAACACCATCTTTTCAGGGGTTATGGCCACTTCGATACCCATCGCGACACGATCAAGCCGGATAGTCCCTGGGTGAAGAAAGTTCGGGCCTGGATGACGAAAACGCCGGCGTTCGAAAAGGTATGAAAATGCGGCGAACGGTGTTTTGGGGAGGGTCTGATGTCGTTCGATGACATGCCGGATCGCGGCGAATTGATGCTGCCCGGCGCCAAGGAATATGCCGCCCGTATCCTCGCCGAGTCTAAAGCGGTTGTCGCGAACAGCCGATGCATCCTCGACGTTTCTTACGGCAACGATTTTTTTCAGAAGCTCGACATTTTTCTTCCCAACGACCTGGCCCTTACCGACTTGCCGGTTCTGTTGTTTCTTCACGGTGGTGCCTGGCGCCATGGGTTTAAAGAGTGGATGGGATTCATGGCGCCCAACTTCAATGCGCTGCCGGCGATCTTCGTCTCGGCCAACTATCGTCTGGCGCCGGAAACCAAGCACCCCGGCCAGCTCAACGATTGCTGGGACGCAATCGCGTGGATTTATCACCGAATCGACGACCACGGCGGCGATCCAAACAAGATTTATCTTGGCGGGCACTCGGCCGGCGGCCACCTCGCGGCGCTGACTGCACTCAAGCTCGACTATGCGGCCAAGCGCGACCTGCCGCGCGACGTTATCAAGGCCTGTTTCCCCTTGTCGCCTCCCCTGAATTTGCGCCTCGACGAGATGGAGCCGGGCGGTCGGCGCGAAAAGGTCGTGAAGCTGCTGCTCGCTCGCGATTCAGACGATCGCGATGCCAGCCCGATCGATAGTGTTGCCGGCAACAAAACCCCGTTCTTCATCGCTTGGGGTGAAAACGATCTTCCGGAGATCGCCATACAAACGCCCGCTGTCGTCGAGGCGCTCGAACGCGAGCAGTGCGTGGTCGATTGGCATCGATTCGGCGGCACGGGACACAGCCAAACGAACGAGAACTGTCGCGACATCATGAATCCGTGGGTGCGCAAAGTACGGGCGTGGATGAAAAATCCACCTGAATACCTTCCGGAGATCGCTTAGTCGGCCCCGTCGGGTCTAGCGCTGCAAACGCCTGCGGCGGCGTCGCGCCGATCCGCAGAAAAAGGAGCAATCATGTCGTTCAAGGACATGCCGAAGATGCCACCCTTGCTTTTGCCAGGGGCGCCCGAATACGCCGAACGCATCCTCGCCCTATCGAAGAAGGTCGCGTCCAAGCATCGAACGGTCATGGATGTCGCATATGGGAGCGACTACTGGCAAAAGGTCGACTTCTACCTGCCGGACGATAAGCGCGCGCAGGGCGTTCCCGTCTTGGTGTTCATCCATGGCGGAGCGTTTCGGAATGGGTTCAAGGAGTGGATGGGATTCCAAGCGCCGGTGATCATCGACCTGCCGGCAATATTTGTTTCGATTTCATATCGGCTGGCGCCCGACACGAAATTTCCCGCGATCATGGAGGACTGTTTCGATGCGCTGAAGCTCGTGTACGACTCGGTCGGCAAGTATGGCGGCGATCACGATCGCATCTTCATTGGTGGCCACTCGGCCGGCGGGCATTTGTCGGCGATCGTTGCGCTCAGGCCCGACCGCTCGATCGCCCGGGGCATGCCGGCCGACGTCATCAAAGGCTGCTTCCCGGTGAGCGGCATCTACGATCTTCGGCTCGAGGCGGTAAAACCGGGTACCGTGATCGAACGCGTCCATACGCAGGTTTTTTTCGATCCTCTCAAGGCACCGGATGTCAGTCCGATCTGTCACGTCGCCGGCAACAATATCCCCTTCTTCGTGTCGTGGGGCGGGAAAGATCTTCCCGAGTCGATCGAGCAGTCAGAAACTCTGGTCGCCGCCCTCAAACGCGGACGCTCCAAGGTGGCAAGTTACGTTTTCCCCGGTATGGGTCACTTCGACGCCAACATGGATCTCGATCGTCGCGATAGCCCATGGGTGCAAACGGTCCGCGACTGGATGCTGGCGATCGGGGACAAACGAAAGGCGCCGGCGAAGAAGAAGCCCGCTGCTCGTAAGTCGAGCGCGGCGAGACGACGCGCGAAGAAAACACCCGCGCGCAAACGGCGCTAGCTTGCGTTGACAGCCAAAGAGCGACGACGATACGGTCACCGACGTTGCTCAGCTCAGCGCTGGCCCGATGCCGGTCGGCCGTTTTCGCGGAGAAGTAGGACATGCCGCTCAACGAGCGCGATATCGATTTCGAGGGCATGAAGGTTCATTGCTGGGGGGGCGGCACGGGCTACCCCATCGTGATGATTCATGGGTCTGGACCGGGAGCCTCGACGGTCGGCAATTGGCGGAACGTGCTCGACCCGCTCACTGTGCGCTACAAAATCCTTGCTGCCGACCTCATTGGCTTCGGTCGATCGGGTCGCAAGTCGGCGGAACCGTACTTCGATCTCGATATGTGGGTTCGTCAGGGACAAAAGCTCCTCGACGAACTCGCTCCTCGGGGGCCGATCGGGATCATTGCGCACTCGCTTTCCGCATACTTCGCGATCAAGCTGGCGCTTGCGAACGAGCGCATCGACAAATTGCTGCTCACCGGGCCGATCGGTCAACCCTACAAAATCGGACCGGAAGGTATTGCGGTCTGGACCTTTCCTCAAAACCGCGCCGACCTAAAGCGGACGATGGAAATTCTGATCGATGACAAGTCGCAAATCACCGAAGATTTTCTCGACAATCGGATGTCGATCTTGAGCGATCGCGCGTACAAAGATTATTTCGTCAAGATGTTCGCCGGCGACAAGCAGCGTTATGTCGACGCTTGCCGGATCTCCGACGACGAACTAGGCAAGCTCAAGTGCGACGTTGCCATCGTCCAGGGCCGTAACGATCGAGTGACGAAGCTCGCCGAGACCGGGCTGCCGATGAGCAAGAAGATCGCGAAGTGCGATCTGTACGCTGTGTCGCGCTGCGGCCACGGTCCTGCGCTTGAGCAACCGGCTAAATTCATGGCGGCCGCCATCAACTTATTCGGCTAAGGCAGCGAAAAAAACATCGGGGAGGAACGAATGACGATCAAGGAAATTGACTACACGATGCAAGGTATCAAACTGCACTGCTACATCGGCGGGAAAGGCTATCCGTTGCTGATGTTGCACGGCTCGGGGCCCGGCGCATCGTCGTTCGGCAACTGGCATGCTGTGTTGGAGCCGCTGGCGAGCCGTTACAAGATATTGGCGGGCGATCTCATCGGCTTCGGCAAGTCGGGGCAAAAGAAACGCGAGCCATTTTTCGACATCAATATGTGGATGAACGAGGCGCAATTCCTGCTTGAAAAAGTTGCGCCGCGCGGCCCAGTCGGGGTGATCGGACACTCGCTTTCAGGTTTTCTCGGCCTCAGGCTCGCCGCGCGCAATCCGCGCATCAACAAGATACTCATCACCGGGTCGCTTGGCGTCAAATACAAGATCACGAACGCCCTCAAACAAGGTTGGAGCTTCCCACCCTCGGAAGCGGCGTTCAAGAAACTCTATTCGCAAATGGTCGCCGACACCTCGTTGATGACGCCGCAGTTTGTGAAGAACCGCATGAAAGTTCTCAACTCTGGCAATTATCGCGACTACTTCTCCAAGATGTTCAAAGGCAGCAAGCAACGCATCCTCGATCAGTGCGTCCTCAGCAATGCTGAGCTGAAGCGGATCAAGTGCGAGGTGTTGATGATTCACGGCGCACAGGATCGCCCGGTTCCGTTTGACCAGGTCGCGGTCCCTCTCGCCAAGAAACTGCCTCAGGCCGATCTGGTCCGACTGGCAAATTGTGGCCACGGGCCGGCGATGGATCGATCGAAGGCATTCCTCGAGCTATCGACAAACTTCTTCGGCTGAAGCCAATTGTTGTGACTGTTTCGCAGTTGTAGGGGCGGTTGTCTTAGGGGCTGCCGGAGATCGAGTTAGGTGCTAATATTGGATCGAACGCGGGGTCGTCTGGCTGCTCCGCGATGGCGAGATAAATAGCGGAGGAAAGAATGGCAAAGCACATCAAATGCGGATCGTTGTTCACCGGTCTCGATACCAAGGCTGAGAAGGATCAAACGGTCGTCGTCGACAAGGGCATGATCACCTATGTCGGAGCGAGTTCGAAAGCGCCCAAGGCGACGCCGAAAGACGAAGTGGTCGATGCGTCGAAGTACTTCGTGATGCCGGGCTTGTCGGATGTTCACACGCACCTTGCCTACGGCAACGCGCGCTGCGAAGAAGACATCGACATTTATGCTCCGGTCGAGTTCCGCGCATTGCGCGGCATGTTCATGGCCCAGCGCGTCTTGCTCGCGGGCTACACTAACATGTGTAATCCGGGCGATGCCGCCCGTGTCACTCTTTCGATCCGGAACGCGATCAACGCCGGTTTGTTCCAGGGTCCGCGTATCACTACCGCGGGTCCCTACCTCACCAGCCGCCAGGGTCTGACCGACTGGTATCCGACCTGGATCGGGGCGCCGGAAACTTCGATCGGACACCTCATTCGCAGCCGCGACGAGGGCATCGAAGAAATTCGCTTCCAGGTTAAAGACGGCGTCGACGTCATCAAGTTCGCGATGGACGGCGACACGGCATTGCAGCCGAACGGCGTTTCCAAGTTCTCCGGCCTACTGGCGTCGTTCAACCAGGAAGAACTCAACCAGTACACGACCGAAGCGCATCGTCTCGGCAAGAAGGTAATCACCCACGCGCGTGGCAAGGAAGCGACGCTGTATTCCGCCCGTGCCGGCGTCGACTGTATCTTCCACGCGTCCTATGGCGACGAGGAGTGTCTGGACGAAATCTTGAAGCGCAATCTCACGATTTGTCCGACGCTGACGTTGCTGGTGAACAACTACGAGTTCAGCCAGCCGACCGACGGTGCCGGCAAAGGCTGGGCGGACCACGCCAAGTTCGAAGCCGAAACGGCCTTCAAGTTCCTAGCGAAAGCGCACAAGGCCGGCGTGCCACTGCTCGCCGGCACCGACACCGGCTTCGCCATCACGCCCTACGGCGAATGGCATGCCAAGGAACTCGACATCTACGTGAAGTACCTCGGCATGTCCGAGGGCGAGGCGCTTCGTCTCGGCACTTCGGTCACGGCCTCGTTCATGACCGACGGCAGCCGGCTCGGCGCCCTCGAAGTGGGACGCCACGCCGACATCGTCGTCTTCGACGGCAACCCGCTTAAGGACATCGCGCAGCTGCTCGACAAGAAGCGTTTCAAGCAGATCCTTCTCGCCGGCGAGCCAGTCTCGTGCGAGACGCACGACATTGACTATCGTAAGGTGTCGCAGTTCTCGTATGACATGTGGAGCGACATGTACACGCAGGACCGTGTCAAGGAACTCGGCAACCAGATTCGTCAGATCGCGGCCGAGTAAATTCTCTCCACTTGGACAAGGGCCCGAACGCGAGCTCGGGCCCTTTTTCTTTGCCCTACGCTACAAGCGAAACGGCCACCGATGTAGCATTCAAAACGACAATAAAATCTGGGATGGTCCGCGATGAAAAATCTGTTTTCGCTCAAAGGCAAGGTCGCCTTGGTGACCGGCGCCTCGCGCGGTTTGGGCTTCGCGATGGCCGAGGCGATGGCCGACTATGGTGCGCATGTCGTCATGAATGGGCGGCACAAGAAGACGCTCGACCCGAAGGTCAAGAAATTGCTCGACAAGAAACTGCCGGTTTCGGGCGCCGTTTTCGACGTCGCCGAGCCGGCGGCGTGTGTCAAGGCCGTCGCCGATGTCATCAAGCAGCACGGCCATCTCGACATCCTCATCAACAACGCCGGGACAGCCGAATATTCGCCGGTCACCGACTACCCGCTTGAGATGTGGAATCGGTTGTTGAACATCCACCTGACCGGCGCGTTCGTGCTGGCGCGCGAGGCGGGGCGGCACATGGCGGACCGGGGCAAGGGTACGATCATCAACATCGGCTCGATCGCCGGGCCGAAGATCGCTGTGCCGAACATGCCAGCCTATGCGACGGCCAAAGCGGGGCTTGAAGGACTGACGCGGGCGCTCGCGGTCGAACTCGGCCCCAAAGGAGTGACGGCCAACTGTATCGCTCCGGGCTATTTCCATACCGAACTCGGCGGCTCGCTCAAGGAAGGTGAACCACCGCCGGACGCCGCCACGGCGTTCTACCGCATGGTCGAAGAACACACCCCGCTTCGGCGCTGGGCGAAACCCGGCGAGATCGCCGGTCTCACCGTGTTCCTGGCCTCGGACGCGGCGTCCTATATGAACGGCAGCGTGATCTACATCGACGGCGGCATGTCGGTGCTGCAGTAGCGTCGATGTCAATCGTGTTACCATAGTGGCGCATGGAGTGATTGGCCGAGAGTGGCCCTAGGGAGGTTCAAATGACGCGATGGATTAAGCAAGGGGTTCTTGCGCTTTTGGCGGTCGCCGTGATGGGCGGCGTGATCGAAGCGCGGGCTCAGGAATTCGACCGGCTCCAAAAAATGGTGGAGCCCGTCAAGGGTAAGAAAAAGTATCGGATCGCCTATGCGTCGGCCGATATGAACGCAGCTTTTTGGCTTGGAATGACGTACGGCCTTATCGACGAGGCAAAACACGCCGATATCGAAGTTGTTCGTGTCCTCTCGGCCGGCGGTTATGGCAACGTCGCGCAGCAGATCGGCCAGTTGGAATCGCTTGGGGCACTCAACCTCGATGCGGTCATCATCGCCGGCGCGGCTTATGATGGGTTCGACAAACCGGTCGAGCGGCTGGTTGAAAAGGGCACCAAGGTCATCGCCATGGGCGCTCCGATCAGTTCGGCCAAGGTATCGCTTGGGATTATCCAAAATGAATCCGGGCTTGGGGCGACGCTCGCCAAGTGGATTTGCGACCGCGACGCGGAAGGCACGATCGTCACGCTGCCGGGACCTCCGGGGTCGGAATGGAACCGGATGCGCTTCGAAGGCTTTAAGGCCGAGGCGGCGAAAAGTTGTCCGAAGGCCAAGCTCGTCGGCAATACTTACGCCGGCAATATCGGTATCGAGGACGGTCAAACCCAAGCGAGCGATCTGTTGGTGAAAAACCCGCAAGCGAAGTACATGTATGTCGTCGCGGGCATCATGGCAGTCGGTGCGGCACAAGCTGGCCGTCGCCTGAATCATCCGGCCAAGGTTGTGACTGGAACGCTTGCCCACAACACCGCCGCGCTCGTCAAAGAGGGGCGGATAGAAATGGTCGTGAGCGAGCCCTCGATTCTGTTCGGCCGCGCGGCGACCCAATACACAGTGCGTCTCCTGAACGGCGATCCGACACCGAACTTGATCCCCGGTATCTTGCCCTATCCGGTGTTTCTGGTGCCGAATCAGGTGCTGACAAAGGAGAAACTCGAGAAGTACGACCTGACTTGGTACGACTTGCCTCCCGAAGGCTGGAAACCGCCACAGTTGCAATAGCGGCACGACCGAACGAGCGCGTTAGTCCGAGCAGGGCTGACGCGCTTTTTCGTTGGAGAGGATCGATGAACAAGATCGCTTCAAACCCGATTCCGGTCGCGATGGTATCGCTCGCCAACAAGTCGGTGCTGGTGACCGGTGCGACGTCGGGTATTGGCTTTGGCATCGCCGATCTTTTCGCCACATCCGGCGCAAACGTGATGCTGACGGGGCGCGATGTGCGTCGCGGCCAGGAGGCGGCCAAAAAGATCGGCGCCGGCGGCGCGCGGGTCGAATTCCGCGCCGCCGACCTAAAGAATCGCGCCCACTGCGACAGGGTCGTCGGCGATACTGTCGCGGCCTTTGGAGGCCTCGACGTGCTCGTAAACTGCGGCGCTGTGCTGCACAACGGTACGGTCGAGACTTTGTCCGATGCCGCGTGGGACGAAACGTTCGCCGTGAACGTTACCGCGGTATTCCA
>SHVV01000051.1 GCA_009694095.1 Alphaproteobacteria bacterium | reverse complement strand
GGAAAATCGTCAAAGCGTCGCTCTGCATTGGCGTTGTTCACTTCGGCCTGATGTTCGTCGGCATGGGCCTGTCATCAGGTTCGGCATCGATCGCGATCCTAGCTCAGCTGCACGTGTCGTTCGTCGTCGCCAGCGCACTCGCGATCGGGTTCGGTGTGGTGTTGATACCAGGCACGCGCGGAATTCCGATCGCAACCCTTCAAGCCTGGATGGCCGTTATCTCTTTGCCTCCGCTCTTATTGCTGAGCGGCTTGTTCGAGCATGGGCAAACGGCGGCGATAGCAACTGCGGGGTTGCGCGAATGGGGCGTGCTGGCTTTCGTCGCGATCGGTGCGACGATCCTAGGTCACGGCAGCTGGTACTTTCTGCTAAAGCGCTATTCGGTCACGTTGATCGCGGCGTTCACCTTGCTTGGTCCAGTGTTCGGCGTTATGTCGGGCGGGTTATTTCTCGGCGACCGATTGACGTATGAGATCGTCGGTGGCGGTGTGTTGGTGCTGTTCGGGATCGGCATGATTCAGGTGTGGAGCGTGCAGAAACATGAAGTGACCGAACTCGGGCGGGGCGTCTAAGGCAAGGTTCGTGATCGAACGCCCGTCACCCAATTTCGACGACCGCCCGCCAGGAGCGAAGATCGACATCTTGCTTCTTCATTACACCGGGATGGCGATGGGCCGGGCGGCGCTGGAGCGGCTTTGCGACCCTGCGGCAAAGGTAAGCGCCCACTACCTGATCGACGAATCCGGCGTCATCACCAAGTTGGTCGCCGAGGAGAAACGAGCGTGGCACGCCGGCGTCTCGTTTTGGGCCGGTGCAAGTGACATCAACGCCCGCTCGGTCGGCATCGAACTCGCCAACCCAGGGCACGAATGGGGCTATCGGCCATTTACCGCGGCCCAGATGGACGCCCTCACGGGGTTGGCCCGCGAGATCGTCGAGCGTCATCGAATTCCGCCGGCGCGAGTGCTCGCGCATTCCGACGTCGCCCCCGATCGGCGCCAAGACCCGGGCGAGCTGTTCGACTGGGCGCGTTTGGCGACGGACCAAGTCGGACTGTGGGCAGGTCCGGTATTCGAGGCGGGCACGACAGCCTGCGATGAAAACGACCGGGCCGCCGTCGCCCGATTGCAGCGGAAGTTTGCGCAGTACGGCTACAAAGTCGGACCGACGGGTATTTACGATCAGACGACGCGCAACGTTGTCGCCGCGTTTCAACGCCATTTTCGCGGCCGTCGTGTCGATGGCAGTGCCGATGCCGAAACCGAGGCGATATTGGATCAACTGTTGACGAAGATCGCTTGAGCGCGCCGGAGGCGTGCGAACAACGATAAGCGTGCTCACGGGCCGCAAGATCGAACGCAGCGGTTGCCAACGGCGTTCGCAAGGAGCATTTTACGGTTGCGTCAGGTTGTTAGGCAGCCGCGCTCGCCATAGGCAACTACGGTGTGTGAGGAAAGTCCGGGCTCCACGGAAACACGGTGCCGGGTAACGCCCGGTGGGGGCAACCCCAAGGAAAGTGCCACAGAAAATAAACCGCCCGACCACGGCAACGCGATCGGGTAAGGGTGAAACGGTGCGGTAAGAGCGCACCGCGCTTCCGGTAACGGAAGCGGCACGGCAAACCCCACCGGGAGCAAGACCAAGTAGGGACGGCGTACCGCCAAGGCGGGAGACCTGTTTTCGGGTCAGTCGTCCGGGTAGGTCGCGTGAGGCGTTTGGCAACGAACGTCCTAGATGAATGGCTGCCCAAGGGCAAAACCCAGGACAGAACCCGGCTTATAGGCGACCTGACGCCTTTTTACGCCAGGTAAGAACTTTTCATGAACATGGCGGCCACAATTCGCCCTTTTGGAGCCGTGCTGAGGTCACGGTGTTGGATTGAACTAGCAACGGGCGAAAAAAGGACGCGCCAGCGGACTTCTTACCCTGATTTTCCAGATAGTTCCATTGACGCCCATGAAAACCCATGTTACCCCATTCTTTCCCAAGAGGACTCATCCCTTCGAGAGATAGTGGGTCCATTTTTCGGGAAGCAGTGTGTGTTCGAACTGGGATCGCGTCATGGCGACGTTCCTTTCCAGATATGTCAACAAAGTGGACCGCAAGGGACGCGTGTCTGTGCCGGCCCCTTTCCGCATTGAGCTTGGCGAAGAGGGATTCGCCGGCATCATCGTGCGCCCCTCCTTTTTCGCTGCCGCCCTCGACGGGTGCGGCAAGCGGGCGCTGGAAGCGCTGAAGCAGAAAGTCAGTCGGCTCGATCCGTTCTCGGAAGAGCGCTTGAGCCTCGCGAATGCAATCTTTGCTCGGAGTTATCAACTGCCGTGGGACAGCGAAGGTCGTGTCGTCTTGCCGACGGACTTATTGGCTCACGCCTGTATCGAGGGCCAGGCGCTCTTTGCCGGTCTCGGCGAGGATTTTCAGATCTGGGAACCGTCACGTTTTTCTCTGGCGGAAGCCGACGCGTTGCGTCGCGCGCCCGAGTTGCGCCACGCTCTCCACGGATCGAGACCCAGCGAATGAGCGTTGGAATGCCGGCGATTACAAACGCCTCACATGCGCCGGTGCTGCTCGAAAGTGTATTGGTTGCCCTTGCTCCGCGCGACGACGAGGTGATGACCGATGCAACCTTCGGCGTTGGCGGCTATTCGCGCGCGCTGCTTGAAGCGGCGCGTTGCACCGTTTGGGCGATCGATCGCGATCCCGACGCCTTGGTGCGCGCTGAAGCGATGGTCGGTGCTTATCGTGGTCGGTTTGGCGTGCTCGACGGCTCGTTCGCTAACATGGAGTCGCTGCTGGCCCGAGTCGGCGTTAGTGCGATCGACGGCGTTGCTTTCGATCTCGGCGTTTCATCACCGCAACTCGACGATAGCGCGCGTGGCTTCTCGTTCCAGGTCGATGGGCCGCTCGACATGCGAATGTCGCGCCAAGGACCGACCGCCGCCGATTTCGTCAATACGGCCGACGAAACAACCCTAGCCAACGTGATCTTCCGTTACGGCGAAGAGCGGAACGCACGCCGAATCGCGCGCGCGATCGTGCGCCGGCGAGCCGAACGGCCGATTTCGCGGACCCTCGATTTTGCCGGGCTCGTGGCCGCGAATGCGCGCGGCAAGCCCGGGCCGCAGCGCATTCATCCTGCAACGCGCACGTTTCAAGCATTGCGAATCTACCTCAACGACGAACTCGACGAACTCCGCCGCGGCCTCGCCGCGGCCGAGCGCCTATTGCGCGTCGGCGGCCGGATCGTCGTGGTCGCGTTTCATTCACTCGAAGATCGGATCGTCAAAGACTTCTTGACCGAGCGTAGCGGACGCGCCCCTCGCCCTGGTCGGCACCAGCCCGCGGTTGCGACTCGTCCGGCGACGTTCGTCCAGCCGGCCCGCAAGGCGCTTCGTCCAACCGAGGTCGAACTCGAACGCAACCCCCGCGCGCGCTCAGCGCGGCTCCGCAGTGCGGTTCGGACCAGCTCGCCCGCGTGGGCTCCGGTGGGTACATCGTCATGAAGCGCCACCTGACCGTGATCGGGATTGCGGTGATCGCTGGATTGGCGTTCGCGCTCTACAACCTCAAATATCAGGTCCATGGCCTCGAGGCGCGGCGCGACGCATTGACCCAGGCGATCGCGGCCGAATACGAATCTGTGCGCCTTCTAAAAGCCGAATGGAGCTTCCTTAACAATCCAAAGAGGTTGGCGGACCTCGCCAAGCGGCATCTCGATCTCGTGCCGCTCGATGCTAGCCGTATCGTTTCGCTGGACGACTTTCCGCGCGTCTCGCGACAACCGTCGGGCGAATCGTCAGCCGAACCGGCTACCCGCGACGCCAAGACTTCGGGCACGGGAACCAAATGGCTCGTCGGCGCTCATACGGTCCCATCGCCATGATGGGCTTTGGTCGCTTCCGTCGTCGCGCTGTCGCTACGGCAAAAACGGACGTCCCCGGCTGGCGCCGCCCGCCGATCGAAACCGGGCGCAGTCGGTTGGTCGCGATCGGCGCCGGGTTCTTGCTATTGCTGACGGTGATGGGGGGCCGTTTGATCGAGCTCACGTTGCTGCGGGATGGCGAAGAGCCGCGTCTGACCACCAGAGGTTTGCGCGAGCCTATCGAGCGCGGCGACATCGTCGACCGCAATGGGATCCTGCTCGCCACCAACCTCAAGACCTCATCGCTCTACGCCAATCCGCGCCGCATACTTGATGCTGGCGAGGCGGCGCGGGCGCTGGCCAAAGTGTTTCCCGAGCTCGATGTCGCCGAAGTTCGAGCACGTCTCGCTCCAGACAAGAGTTTCGTCTGGGTCAAGCGCGGCCTCACCCCGGCCGAGCAGCAGTCGGTTTACCGCCTTGGTATCCCGGGTCTTGCATTTCAAAGCGAGTATCGCCGCGTCTATCCACACGGTCGGCTCGCCGCGCACGTCCTGGGGTTCGCCAACGTCGACAACGAAGGTCTCGCCGGCGTCGAGAAGGGGCTCGACGGACTGCTCAAGCCTTCGGTCCGCGATCTGACGGGTCCGCTGACGCTCTCGATCGACCTGCGTGTGCAGCATGTTCTGACGGAGGAGCTGGCGGCCGCTGTCGAAGCTTTTTCGGCGCTTGGCGCCGCCGGTCTCGTCACCGACATCGAATCGGGCGAAGTTCTTGCCATGGTTTCGCTGCCCGATTTCGACCCCAACCGGCCGAACGCCGGCGTCAAGGATGGACTCTTCAACCGCGCGACGCTCGGCATTTACGAAATGGGCTCGACGTTTAAAACGTTCACGCTCGCGATGGCGCTCGACTCGGGAGCGGGCTCCATGGCGAGTCGCTACGACGCCACCGAGCCGATGAAAATTTCGCGCTTCGTCATCAACGACTATCACGCTAAGCGCCGCGTTTTGACGATGCCGGAGGTGTATCTCTATTCGTCGAACATCGGCGCCGCCAAGATCGCGCTCGACGTCGGCACCCGGCGTTTGCAGGGATACCTTCGCGCCTTTGGCCAGCTGGACCCGATCCGGCTCGAAATTCCTGAAGTCGGCAAGCCGATGTCGCCGACGCCGACCCAATGGCGTGAAATCAACACCGTGACCGTCGCGTTCGGACACGGTGTTGCCGTATCGCCGCTTCAACTCGCCGAAGGCGTAGCCGCCGTCATCAACGGCGGCGTTCGTATGCCATCGACGCTGGTCAAGCGACCGAGCGACGCGCCATTGGCGGGCCGGCGGGTGATCTCGGCGGATGCTTCTCGCGATATGCGCTATCTCATGTACCTCGTCGTCGCAAAAGGAACCGGATCGAAAGCCGCTGTGCCCGGATACAACGTTGGTGGCAAGACTGGCACCGCCGAAAAGATCGGTATTGGCGGCTACCGGGCGAAAGCGTTGCTTTCATCGTTCGTCGGTGCGTTTCCCATCAACGCGCCCAAGTACTTGGTTCTCGTCATCCTCGATGAGCCGCACGGCAACGCGAAGTCGCAAGGCTATGCCACCGGAGGATGGACGGCGGCGCCGGCGGCCGGGCGAGTCATCGCTCGCATTGGGCCCTTGCTCGGGTTGTCCCCCGGCGCCCCGCTCGTCGCCGAACCTGATCGACCGGTATTGGCCGCGAGCGCTGCGATCGGAGAGAATCGTGCACCTCGCTGACCTCCTCGAGAGCGATGCGGTGACAACGGCGGCGCCGGGATCGGCCGCGAATCCAAAAATTCGTGGGATCACGGCCGATAGCCGGGCGGTCGAGGCGGGTTTCTTGTTCGCCGCTCTCGCCGGCACGCGGGCCAATGGCGCCGAATTCATCGTTCAAGCGATTGACCGCGGTGCGGTCGCGATCCTTGCCGGGCGAGGCACGGCAGTGCCTATTGGCAAGGCAGTCGCGTTCGTGCGCGTCGCCAATCCGCGCCGAGCGCTGGCGCTTGCTGCCGCACGCTTTTTTTCCCGCCAACCGCGCCACGTTGCCGCTGTGACCGGTACAAACGGTAAGACGTCCGTCGCGTCATTCGCGCGTCAGATCTGGCAGACGCTCGGACGCCGCTCCGGTTCGATCGGAACCTTGGGTGCCGAGTGGGGCGACAACGTCGAATCCATCCAGACAACGACGCCTGATCCCGTTCTCCTGCACCGCTTGCTCGATCGCTTCGCCAACGCGGGCGTTGACTATGCCGCCATCGAGGCCTCGAGCCACGCTCTCGACCAGTGCCGGGTCGATGGCGTGCGAATCGAATCGGCGGCTTTCACCAATTTGAGTCACGATCACCTCGACTATCATCCTTCACTCGAGGCTTATTTCGCCTGTAAACGCCGGCTGTTTAGCGAGGTACTGCCGGACGGTGGTGCCGCCGTGATCAACGCCGATTCGCCGCGTGCGGCTGCGTTGCTCGACATCTGCCGCGCCCGCAGCCATCGGATCTACACGTTCGGCCGCTCCGGAAACGAGATTGCGTTGCTGGATGACGCACCGCGGAGCGGCGGCCAGGCGCTTTCGCTTCGCGTCGAGGGTTATCGCTACGAGGTGTTGTTGCCGTTGGTCGGCGACTTTCAGACCGCGAACGCGCTTTGCGCTCTCGGGCTCGTGTTGGCTTCTGGTGCACAACCGGCGGCCTCGGTCGCGGCGCTCCGTGTCCTAGAGGTCGTTCCAGGCCGACTTGAATGGGCCGCCGAACATCCGAGCGGCGCGCCGATATACGTCGACTATGCACACACGCCGGATGCTCTGGCGAACGTGCTCGGGGCGCTCCGACCGCACACCCGAGGCCGGCTCTCGGTTGTGTTCGGCGCCGGCGGCGATCGCGACTCGACCAAGCGGCCGGCGATGGGTGAAGTCGTGGCCCGTCTTGCCGATCGAGCGATCGTAACCGATGACAATCCACGCAGCGAAGATCCGGCAGCGATCCGGCGCGCGATTCTGGCCAAGTGTCCGAAGGCGCGCGAGATCGGCGATCGACGCGAGGCAATTCAGGCAGCGGTGGCCGAACTCAACGACGGCGACGTCTTGTTGATAGCGGGCAAGGGGCACGAAAGTGGTCAGATCGTCGCTGGTCGCGTTTTTCCCTTCGACGATCGCGCAGCCGTCCGTGCGGCGGTCTTGGGCGTGGAGGCCCGGACATGAGCGGCGCCGATCGACCGCCGCTTTGGACATCTGACGATGCAGCGCGTCTTACGGCCGGCCGTTCGGCGCGGCCGTGGACGGCGACCGGCATATCGATCGACAGCCGATCACTCGATGCTGGCGATCTCTTCGTGGCCATCAAGGGGCTGGCGCGCGATGGCCACGCTTTCGTTGCCGACGCCCTCGCAAGGGGGGCCGTCGCGGCCATGGTGAGCGAACGCCCAGAGGGGCTCGACGCTAACGTGCCGCTTCTCGTCGTCGGCGATACGCTTCGAGCTCTCAACGACCTCGCCGCCGCCGCGCGCGCACGCGCCAATGCCCACTTCATCGCCATAACGGGAAGCGTCGGTAAGACCACGACGAAAGAGGCGCTTCGCGCCGCACTCGGATGCCAGGCGCGGACGCACGCAAGCGAAGCGAGCTTCAACAATCTGTGGGGAGTGCCGCTGAGTTTGGCGCGGACGCCAGCCGACGCTCGCTTTGCGATCTTCGAGTTGGGGATGAATCACTCGGGCGAGATCAGGCCGCTCGCACGCCTCGTAAGGCCGCATGTTGCGATCGTCACCACGATCGAACCTGCGCATCTGGCCTATTTTAGGTCGGTCGCTGAAATTGGCGTAGCCAAGGCCGAGATCTTCGAAGGTCTCGAACCTGGCGGAGTTGCGATTCTCAACCGCGACAATGCCTACTTCCAACAATTGGCTGCCGCGGCGCGTGGGTGCGGCGCCGAACGCGTACTCGACTTTGGCGCCGCAGCTGGCACGTGGGCGCGGCTTGTCAACGTCGCGGCAGAATCGAACTCGAGTAACGTCGCGGCCAATATCGGCGGCCAAACCATCACCTACAAAGTGAATTCCCCGGGTCGACACTGGGTCATGAACAGCCTTGCGGTCTTGGCGGCCGTCAAGGCATTGGGCGCCGACCTCGAACGTGCCGGAAAGGCGTTCGCCGAACTCATGCCGCTTTCAGGGCGCGGCGCGCGGCGTTCAGTCCGGATCGGTGTTGGGACGATCGAAGTCATCGACGAAAGTTACAATGCAAGCCCGGCCTCCATGAGGGCGGCCATTTTGACGCTTGGCGCCGCGGTACCCGGTTCCGGCGGGCGGCGGATCGCGGTCCTCGGCGACATGCTGGAGCTTGGCGTCGAGTCGCTTCGGCTGCACGCCGCGCTCGCACCGGACCTCGTCGGGTCGAACGTCGACTTCGTATTTACCGCTGGTCCCGCTATGGAATCGCTGGCCGAGGCGCTCACTGACGACCGTCGTGGGCTCCATTGCGCAAAGTCGACCGACTTGGTTGCTCCCCTGATCGCAGCTCTTCGGCCTGGCGATGTGGTGATGGTGAAGGGATCGCTCGGCAGTCGGATGCGTCCGGTCGTCGAGGCTCTTCACGCGCTCGACGCGAGCGGATCGATGATGAAGGCAAGCTGATGTTATTCAACCTTCTCTCGCCTTTTGCCGACGACGCGATCGTCTTTAATCTCTTTCGCTATCTCACGTTCCGCACCGGCGGTGCGATCATGACGGCGCTGCTAGTGAGCTTTTTCCTCGGGCCAAGTGTCATCGGCTGGCTCAAATCGAAGCAGCGCAACGGACAACCGATACGTCCGCTAGGACCCGAACGCCATATACTCGAGAAGCAAGGAACGCCGACCATGGGCGGTTTCCTGATCTTGATTGGCCTCGGATGCGGGACGCTGTTGTGGGCTGACCTGAGCAACAATTACGTTTGGGCTGCGCTCCTTGTGACGATGGGATTCGGCGCGGTCGGATTTGCCGACGATTACTTAAAGGTCATCCGGACGAGTCACCGTGGACTGCCCGGAAAGCTCAAACTCGCGCTCGAAATCGTGATCGCGCTCGCCGCGGTGTCGTGGGTGATCGTCGTCATGCGCGAGCCTGTCGACACCTCGCTCGCGATCCCTTTCCTCAAGGACGTACTGATCGATTTCGGTTGGTTTTTCTTCCCGCTGGCGACGTTGATCGTCGTCGGCGCATCGAACGCGGTGAACCTTACCGACGGCCTCGACGGACTCGCGATCGGCCCGGTCATGATCGCCGCGGCGACATTCGCGCTCATCGCCTACCTCGTCGGTAACGCTGTGTTCTCTGGCTATCTACAGATCACGTCGGTACCGGGCGCGGGCGAACTCGCGGTGTTTTGCGGGGCGCTTGTCGGTGCCGGGTTAGGGTTTCTTTGGTTCAATGCACCGCCGGCGATGGTTTTCATGGGCGACACCGGAAGTCTCTCGATGGGAGGTGCGCTGGGGATCGTCAGCGTTATCACCAAACACGAAATCGTTCTCGCACTGGTGGGCGGCCTGTTCGTTCTCGAAACCATCTCAGTCATCGTGCAAGTCGCATCGTTCAAGCTCACCGGCCGGCGGGTCTTCCGGATGGCGCCCCTTCATCACCACTTCGAACAAAAAGGATGGGCCGAACCGACCATCGTCATTCGGTTTTGGATTATTGCCGTCGTGCTCGCTCTGTTCGGCTTGGCGACGCTGAAGTTGAGGTGATCGTGATCATCGTTGATGCCTACGCGGGTAGAAAGGTCGCCGTCATCGGTTTCGGCAAGAGCGGCCTTTCGGTCGTTCGTTCCTTGGCGGCCGGCGGCGCCGACGTGACTCTATGGGACGACAAAGAATCGCGCCGGAACGATGCGGCCGCGGCAGGCGTCACGGCTCGCGAGCTTTTCCCAGACGCGTTCCGCGACATGGCCGCTCTAGTGTTGAGTCCCGGTGTCCCACTCACACATCCGGCGCCGCATCCGGCTGTCGTCAGCGCCCGCGCTGCGGGCGTCCCAGTCATCGGCGATATCGAGCTGTTCGCCCGGTCGAAGGGCGACGCCCGGGTCGTCGGCGTGACCGGCACCAACGGCAAGTCGACGACCACGACCCTGATCGGACACTTGTTGAAGGAGCTTGGAGCCGAAGTAGCGGTTGGCGGCAACCTTGGCACGCCCGCGCTCGATCTGCCGCCGCTCAGCGCCGATGGAGTCTACGTTCTTGAACTGTCGTCCTATCAACTCGACCTGACCGAGAGCCTCAAGCTCGACGTTGCCATCTGCTTGAATTTGAGCACTGACCACCTCGACCGTCACGGGGATATGCCGGGATACATCGCGGCGAAGAAAAGAGTGTTTCGCAACCAGGATTCGAAGTGCACGGCCGTCGTCGGCTGCGACGACCCTGACACACGGCGAATCTGCGATGAACTTACGCGTGCCTCCGCGATGCGCGTCGTTGGCATCGCATCGACGGCTCAGGTGGCAAACGGAGTCTTCGCCAAGGACGGGATGGTTTGCGATTCGACGACCAGTGCGTCGGCGAGCATCGCACTCGATGGCGTGCGAAGCTTGCTTGGCTCCCACAACTGGCAGAACGCGGCAGCGGCCGTTGCTGCCGTTCGCGCCCTCGGCTACTCCTTCGCCGCCATCGCGCCCAAACTTCGCACCTTTGCCGGGCTTGCCCACCGCATGGAACTCATCGCCACGATCGATGGCGTCTGCTACGTCAACGATTCCAAAGCGACCAACGCCGACGCCACCGCGCGCGCGTTGGCATCGTTCGAACGGATCTACTGGATCGTCGGCGGTTTGCCAAAGGCCGGCGGCATCACGTCGCTTACGCAATATTTCGACAAGATCGCTCACGCATTTCTGATTGGTACGGCGGCGCCCGAGTTTGCCGCGACGCTCGGAGGAGCGACCCCGCATACAATCGTCGGAACGCTTGATCGTGCGCTCGAAGCGGCGCATCAGCAATGCAAACTCGATCGCCGTGAGAACGCGGTCGTGCTGTTGTCTCCGGCGTGCGCGTCGTTCGATCAGTTTGCGAACTTCGAGGCTCGGGGCGACCGATTCCGCGCGCTTGTGAAGTCGATGGCCGCAGCGCCTGGCGCACGCCCACAACGGTGTGTGGCATGATCAATTTGCGCCGAACCGATACCAGTATCGTCGGTCGATGGTGGTGGACTATCGACCGTTGGAGCTTGCTCGCGCTCGCGCTTCTGATCGCCACCGGCATCATCATGATCTTGGCCGCCAGCCCGCCAGTCGCGGCACGACTGCGGCTCGACACGTTCCACTTCGTCCGGCGGCAGATCTCGTTTGCGATTCCGGCCTGTGTGGTGCTCATTCTCGTGTCCTACCTGAATCCGATCGGTATTCGGCGTTTTGCAACCGTCGGGTTCGCCGTGGCTTTGGGGTTGCTCGCCATCACCATGGTGGCCGGAACCGAGATAAACGGCGCCCGGCGGTGGTTGGATATCGGCGGCTTCGTGATCCAGCCCTCCGAGTTTGCCAAGCCGTTGTTCATTGTCGTGACCGCCTACTTGTTGGCGAAGCAGGAAACCTCATCTGGCTTCCCCGGTGTCGCCCTATCCGCGCTCCTGTTGTGCATGCTGTTGGCCTTTCTCCTGTTTCAACCGGATTTTGGTATGGCAGTCATCACCTGCTCAGTGTGGTTGGCGCAGATTTTCATGGCCGGATTACCGTTGGTCTGGCTTTCAGTCCTGGGGGTCGCGGGGACCATCGGGCTCGGTGCTGCTTACGTCCTGTTGCCACACGTCGCGAGCCGTATTGACCGCTTCATCGACCCGGCGAGCGGCGACTCGTTTCAAGTCGAAACAGCACGCGAGGCTTTTCTGCAAGGTGGGTTGTTTGGCCGCGGGCCTGGTGAGGGTGTGGTGAAGAACATTCTGCCGGACGCCCATACCGATTTCGTTTTTGCCGTGGCCGGCGAAGAATTTGGCGCGCTCGTCTGCCTATTCATCATCGGACTCTTTGGCTTCATCGTTCTTCGCGGGTTTTCGCGAGCGCTGCAGACGACCAACTATTTCGTGCTCCTGGCGAGCGCTGGCCTGTTGATCCAATTCGGTGCCCAAGCCGCGATCAATATTGGTGTCAATCTCGACCTCATGCCGACGAAAGGTATGACGTTGCCCTTCATTTCCTACGGCGGCTCATCGTTGACGGCGCTCGCATTGCTTGCCGGCATGATGCTTGCCCTGACGCGCCATCGCATCGACGCCGCCGAAGATCGGGGCCGGGTCGAGAATGCTCCGACGATATTTGTCAAACGTGGCCGGGGTAGAACGCCGTGATCGGCCCGGTCATTCTCGCGACTGGCGGCACCGGCGGGCACATGTTTCCTGCCGAGGCGCTCGGTGCCGCGTTGATGAGCCGCGGACGAACGGTTGTGCTGCTCACGGACCGCCGTGGCCTTGCGTTCGGCCGGGCGCACGCCGCGTTTTGGAGCGATGTCGAGATGTACGCGGTGCGCTCCGCCACGCCGGCCGGGCATGGCGTGTGCGGACTTCTTGCTTCAGCTTTTGAAACTGCGCGCGGCACGGTCGAGGCGTTGCGCCTCCTGCGCCGACTCGCACCGGCAGCAGTTGTCGGGTTCGGCGGCTACCCATCTTTACCGACAATGATCGCCGCGGCATGCCGTCGGATGCCGACCGTGATCCACGAACAGAACGCAGTTCTCGGCCGGGTCAATCGTTTGCTCGCACGGTGGATGAGTGCGGTCGCCTTGGCTCACCTCAACACGAAGGGAGTCCCGCGCTCTATCGCGCGCAAGGTCACTCTCACCGGCAATCCAGTGCGCGCGTCGATTCGGCTGCTCCGCGAATCGGCCTATCCGCACCTCGATCCGACTACGCCGCTACGGTTGCTCGTCACCGGTGGCAGTCAGGGTGCGGCGGTATTCTCAACGGTTGTTCCGGCTGCGATCGCGTCTCTGCCGGGCACCATCAAGCGACGACTGTCGGTCGTCCAACAATGCCGCTCCGAAGATCTCGACGCCGTCGCCGCGCAGTATCGAGCGAGCGGCGTCGTTGCCGAATTAGCGCCATTCTTCCCCGACTTGCCGCGGCGCCTAGGCGAGGCGCACCTCGTCATTACACGGGGCGGTGCATCGTCGGTCGGCGAACTGGCTTGCGCTGGACGACCAGCGATCATCGTGCCGCTACCGTCCGCTACGGACGATCATCAGACGCAAAACGCGCGCGCTCTCGTCGAGGCCGGTGGCGCGCTGTTGTGCTCGCAATCCCAATTCACGCTGGCGAAGCTCGGCTCGACTTTCATCGAGTTGTTCGGAGACCCGGCACGGCTGGTGAATATGGCTGGCAGGGCTCGAACCCACGGCATCACGGACGCCGAATCTCGGCTCGCCGATCTTGTCGAACGTTTGCTGACGCCGAGCTCTCCGTCGCGCACTCCAATTCGGGAGCGCGCAGCATGAGAGAGCTCCCGCTCAATATCGGCGTGATCCACTTTGTCGGCATCGGCGGCATCGGCATGAGCGGTATCGCCGAAGTCATGCGTAACCTCGGCTATCAAGTGCAAGGTTCCGATGTCAGCGAAAATGCGAACGTCGAGCGTCTGCACAAGCTCGGGGTTGTGATCGCCAAAGGTCACGACGCAAACAATCTCGGCGAAGCTAAGGTCGTCGTCGTCTCGTCTGCCGTCAAGAGCGACAACCCGGAGGTTCGCGCTGCCCGGACGCGGTTTATTCCGGTCGTTCGACGGGCCGAAATGTTGGCCGAACTCATGCGGCTCAAGTGGTCGGTCGCTGTCGCCGGCACGCACGGCAAGACGACCACCACATCGCTGATTGCAGCCGTGCTCGATGCTGCCCGTTACGATCCAACCGTTATCAACGGCGGCATCATCAATGCCTACGGTACCAACGCTCGACTCGGCGCGGGCGATTGGATGGTGGTCGAGGCCGATGAGTCGGACGGAACCTTCGTCAAGCTACCGGCAACGATCGCGGTCGTGACCAACATCGACCCCGAACACCTCGATCACTACGGCTCGTTCGATGCCGTGCGAAGCGCGTTTCGCACTTTTGTCGAGAACATCCCGTTCTACGGGCTAGCGGCCGTATGCATCGATCATCCCGAAGTACAGGCGATGATCGGTCGGATTTCCGACCGACGGCTGATCACCTACGGTCTTGCACCACAAGCCGATGTCCGCGCGGTCAACATCACGGCATCGCCCGAAGGGGCGCAATTCGAGGTTCATCTCACCGACCGCGCTCGTGGCGAAAGCCGCACCATTACCGACCTAAAACTGCCGCTACAAGGCGTTCATAACATCCTTAACTCGCTGGCCGCCGTGGCGGTCGCCAACGAGATGGGAATCCAGGACTCGGTGTTGCGCCGGGCATTCGCTGAATTCAAAGGCGTCAAGCGCCGCTTCACTCGAGTGGGCGTCGGCGCTGGCGTCACAGTGATCGATGACTACGGCCATCACCCCGTCGAGATCGCGGCTGTGCTCACCGCGGCGCGCGCCGCTTACAAGGGCCGAGTCGTCGCCGTTGTCCAGCCACATCGATTCACGCGACTCCGCGATCTATTCAGAGAGTTCTGTTCCTGCTTCAACGATGCGGATGCTGTTGTCGTCGCCGACGTCTATCCCGCGGGCGAAGAAGCGATTGCCGGCATCAACCGGGATACTTTGATCACCGGGTTGCGCGAGCACGGACATCGCAGCGTAACGGCGCTGCAGTCGCCGCAGCATTTGGCCGCAACGGTCGCCGGACTCGCAAGTTCCGGCGACGTTGTCGTTTGCTTGGGCGCTGGATCGATAACGACGTGGGCCCAAACCCTGCCACGTGAGCTTGAGTTCCTCGGCGACCTCGCAAGCCAGTCGGTTCAGACGCGTGCCGGGGTGGTCCGATGATGGCCGCCGCCAGACGCCCGTCCACTTTAATTGACCGCCTGCCACCGGTTCGCGGGCGCTACACCGCCAACGCTCCACTCGACCGGGTCACCTGGTTTCGTGTCGGTGGTCCAGCCGAAGTGATGTTTCGACCGGCCGACCGCGACGATCTCGCGGCCTTTCTCGCCGCCTGTCCCGCAGACGTGCCCCTCACGGTGATTGGCGTCGGGTCGAATCTGCTGGTGCGCGACGGCGGTATTGCGGGTGTGGTCGTTAGGCTTGGTGGACCGTTCGCTTCGATCGAGCCCGATTCCGTGCGCGCGGTCCTTACCGCCGGCGCAGGGGCGCTCGATGCCAATGTCGCTCTCGTCGCGGCCGAGGCCGGTGTCGCCGGGATCGAGTTCTTGGTCGGAGTTCCCGGCACCATCGGTGGCGCACTTCGAATGAATGCAGGTTGCTACGGGGCGGAAATGAAGGACGTCGTTTCGCGGGCGGTGGCGTTGGACCGCCAAGGGCGGACGCACGAAATGACTGCCGCGGACATCGGTTTTGGCTATCGCCGATCGAAGGTACCGCCGGGTTGGATTTTCACGTCGGTAACTCTCGACGGCCGTTCCGATCAACCGGCGGCCATCACGCGGCATCTTGAGGCGATCCGCGCCGAGCGCGAAGCGAGTCAACCGCTTCGAACACATACAGGTGGCAGTACGTTCAAGAATCCACCCGGCGCCAAGGCCTGGGAGTTGATCGATCGTGCCGGTTGCCGCGGACTCCACCGGGGCGCCGCCGTGGTTTCGGAAAAGCACTGTAATTTTCTCATCAACGAAGGTGGGGCGCGCGCAGCCGATCTCGAGGCGCTCGGCGAGGAAGTGCGACGCCGTGTCGCCGCTTCGACCGGCACGGCCCTCGAATGGGAGATCGTTCGGGTCGGCGAACACCAGTCGCCGCTTGCGGCGGTCGAGGAGGCGCGATGAAGAAACGGGTCGCCGTTCTCATGGGAGGTTGGTCGTCGGAGCGCGAGGTCTCGCTGGTGAGCGGTCGCGCGGTGGCCGACGCGATCGACTTTCTTGACGGCTACGAGCCGATCTCGATCGACGTCGATCGCGGCATTGCCCGCGAGTTGGCCGACCTCAAGCCGGACATTGCCTTCAACGCTTTGCACGGGCGCTTTGGCGAGGACGGCTGCATTCAAGGCGTTCTTGAGGTGCTTGGAATTCCCTACACCCATTCCGGCGTTCTGGCGTCGGCACTGGCGATGGACAAACCGGCGGCAAAAAAGGCGTTCTCCAGCGCCGGACTGCGCTGTCCCGAGGGCCGACTGATGTCTCGCGAGGAATTCGACGATGGCGACGTCATTCCACGTCCCTACGTCATCAAGCCGCCAAACGAGGGCTCCAGCGTTGGGGTCCGTATTCTGTATGATGGCGACAACGTCGATCCAAGCGATGTCGACACATGGCGGTTTTGCGACCAGGCATTGATCGAGCCTTACATCCCTGGCCGCGAGATCCAGGTGGCGGTCATGGGTGACGATCCCTTGGGTGCAATCGAGATCAAGCCGAGCGGTCGTTTTTACGACTACGAGGCCAAGTATACCGGTGGTCGCGCGGTTCACGTGATGCCGGCCGACATTCATCCTTGTTCGTATGCAGAAGCGCTCGTGATCGCCGGGGCGGCGCATCGTGCGCTCGGCTGCCGCGGCGTCACGCGGGCCGACTTGCGTTACGACGATACGCGCGGCGAGCCGGGAACGTTCTATCTACTCGAAATCAATACCCAGCCAGGAATGACGCCGCTCTCGTTGGTGCCCGAGATCGCGGCCCATCGCGGTATCCAGTTCGTCGAACTCGTTCGTTGGCTGATTGAGGATGCATCATGCGCCCGTTGAAAACACTGTTTCGTCGCTCCAAGAGCGCGAAACCGAAAGTTGCCCGTCGCAGCGGGCGAGCGAGCAAAGGCGTGCGGCGGATTGCTGGTTCGTTCCTCGGCGCCGCGATCCTACTTGCCCTCATAGCCGCCGGTGGTACCGTCTTTTGGTTCAGATCGACGATCGAACGCGGGGCCAACGGGCTTGCGACCGAGACGACGCGGCGCATCGACGTTGGGATCGTTCGCGCTGGCCTC
>SHVV01000050.1 GCA_009694095.1 Alphaproteobacteria bacterium | reverse complement strand
AGATGGTGATGCCGGGCGACAACGTGTCGTTGGAAGTCGAGCTGATCTCGCCGATCGCGATGGACGAGGGACTGCGCTTCGCGATCCGCGAGGGCGGCAAGACCGTCGGCGCCGGCGTCGTCGCCTCCATCATTAAATAACTGAGGCGCTTTGAAAATCCGACGTTGCACGCCATAGGAGTGTAGCTCAATTGGTAGAGCACCGGTCTCCAAAACCGGGGGCTGGGGGTTCGAGCCCCTCCACTCCTGCCAACCAAGTGAAGCTTGAACCGGTGCGCGAGAAAATAAGGTAAGAACGAGCGAAATGGCGAAGACGAGCCCCGGCGAATTCGTGCGACAGGTGCGTCGAGAGACCGCGAAGGTCACTTGGCCCACCCGCAAAGAAACGATGATCGCGACCGCGATGGTGGTCATGATGTCGTTTCTGGCTGCGATTTTCTTTTTTATCGCCGATCAGCTAATGGCCTTTGCCGTACGGCTCATCCTCGGGATTGGAGCTTAAACGAGATGGCTGCGCGCTGGTATATCGTCCACGTCTACTCGAACTTCGAAAAGAAGGTCGCGCAATCGATTCGCGAACAAGCTCAGCTCAAGCGGCTTGAGGACAAGGTCTTGGAGGTCTTGGTTCCGACCGAGGAAGTGGTTGAAGTTCGGCGCGGTCAAAAAGTCTCGACCGAGCGCAAGTTTTTCCCCGGCTACGTCGTCGCGAAGCTCGACTTGACGGAAGAAGTCTACCATCTCATTAAGAACACGCCGAAAGTGACTGGCTTCCTGCAGACCGGCAACACACCCTCGCCGATCAGCGCTTCCGAGGCGGAGCGCATTTTGAAGCAGGTTCAGGAAGGCATCGAGCGACCGAAACCCTCGATCACCTTCGAGATCGGCGAGCAGGTGCGGGTGTGCGACGGTCCGTTCACGTCGTTCAGTGGTTACGTGGAAGAGGTCGACGAGGGCAGATCGCGTGTCAAAGTGGCGGTATCGATTTTCGGCCGACCCACGCCGGTTGAGCTCGAGTACGCCCAAGTCGAGAAGGTTTAGCTGCGCACCGGCGACGAAGCCGGATTAGGAACGAGCGATGAAAAAGATTCAAGGCTACATCAAACTCCAGGTGCCGGCAGGGCAAGCCAACCCTTCGCCGCCGATCGGACCGGCGTTGGGCCAGCGTGGCCTCAACATCATGGAATTCTGTAAAACGTTCAACGCCGAGACCAAAGGCTTACAACCGGGTATGCCGATCCCGACGATCATCACAGTCTATTCGGATCGTTCATTTACCTTCCGGACCACCAAGCCGCCGGCCTCGTACTATCTTCGCCAAGCGGTGAAGATCGAAAAAGGCTCGGGCAGTCCGGGACTGACGAGCGCGGGCACGGTGACGATGGATCAAGTGCGTGCGATCGCGAAAGAGAAGATGAGCGACATGAATTGCCACGACATCGAGGCGGCGGCCAGCATGATCGCCGGTTCGGCACGGTCGATGGGCATTGAGGTAAGGGAGTAAGGATATGGCTGGCGGTAAACGGACGGGCACACTGCGCAAACAAATCGATCGCGACCGCGCCTATCCGGCTGGCGAGGCGGTCAAACTCGTTAAGAGTGGCGCGACCGCCAAGTTCGCGGAGACGGTCGAGGTGGCGATTAATCTAAACGTCGATCCGCGCCACGCCGACCAGATGGTGCGCGGGATCGTCAATCTCCCGAACGGAACCGGAAAATCGGTGCGAATCGCCGTCTTCGCCAAGGGCGCGAAGGCTGACGAAGCCAGGGCCGCCGGGGCCGACATCGTCGGAGCCGAGGACTTGGCCGAAAAGGTCCAGGCCGGAACGATCGACTTTGATCGCTGCATCGCTTCGCCGGATATGATGGGAATCGTGGGCCGGCTCGGCAAAGTCCTCGGGCCGCGCGGGCTGATGCCCAATCCGAAAATCGGGACCGTTACACCGAACCTCACCGAGGCGATCAAGAACGCCAAAGGCGGCCAGGTCGAGTTCAGGGTCGAAAAGGCCGGCATCATTCACGCAGGGATCGGCAAATCGAGCTTTTCCGAGGCGCAGATTCTCGAGAATCTCAAAGTTCTCTACGAGGCCGTCGTGAGGGCCAAGCCGTCGGGAGCCAAGGGAACGTTCATCAAGAAGCTGTCGATGTCGACGACAATGGGCCCGGGGATCAAAATCGACCCATCGACGTTGGCGGCCGCTTAACGAACACGTAGACATTGGTGCATTCGGGCGCTAAAAGGCGCCGTCAGAACCGCAGCCGGAAACGGTTGTGGAGGAGGTCCGAAGGGACTTCCGCCTGTCCGAGACTGCAGGTCACGGTTGCGGGGCAACCGTATTAAGGGTTGAGGCCGCCTGCACAGACAGTGGCGACGACCGCGTATATCGCGGGCGAACCTCTGGGGCAGGACGGGGTCGTGGTGATCCCGGGTGTAGTGGTAGCGTGGTTCGGTTTTCTCAGCCCGTTCGGCGGAAGAACGAGCGCTAAGGAGTCCCTGGAGGCGGAGCGCAGAGCGTGGATCGAACTCAAAAACAAGCGGCCATCGACGATCTCAACAAGGTGTTCGCGGCGGCGGGCGCCGTCGTGGTGACGCATTACACCGGCCTATCGGTGGCCGAACTCGGCGAGTTGCGCAAGCAGATGCGGGCCAACGGCGCGCGGTTTCGCATCGCGAAGAACCGCTTGGCGCAACGAGCGCTCGAGGGTACGCCGTATTCAAGTCTGAAGCCGATGTTCAAAGGACCGACTGGGATCGCGTTCTCGCGCGATCAAGTTGGTGCGGCCAAGGCCGTTGTCAGTTTCGCCAAAAAGAACAACAAGCTCGTTGTGCTGGGCGGCGCCATGGGCCCGTTGAAGCTCGACGTTGCCGGCGTGACGCGGATCGCGCAATTGCCGACGCTCGACGAACTTCGCGGCAAGATCGTCGGATTGCTGAAAGCGCCGGCGACGAAAATCGCCAACATCGTTCAAGCCCCAGCGAGCAAGCTCGCTCGGGTGGTCAAGGCCTATGCGGACAAGAGCGGTCCGCAAGCGAGTTAATGAGTTTCATAGTTATATTGCTAGAGGAGTCGGACAATGACTGACCTACAGAAGATCGTCGATGACCTTTCGGGCCTCACGGTCCTCGAAGCGGCTGAGCTCGCGAAGTTGCTTGAGGAGAAGTGGGGCGTAACCGCAGCCGCGCCCGTCGCGGTCGCAGCGGCTGGCGGTGCCGCCGCTGGCGCCCCCGCAGCCGAGGTGCAGACCGAGTTCACGGTCATCCTGACTGCGGCCGGGGACAAGAAAATTAACGTGATCAAAGAGGTGCGCGCGATAACGAACCTCGGTCTCAAAGAGGCTAAGGACTTGGTCGAAGGTGCGCCGAAAGAAGTCAAAGGCGGCCTTTCCAAAGACGAGGCGGCCAAGCTCAAAGCGACACTCGAAGCTGTTGGAGCAAAAGTCGAGATTAAGTAGGTCCTTGGTTTTCCAACGACCTCTAACGGCTGCGGTGCGGCACGGACGCCCGCGTAAGCGGGCATTCGGCGCCGACCGTGTCCGCGCGTCCGTCAATCGGCGGAGTTGACTTGAGACGAAACGAGTGCCGCATCGACGGCGATTCGACATTGCTCGTTGCCCGACATGGGCAACGGCCATCAAGAACGCGAGGGTAATCAATGACTCTCTCTTACACGGCACGTAAACGTATTCGTCGCGGCTTTAGCCGCATCGGCGAAGTTGCGGCAATGCCGAACCTGATCGAGATTCAGAAGCGTTCGTACGATTCATTCCTGCACCCGCGCACGCCCGATACCGGGTTGCAAGGGGTCTTCACCTCGGTATTTCCGATTTCCGACTTTTCGGAAACTGCTTCGCTCGAATTCGTAAAATTCGAACTCGAGCCGCCGAAGTATGACGTCGAGGAGTGCCGCCAGCGCGGCATGACTTTCGCAGCGCCACTTAAGGTGACGTTGCGCCTGATCGTGTTCGAAGTGGATCCCGAGACGCAGGCCAAGTCGGTCTTGGATATCAAAGAACAAGACGTCTACATGGGCGATATGCCGCTGATGACCGACAACGGTACCTTTATCGTCAATGGAACGGAGCGGGTGATCGTTAGCCAGATGCATCGCTCGCCCGGTGTGTTTTTCGATCACGACAAAGGCAAGACCCATTCATCCGGCAAGTTTTTGTTCGCCGCCAGAATCATTCCCTATCGCGGCTCGTGGCTCGATTTCGAATTCGACGCCAAGGATATCGTGCACGTGCGCGTCGATCGCCGCCGCAAGCTGCCGGTGACAACGCTGCTGTTCGCGCTCGGAATGAACGGCGAAGAAATCCTCACTCGTTTTTACTCGACCATCACCTATTCGCGCGACAAGCAGGGATGGCGCACCGAATACGTCGCCGACCGGATGCGTGGCGTGAAGCTCACGCATGATCTCATCAACGCCAAGACCGGTCGCGTCGTGGCGGAAGCCGGCACCAAGTTGACTCCGCCGCTGACTCGCAAGCTTGAAAGCCAGGGCTTGAAGGAATTGCTGGTTTCGCCCGAGGAAATGATTGGGCGCTACGCCGCGATCGACCTCATCAACGAAAAAACCGGCGAAATCTATATCGAAGCTGGCGACGAGATCAGCGCCGAGATGCTGGCCGAGATCGAGAAGGCAAAGGTCGACACGCTGCAAACGTTGGCGATAGATCATGTGACGATCGGCCCGTACATTCGCAACACGATGAATGTCGACAAGAACCCGGATCGAATCCGCGCGCTTTTCGAGATTTACCGCGTGATGCGACCCGGCGAACCGCCGACCGAAGAGGCGGCCGAAAAGATGTTCTATGACATGTTCTTGGCGCCGGCCAAGTTGAAGGTCGCTGAAGTCGATGCGCGGCGGCGGCCGGACAAATCCGCCAAGCCGGTCGCGCGGCTGCCGCGCGCGAAAATCGAGGGACATGCATGGGTGATCGACCAAAACGAGGAGTGGGCACACCTCGTCGTCGCGTCTTCGGTTGATCGCGAATCGACCGAGCGCATGCTGTGGGTCGAGGCCAAGCACGTCGATGTCGAGCCGTCGGATCGTTATGACCTCTCGTCGGTCGGGCGAGTCAAGCTCAACGCGCGCCTCGGCATTGCTGCGCCTGATCGGGTCCGCACGCTGCGCAAGGAAGATTTGGTGGCGGTCATCAGGACCTTGGTCGATCTCAAGAACGGTAAAGGCGAAATCGACGATATCGATCACCTCGGCAATCGCCGCGTTCGATCGGTCGGCGAGTTGTTGGAGAATCAGTACCGCATCGGTTTGTTGCGCATGGAGCGGGCGATCCGCGAGCGCATGAGCTCGGTCGAGATCGACTCGGTCATGCCGCACGATTTGATCAACGCCAAACCGGCGGCTGGCGCTGTCCGCGAATTCTTCGGATCGAGCCAGCTTTCGCAGTTCATGGACCAAACCAATCCGCTGTCGGAAATCACCCACAAGCGGCGCCTTTCGGCGCTTGGGCCGGGCGGGCTCACTCGCGAGCGCGCTGGGTTCGAAGTGCGCGACGTCCATCCAACCCACTACGGTCGTATTTGCCCGGTCGAGACGCCCGAAGGTCCGAATATCGGCTTGATCAACAGCTTGGCGACCTACGCGCGGGTCAATCCGTACGGCTTCATCGAGACCCCGTATCGCAAGGCGGCCGACGGCCAAGTCAGCGACGAGATCGTCTATCTATCGGCGATGGAAGAGGGAAAATTCACGATCGCCCAGGCGAACGCTGAGTTGGATGGCAAGGGCCGCTTCGTGGCCGATCTGGTGTCATGCCGTCGTGGCGGCGAATTCGTGGTAAGCCGCCCCGACACCATCAATTTTATGGACGTGTCGCCCAAACAGTTGGTGTCGGTCGCCGCCTCGCTCGTGCCGTTTCTCGAGAACGACGACGCCAATCGCGCCTTGATGGGCGCCAACATGCAGCGGCAGGCGGTGCCGCTGATTCGTGCCGAGGCGCCGCTCGTTGGCACCGGGATCGAGGGCGTCGTCGCCCGCGATTCGGGAGCGACTATCGTCGCGCGCCGTGCCGGTATCGTCGATCAAATCGACGCTCGGCGTATCGTCATTCGCTCGACCGAAGAGGGCGACGTCACCACTTCGGGCGTCGACATCTACAACCTGCTTAAGTTCCAACGCTCGAATCAGAACACCTGCATTACGCAGCGTCCGCTCGTGCGAGTTGGCGACAAGGTCAAAGGCGGCGACATCTTGGCGGACGGACCGTCGACCGACATGGGCGAACTCGCGCTCGGGCGGAACGTCCTGGTCGCGTTCATGCCGTGGCAGGGCTACAACTTCGAAGATTCGATCCTGATCTCGGAGCGGATAGCGCGCGACGACGTTTTCACCTCGATCCATATCGAAGAGTTCGAGGTAATGGCCCGCGATACGAAACTCGGTCCGGAGGAAATCACGCGCGATATCCCCAACGTCGGCGAGGAGGCGCTCAATAACCTCGACGAAGCCGGCATCGTCTACATCGGTGCCGAAGTCGGTCCGGGCGACATTCTGTGCGGCAAGGTGACGCCGAAGGGCGAATCGCCGATGACGCCGGAAGAAAAGCTGCTGCGAGCGATATTCGGCGAAAAGGCCTCGGATGTTCGGGACACGTCGCTGCGCGTACCGCCCTCGGTCAGCGGCACCGTCGTCGAGGTGCGCGTTTTCTCGCGGCGCGGCATTGACAAGGATGAGCGCGCTCTGGCGATCGAGCGCGCCGAAATCGAACGGTTAGCCAAGGACCGCGATGACGAAAAGGCGATTCTCGAGCGCAATACCTACGATCGCTTGAAGAAGCGGCTCGTCAGCAACACCGCCGTCAGCGGGCCGCGCGGCATGAAGACCGGAAAAATCAGCGACCAGATTCTCGCCGAACTCAGCGCCGGGCAGTGGTGGCAGATTGGCCTCAAAGAGGTCAAGGCGATGGCGGAGATCGAGCAGATCAAGAAACAGTTCGATCTCGCCATGGGAAATGTCGAGCGCCGCTTTGAGGACAAGGTCGATAAGCTGCAGCGCGGCGATGAATTGCCCCCCGGGGTGATGAAGATGGTCAAAGTCTTCGTCGCCGTGAAGCGAAAGCTTCAACCAGGCGATAAGATGGCGGGCCGACACGGCAACAAGGGCGTCATATCGAAAATTGTTTCGATCGAGGATATGCCGCACCTCGAAGACGGAACGCCGGTCGACATCGTGCTCAATCCGCTCGGCGTGCCGTCGCGCATGAACGTCGGTCAGATCCTGGAAACTCATCTGGCCTGGGCGGCAGCGGGCCTCGGGCGGAAAATCGGCAACGCCGTCGACAAGCTCCGCAAGGGTTCGGGCAAGAGCGACGAACTGCGGCGCGTCCTCAAGGGAATCTACAGCAAGGGTCAGTACGAGGACGAAATCGAGAATATGAGCGAGCGAAACGTCGTCGAATTGGGCGACGTCCTGCGTGACGGTGTGCCGTTCGCGACCCCGGTGTTCGAGGGTGCGACCGAGGCGGACATCGTCATCATGCTCGAAAAAGCCGGGCTCGACACGTCCGGCCAGGTCACGCTTTACGACGGCCGAACCGGTGAGCGTTTTGGCCGCAAGGTGACGGTTGGCTATATCTATATGCTCAAACTGCACCACTTGGTCGACGATAAGATCCATGCGCGTGCAATTGGTCCGTACAGCTTGGTCACGCAGCAGCCGCTCGGTGGCAAAGCTCAGTTCGGTGGCCAGCGGTTCGGCGAAATGGAAGTGTGGGCGCTCCAAGCGTACGGGGCGGCTTACACTTTGCAGGAAATGCTGACCGTCAAGTCGGACGACGTGGCTGGGCGTACCAAGGTTTACGAAGCGATCGTCCGGGGCAACGACACGTTCGAGGCCGGTATTCCGGAATCGTTCAACGTGTTGGTCAAGGAACTTCGCTCGCTTTGCCTGAACGTGGAACTTCTACAGCGCAGCGTCTGAGAATCGGAACCGCACACGGCACCCTGACGAGGAGACGCCATGAACGAAGTCACGAAAGTATTCGGTAGTGGTCCGGTAGCACCGCAAAGCTTCGACCAGATCAAGATTTCGATCGCGAGCCCCGAGCGGATACGCTCGTGGTCGTTCGGCGAAATCAAAAAGCCGGAAACGATCAACTATCGCACGTTTAAACCGGAACGCGACGGTCTATTCTGCGCTCGAATCTTTGGGCCGATCAAGGACTACGAGTGCCTGTGCGGCAAGTACAAACGCATGAAGTATCGCGGCATCACCTGCGAGAAATGCGGCGTGGAAGTGACGCTGTCGAAGGTGCGGCGCGAGCGGATGGGTCACATCGAACTCGCCGCGCCGGTCGCTCATATCTGGTTCTTGAAGTCGCTTCCCTCGCGCATCGGCCTCATGCTCAATATGACGCTTAAGGACCTTGAGCGGATTCTTTATTTCGAGAACTATGTCGTCGTTGAGCCGGGTTTGTCTCCGCTCAAGCTGCACCAATTGCTGTCCGAGGAGCAGTTCCTCAAGGCGCAGGACGAGTACGGCCCTGAAGCGTTCACCGCTGGTATCGGCGCCGAAGCAATTCGCCAATTGTTAAGCGAGGTCGATCTCGAGACCGAGCGCGAGCGGCTTCGGGTCGATCTCCGCGAAACCAAATCGACCGTCGAGCCGAAGAAAATCGTCAAGCGGCTGAAGCTGGTCGAAGCATTCATTGAGTCGAATAACCGACCGGAGTGGATGATCCTCACCGTCGTGCCGGTGATCCCGCCGGATCTCCGTCCGCTGGTTCCGCTCGATGGCGGCCGGTTCGCCACCTCTGACCTCAACGATCTCTATCGGCGCGTCATCAACCGCAACAATCGTTTGAAGCGACTGATCGAGCTTCGCGCGCCGGACATCATCGTGCGCAACGAAAAGCGCATGCTGCAGGAATCGGTGGACGCTCTGTTCGACAACGGCCGCCGTGGCCGCGTCATCACCGGCGCGAATAAGCGACCGCTCAAGTCGTTGTCCGACATGCTCAAGGGCAAGCAAGGTCGATTCCGCCAGAATCTTCTCGGCAAGCGAGTCGACTATTCGGGGCGGTCGGTGATCGTGGTTGGTCCGGAACTCAAGCTCCACCAGTGCGGGCTACCGAAGAAAATGGCGCTCGAGCTGTTCAAGCCTTTTGTCTACTCGCGCTTTGAACTCAAAGGCATGGCCGCCACCGTCAAGATGGCGAAGAAGCTCGTCGAGAAGGAACGTCCCGAGGTTTGGGACATACTCGAAGAAGTCATCCGAGAACATCCGGTGTTGCTCAATCGGGCGCCAACGCTCCATCGGCTCGGCATTCAGGCATTCGAGCCGGTCCTAATCGAGGGCAAGGCGATCCAGCTTCACCCGCTGGTGTGCGCCGCGTTTAACGCCGACTTTGACGGCGATCAAATGGCGGTTCACGTCCCGCTTTCGCTCGAAGCGCAGGTCGAAGCGCGTGTGCTCATGATGTCGACTAACAACATCCTGAGCCCGGCCAACGGCAAGCCGATCATTGTACCGTCGCAGGACATCGTGCTCGGTCTCTACTACCTGACGATGGAGCGCCAGGGAGAGCCCGGCGAGGGCATGACCTTCAACGACGTCGGCGAAGTCCACCACGCGCTCGAAGCAGGCGCCGTAAGCTTGCACGCGCGCGTCAAAGGGCGCTTCCGCACCGTCGATGCGGCGGATCAGCCGATCGTCCAGCGTATCGACACGACTCCTGGGCGCATGATTTTGGGGGAGCTGTTGCCGAAACGGGCGATCATTCCGTACGCGCTCATCAACAAGCAACTCACGAAAAAAGAAATCACCCGCGTCATCGACGAGGTCTACCGCCACTGCGGACAAAAAGAGACCGTGTTGTTCGCCGACCGCATCATGGGGCTCGGGTTCTCCTACGCCTGCCGCGCCGGCATTTCGTTCGGCAAGGACGACATGGTCGTGCCGGAGGCTAAGACCAAGCTCGTCGGCGACACGCAGGAACTCGTCAAAGAATACGAGCAGCAGTACCTCGACGGTCTGATCACGCAAGGCGAAAAGTACAACAAAGTCGTCGACGCCTGGTCGCAGTGCACCGAGCGCGTCGCCGAAGAGATGATGCGCGGGATCGGCCACAAGACCAAGGACGGGCGCGTCGAGCCATCGCTCAATTCGATCTTTATGATGGCCGATTCCGGTGCCCGCGGTTCGGCGGCGCAAATGCGCCAACTCGCTGGTATGCGCGGCTTGATGGCGAAGCCGTCGGGTGAAATTATTGAAACGCCGATCGTGTCGAACTTCAAAGAGGGTTTGACCGTGCTCGAATACTTCAACTCGACCCATGGTGCCCGTAAAGGCTTGGCCGACACGGCGCTGAAAACTGCCAACTCGGGCTACCTCACCCGCCGCTTGGTCGATGTCGCGCAAGACTGCGTCATCACCGAGTTCGACTGCGGCACGACCGCCGGCATAACGGTCAAGGAAGTGATCGAAGGCGGCGACATCGTCGTTCAGTTGATCGACCGTATCCTCGGTCGCACCGCGGCACTCGACATCGTCGATCCGCGAAACGGAGAGGTCCTCGCCAGCGCCGGTCAAATGATCGAAGAGACGACGTGCGACAAAATCGAGGCGGCCGGGCTCGAAGCAGTGCTCATCCGTTCGGTTCTCACGTGCGAAAGCGAAGTCGGCGTTTGCGGCAAGTGCTACGGCCGCGACCTAGCTCGAGGTACTCCGGTCAACGTTGGCGAAGCGGTCGGCGTGATCGCAGCTCAATCGATCGGTGAGCCGGGTACGCAGCTCACGATGCGGACCTTCCACATCGGTGGCACCGCCCAGCTCGCGGAGATATCGACCTTCGAGTCGGCTTACGAGGGGCGGATCCGCATCGATCATCCGAACGTTGTCAAAGACTCGAGCGGTCGACTGGTCGTTATGGGTCGAACCTGCGAAATCGTCGTCGTCGAGGACTCGGGGCGCGAGAAGGCTCGACACCGCGTACCGTACGGTGCGCGTTTGGCGGTCACCGACGGCGGCCGAGTCAGGAAAGGCGACCGGCTCGCGGAATGGGATCCCTATACGATTCCGATCATCACCGAAAAAGAGGGCTTCGCTCATTATCGCGACATCGTCGACGGAATGTCGATGCGTGAAGTGCTCGATGAAGCGACCGGCATTTCCAGCCGGGTCGTGGTCGATTGGCGTCAGCAGCCGAAGGGCGTCGATTTGCGCCCACGCATCACGCTTCGTGACGAGAAGGACGAAGTCATCATTCTCGCCAACGGCATGGAAGCCCGTTACTTCCTTTCGGTCGACGCCATTCTCTCGGTCGACGACGGCGAGAAGGTGCATGCCGGAGACGTGCTGGCGCGTATTCCACGCGAGTCGACGAAGACCCGCGATATCACCGGCGGTCTGCCGCGCGTTGCTGAATTGTTCGAAGCTCGTCGGCCCAAGGATCACGCGGTCATCAGCGAGATCGAAGGCCGCGTTTCGTTCGGCAAGGACTATAAGGCCAAGCGCCGTATCGTCGTGACGCCGAAGGACGGGGGCGGGGACGCGGTCGAATACTTGATCCCGAAGGGCAAGCACATCGCGGTCCAAGAGGGCGATCACATATTGAAGGGTGATCTACTCCTCGACGGCAATCCGGTGCCGCACGACATCTTGCGTGTCATGGGCGTTGAAGCCCTGGCGACGTATCTGGTTTATGAAATCCAAGAGGTCTATCGGCTCCAGGGCGTTCGCATCGACGATAAGCACATCGAGGTGATCATTCGCCAGATGCTGCAGAAAGTCGAAATCGAAGAGCCGGGCGATTCGACCTACTTGGCTGGCGAACACGTCGACTTCGTCGAGTTCCGTCAGGTGTGCCGAAAGATCAAGGCTGACAAAGGCAAGTTGCCGACCGCGAAGCCGGTTCTTCTCGGCATCACCAAGGCGTCGTTGCAAACCGCCTCGTTCATCTCGGCCGCGTCGTTCCAGGAAACGACGCGTGTCCTTACCGAAGCGGCGGTTTCCGGCCGGGTCGATAATTTGACCGGCCTGAAGGAGAACGTGATCGTCGGTCGACTGATCCCGGCCGGCACCGGCTCGGTGATCAACCGGCTGAAACAGGTTGCGGCTGGTCGTGATCGCGAGATTATCAAGGCGCTCGAATCGATTGCCGATGAAGCGGCGATCGCTGAAGAGGCTGGCGCTGCCGCTGCGGCGGGCGAGAACCCGAGTGCGGCCTAGCGTCTATCGAGCACTGGAATGGCACCCGTCCGCAAATGGGCGCCATTTTCGTTTTGGCAGTCGCCGTTGGCGGTCTAGTACCGTAGGAGCCACAACATTTTGTCGTCATGCGAAGCACATGTCGCTGCCCGTTGATTGAGGTTGGCCCGAACCGGGGCTTGGCGCGGCCAAAATACCGGTGCGGAATGCGACTCGCAGCGGCTCGGCCGCTTTCCGCTGTGGCTGCGCGCGCTCGTCGGCGAGAGAATTGCGACAACATGCGAGAGAACCTTGCGAATTTGGATCAAATCCACTTGACGATTCAAACCCTCGTAACTAATATCCCTACCTCCTCAGGGCGCTGGTAGTAGGCGGATACGACCTAGACGCTGTGCCCGGTAAGGCGAAGTAAATTCGCGGTCCTGAGGGACCAGTTTTAGATCTGGCGGCGAGCGGAAACGCTCACCGCCAGTTCTGCTCTGAGTGAAATGTAACAAAACCTGGCGCGCAGGCGGAAAGTCATGCCGACGATAAACCAACTCATACGTAAGTCACGGGTTCAGCCTGGGCGCCGCAACAAGGTGCCGGCATTGCAGCAGTCGCCGCAGAAGCGAGGCGTCTGTACGCGCGTCTACACGACGACACCGAAGAAGCCGAACTCGGCGCTGCGAAAAGTCGCGCGCGTCCGCCTCACCAATGGTTTCGAGGTAACGAGCTACATTCCGGGCGAAGGCCACAATCTGCAAGAGCACTCGGTGGTCATGATCCGCGGTGGTCGAGTCAAGGATCTTCCAGGCGTTCGGTATCACATCATTCGCGGCGTCCTCGACACTCAAGGCGTCAACGACCGCCGGCAGCGTCGCTCGAAGTACGGCGCTAAACGACCGAAGTAATTGGGGGCTCGGTTCTAGGACCGGGCCTTGGGAGTCTCTAGGGAGCGAACAAGAGCAGATCGATGTCACGTCGCCGAGCCGCCATCAAACGCGAAGTACTAAACGACCCTCGCTACGGCGATCGTGTCGTCACGAAATTCATGAACTCGGTCATGTACGACGGGAAAAAGTCGGCGGCCGAGGAGATCGTTTACGGCGCACTCCAAAATATGGAGGAAAAGACCGGGAAGGACCCGTTGCGGCTTTTCCATGACGCGATGGACAACGTCAGGCCCTCGATCGAAGTGCGCGCGCGCCGAGTTGGCGGTGCGACATACCAAGTTCCGGTCGAAGTGCGAAACGAACGCGGTCAAGCGTTGGCGATCCGCTGGTTGATCCAGGCGGCTCGTGGACGAAGTGAAAAAACCATGACCGACCGGCTCGCGGCCGAGTTATTGGACGCCGCCAATAGTCGCGGATCGGCTGTCAAGAAACGCGAAGATGCCCACCGCATGGCGGACGCAAACCGCGCTTTCTCGCACTATCGCTGGTAGGTGGGCCTAGCTGTGGCGCGCGCAACACCACTCGATTGTTATCGCAACATCGGCATCATGGCTCATATCGATGCCGGGAAGACAACGACGACCGAGCGCATTCTTTATTACACCGGCCGCCTGCACCGGATGGGCGAAGTGCACGACGGCGCCGCGACTATGGATTGGATGGAGCAGGAACAAGAACGCGGGATCACGATTACCTCCGCGGCGACCACCTGCTTCTGGCGCGATCATCGAATAAATATTATCGATACGCCGGGCCACGTCGATTTTACGATTGAAGTCGAGCGCAGCTTGCGTGTGCTCGACGGTGCGGTCGCTGTGTTCGATTCGGTCGCCGGCGTCGAGCCGCAGTCCGAAACGGTTTGGCGCCAAGCCGACAAGTACCGCGTGCCCCGGATCTGTTTCGTCAACAAGATGGACCGAATCGGCGCTGACTTTTTCAATACGGTTGCGATGATTATCGATCGGCTCGGGGCCGTTCCGATAGTGATTTCGCTGCCGCTCGGGGTCGAGGGCAACTATCGAGGGGTGATCGATCTTCTGCGGATGAAGGCGATCGTTTGGAAGGACGACACGCTCGGCGCCGAACACTTCGTCGAAGAAATTCCGACCGACATGGTCGAGCTCGCGGCCGAGTATCGGGCGAAAATGATCGAGCTTGCCGTCGAGCTCGACGACGCTGTGCTCGAGTCTTACCTCGAAGGTAAGGAGCCCGACTCGGCGACGCTCAAGCGGCTGATCCGCAAGGGCACCGTTACCGGCAAATTCGTTCCGGTCATCAACGGTTCGGCGTTTCGCAACAAGGGCGTGCAGCTCCTGCTCGATGCGGTCGTCGACTACCTACCGGCGCCGACCGATGTCGAATCGGTTATCGGCGTCGATCCGCGGAACGATCAAGAAGTCGAGCGGGGTTCCAAGGACGACGATCCGCTGTCGGCACTTGCGTTCAAGATCATGACCGATCCGTTCGTCGGTACTCTGACGTTTGCTCGTATCTATTCTGGAACGATGCGGACCGGCGACCGCCTTCTCAATTCGACCAAGGACAAACCGGAGCGCATTGGTCGAATGTTGCTGATGCATGCCAATACGCGCGAGGAGATCAGCGAGGCATTCTCCGGCGACATCATCGCGCTCGCCGGGCTCAAGGGTACGATCACGGGAGATACGCTGTGCGTGCCGGAGCAGCCCGTCATTCTCGAGAGGATGGAGTTCCCGGAACCGGTTATCGAAATCGCGGTCGAGCCTAAAACCAAGGCGGACCAAGAAAAACTTTCGACCGCGTTGCAGCGGTTCGCGCAGGAAGATCCGTCGTTCCGCGTTTCGTCCGACCCCGAAAGTGGGCAGACGATCCTCAAGGGAATGGGCGAGCTGCATCTCGAAATTATCGTTGATCGGATGAAGCGTGAATTCGGTGTTGCCGCCAATATTGGCGCGCCGCAAGTGGCGTACCGCGAGTCGATCACGCAAGAGGCGCAAATCGACTACACGCACAAAAAACAATCCGGTGGCGCTGGTCAGTATGCCCGGATCAAGTTGCGGTTTGAGCCGCTGCCCTCTGGATCGGGCGTTCAGTTCGAGAACGACGTGGTCGGCGGTTCGGTGCCGCGCGAATACATCCCGGCGGTCGAAAAAGGGATTCGGGCTGTCGCCGCTTCAGGTCTCCTCGCCGGTTTTCCGTTAATCGATTTCAAGGTATCGCTCTACGACGGCGGCAGCCACGAAGTCGACTCATCGACCATGGCATTCGAAATCGCTGGCCGTTCGGCGATGCGCGAGGTCGCGCCAAAGCTACGCATCAAGTTGCTCGAGCCGGTGATGAAAGTTGAAGTGGTAACGCCGGAAGACCACATGGGCGACGTCATCGGCGATCTCGCCAGCCGCCGTGGCCACGTACGCGGCACCGCAAAGCGCGGCAATGCGGCGGTGGTCGATGCGCTCGTGCCGCTCGCAAACATGTTTGGTTACGTCAGCAATCTACGCTCGCTCACGCAGGGGCGAGCCACGTTCACGATGCACTTCGATCACTACTCGCAAGTGCCGGAAGCGATCTCAGAGGAAGTACGAGCAAAGTTAGCTTGATCATTCGACGACGGGAAAACGACGATGGCTAAAGAGAAATTTGAACGAACGAAGCCGCACTGCAACGTGGGGACGATCGGGCACGTCGATCATGGCAAGACGACGTTGACGGCGGCGATCACGAAGGTGCTGTCGGAGAAGGGATTGGCGACGTTCACGGCGTACGACCAGATTGACAAGGCGCCGGAAGAGCGGGCGCGCGGGATCACGATCGCGACGGCGCATGTTGAGTATGCGACGGAAAATCGGCACTACGCGCACGTCGACTGCCCTGGGCACGCGGACTACGTGAAGAACATGATCACGGGCGCGGCGCAGATGGATGGGGCGATCCTGGTGGTGTCGGCGGCGGATGGACCGATGCCGCAGACGCGTGAACACATATTGCTGGCGCGGCAGGTTGGGGTGCCGGCGCTGGTGGTGTTCATGAACAAGGTCGACATGGTGGACGACCCGGAGCTGTTGGACTTGGTGGAGCTTGAGGTGCGAGAGCTGCTGTCGAAGTACCAGTTTCCGGGCGACAAGATCCCGGTGGTGCGCGGCTCGGCGCTGAAGGCGATGGAGGGCGAGGACAGCGAGCTAGGGAAGAAGTCGATCAATAAGCTGATGGAGGCGGTGGACAGCTATATACCGCAGCCGTCGCGGGCGAAGGACAAGCCGTTTTTGATGCCGATCGAAGACGTATTTTCGATCTCGGGGCGCGGGACGGTGGTGACGGGGCGTGTGGAGCGTGGGGTTGTGAAGGTCGGGGAAGAGGTGGAGATCATCGGGATCAAGGACACGCAGAAGACGGTGTGTACGGGGATCGAGATGTTCCGCAAGTTGCTCGATCAGGGCGAGGCGGGGGACAACGTTGGGGTGCTGTTGCGCGGCACCAAGCGGGAGGAAGTGGAGCGCGGGCAAGTGCTGGCGCACCCTGGCTCGATCACGCCGCACACGCACTTCAAGGCGGAGATTTATGTGCTGTCGAAGGAAGAGGGCGGTCGGCACACGCCGTTTTTCGCCAATTATCGGCCGCAGTTCTACTTTCGGACGACGGACGTGACGGGGAAGATCGCGCTGCCGCAGGGGACCGAGATGGTGATGCCGGGCGACAACGTGTCGTTGGAAGTCGAGCTGATCTCGCCGATCGCGATGGACGAGGGACTGCGCTTCGCGATCCGCGAGGGCGGCAAGACCGTCGGCGCCGGCGTCGTCGCCTCCATCATTAAATAACTGAGGCGC
>SHVV01000049.1 GCA_009694095.1 Alphaproteobacteria bacterium | reverse complement strand
GATACCGACGCGATCTTCAACGCCCGTTGGCGTGCCGGCTCGGCGGTCGGGAATAGCGCGCGCTCAGGCGGCACGAGGCGGTCGAGGTAGTCGAGAATGCTGTGACTCTCGATCAACACCTCACCCTTGTCCAACACCAAGGTCGGCACGCTAAGGAGCGGGTTGTAGGCCCAAATCTTCTCCGCGTCCCCATAGGTCGACTACGGCCGATGTTCGAACGCTAGGCCGTAAAGCGTCGGCGCAATACCGACGCGGCGAACGAAGGGGGTGTCGTACTGGCCGATGAGGATCATGGGTCGCGCCCGAAAGGAGCGTAAAGGATGTGACAGCGATGCGCTGACTTACTCCGGCGCCCGGGGTGCGTTATCCTAGCGCGGTAAAAACGCTCGTTACCGCTTCCATTTGTCTCGTCGTTGCCGTCTCGGCGCCGGCCGTGGCCCAAGCGCCGCAGCAAGCCGAAGCGCACGTTGCCGAATCGATCACCATCCGGCGTATTGCCAATCAGGAAGTGGTGTCGGTCGCGCGTTACTTGGGCGACCCAGTGCGTTGTGAGCGCCAAGGCGTGCGCATCAAGTGCCTCTACAAGGGCGGCGCGGTCGAGGTAATCTTCTGCGATGGCAAAGGCGATTGGATCACGATTTTCCCGCTCAACTTGCCTTTTCCGATGACCGCGATCGACGCCTATGGGCTGCCGAAGAGCAAGAAACCGTCCGAGACGAGCCCGACCTATATCCGATGGGCGACGATCGAAGGGTTTGTGGCCGTCGTTCTACAAGCGGCGCCGACCGGTACGGTCGACTTCATGCACGCCCTAGGCGCCGGCTATCGGCTCTGTGGTGGGCCCGCCATCCAGCGGCGAAGCGTTTGTACCCACGGATCCTCGATATGTTCTAGCGCGGAGTGCGCCTCAAAGTGGCCAAAGCCTGGCCACACATGACGTTCGACTGGACCCGAAGCGGCGGCGAGTGCTTTGACGAACGCTTCCGAGGATTCGATCACATAAGGAGTGTCGCGGTCGCCCCAACTCACGAAGAAGGGCGTGGTGTTGCCGGCGGTGTGGGTGATCGGACTGAACGCCGGACCGTCGGCGGCGCGCTCGAAGAGTTGCGGAAAAACCGTGGCGAGCACGGTGTCGGGTGGAATCCAAGCCGGATCGAGGTTGTAGACTCCGGCGACCGGGAAGCAGCCCTTGATGACATCGGCCGGCATGCCGTGCGCCGTCGCGCCGTCGGGCCGCAGCGCCAGGTAGGCGGCGAGGATCGCGCCGGCCGAATGCCCACCGATGAAGATACGGTTGCGATCGCCGCCGTAGCGATGGGCGCGGTCGTAAACCAGTTTCACCGCGCTGTAGCAGTCCTCGACGATCGTCGGTACCTTGGCGGCCGGCGCTAGACGGTAGGAGACCGCGACGTAAATTGCCGGAAGACTTGTGATGGTTGGCGCCTGGAACCCGACCCACTCTTTGTAGCCGCGAATGAAACCACCGCCGTGCAGCATGAGAAATATCGGCAGGCGGCGCAGGGCTGTATCGTCGGGCAGGTAGAAGTCGACCTTTTGCCAATAGTCCGGGCCGTAAGGCACGTCGAGCGCGGTGCGGCTTCGTTCGGCGACGGCGCGCGATTTTTCGAGCGCCATCGCGGTGTAGGCGGGCGCGTCCGGGCGAAGCTGACCGAGGCCAGGGATTTGGGCGAGCGGGGGGAGGTCGTCGAAGGCCATGCTGACTCCTTGATGCGCCGCGGCGTTGTCGCTGCCGGACCTATTGCTGTTGGCCGCGCTTGGGCGCGACGGTGATCGAAACCGAGGATCCGAGCAGGCCGGAACGAGCGACCTGTACGGTCGCGACGCGGTCGTCCCGAACGAAAGTAAGAATGCTTGTGCTGGCCCGAATCACGGTGAGTTCGGCCCAGCCGAGTTTCGGCATAGTGCGGCGATAGAACTCGAAAAGCTCGTTGACCGACTGCGACGTATCGAGGTAGAGGCGCCCGGTCCAACTTTCCGCGGCACCCAGCAACAACGAACGATCGAGGTCCATTTTGGCGCCCGGCGGCACCGCCACATCGGTGAATCGGGCAAGTCCCTCCGATTCAATCGCGGCCGAAGTAGCGCCGACGGTCGGCGAAACGCTCGCGGTCTGGGCACATCCCGCGGCGGCAAACGCTATGCAAACGGCAACGGCAGTCGGTTTCATTCGGGCACGCTCCCTTTCCCATCTTGCACGGTTGGGGGCGATTGCCAAGGCGCAGAACGGCGATGGCGGCTGCCTTGCGCTCGCCGGCCAAACGCGAGATAACTCCGCATCAACGGGCGGGATTTCAATCCTGCACGCCGTCTCGCCACACGGGATATGCAATGGCTGCAACTGAATCGCCGATTTGTGACTTGGGCTGGAAGGCCATCGACTTTGATCTCGAGGGGATCGACGGCAAGCGCTATCGTTTAAGCGACGTCCGCGGCAAGAACGGCACTCTTGTCATGTTCATCTGCAATCACTGCCCCTACGTCAAGGCGGTAATCGAGCGCATCGTTGCCGATGTGGAAGAGCTCAAGAAACACGGGATCGGCGCGATCGCGATCATGCCGAACGATACGGCCGCCAACGACGAAGATTCGTTCGAGAACATGAAGAGCGTGGCCAAGGCCAAGAAGTTTTCGTTTCCCTACGTCATCGACCGCAGCCAAGCGACCGCTCGAGCATACGACGCCGCGTGCACGCCGGACTTTTTTGGCTTCAACGCCAAGGACGAGCTGCAGTATCGCGGCCGGCTGGATGCGTCGCGCACCCAACCGGTGTCGAATGCGCGGCGCGAACTCCTCGAAGCTATGATCGCCGTCTCGAGAACCGGCAAGGGACCTCAAGAGCAGTTGTCGAGCCTCGGCTGTTCGATCAAATGGCGGCAAGCGGCCGAGTAGGAGTGGCGAGTGGCGGACGTATTTCGCGAAGTCGATGAAGAGGTAAAGCGCGAGCAATATCTCAAGCTAGCGAAGAAATACGGGTCACACATGATCGTGGCGGCGGTTGCCGTCGTCGTCGTGACCGGCGCGATCGTTGGATGGCGCGACTACCGGACGCGTACGCAAGAGGCGGACGGTGTTAGGTTCGAACAAGCTGTCGACTTGATCGAGAAAGGTGACCTCGACAAAGCGGTCGCCGAGTTCGCCGGGCTTGCGAGCGAAGGATCGGCCGGGTACCGGGTCCTGGCCAAGCTCCGCCAAGCCTCAGCGGTCCATGCGAAGGATCCTAAGGAATCGCTCGCGCTCTACGACGGCGTGGCCCGCGACGGGGCGGCGCCCGAGTTGCTCCGCGCGCTCGCCAATGTGCGGGCGGCGCTCACCCTGCTCGATGTCGGCGAAGCCAAAGATGTCTTGGCTCGGATCGAGACGTATACCGGCGAGACGAGCCCATGGCGCTTTCTCGCCCGTGAAATCAAAGCTCTCGCCGAGATGAAGGCTGGGAACGACGTCGCCGCGGCCGATACTCTCAAGGCGCTCATCGACGACGCAAAGGCGCCGCAAGGGCTTCGCAGCCGTGCCGCCGAACTCTTGGCCGCGCTTGACGTCGGAAAGTAGCGTGCGCGCGCCACGGCGGGGGCGGGCAGTCCTAACAGCCGGCGCCCTAACTTGCCTATTGGCCGGGTGTAGCTCGCCGCTGTTCGACTATCTGGGGACCACAAATACCAAGCCGCCGCTACCCGGGACGCGTATTTCGGTCCTCACGCTGCAAAACCAGATCGAGCCGGATCCCCGGATTCAGGACTTGCAAGTGCGACTGCCGCGACCGGTCGAGAACGAGGACTGGCCGCAATCGGGCGGTGGTCCATCCCACGCGATGCAACATCTGGCGCTCGGCCCCGACCCGAAGATTGCTTGGCGGTCGTCCATCGGCGACGGGTCGGGCGGCTATCGCCGCTTGCTCGCGCAGCCGATCGTCGCCGACGGTACCGTCTATGCGCTCGACGCGCTCGGCAGCGTCGCGGCGCTCAGTCTCGACAACGGCCGCCTGCTCTGGCGTTTCGGCTTGCGCCCCGAGGCCGAGGAGGAAGGCGGGCACGGCGGCGGTCTCGCGTTCGAGCAGGGTGTTCTGTATGTCGCGACCGGCTACGGCGAAGTGGTGGCGTTGGTCGCCGAAAATGGCAACGAACTCTGGCGCCAACGGCTCGGTGTGCCGATTCGTGCTGCACCGACGGTCGCGGAAAACCGCGTGTTCGTGATCACCTCGGAGAACAAGGTGTTTGCGCTCGATGGCGAGGGCGGCCACCGCCTTTGGCAGCACGAAGGCTTACCGGAAAATGCCGGTATCATCGGCGCCGCGAGTGCCGCGGTTGAAGGCGGTATCGTCATCGTGCCGTATTCTTCCGGCGAGCTTTATGGGCTGCGCGCGGACAACGGGCGCCTGGTCTGGTCGGAAACATTGACCCGGCCGGCGAGCGCGGCGCTGCTTACCGCGTTCAGCAACATCAACGGTCATCCAGTCGTCGCCGACAACCAGGTGTTCGCAGTCAGCCATGCCGGCCGCATGGTGGCGCTCAACACGCGGACCGGCGCTCGGGTATGGGATCAATCGGTCGGCGGCACGGAAACGCCGTGGCTCGCGGGTGATTTTCTATTTCTGATCACGAACGACGCCGAACTCATTTGCCTCTGGCGGCGCGACGGTCGGGTGCGTTGGGTGCTACCGTTGCAGCGTTACGATAACGCCGAGCGACGCACCGGGTTCATTCAGTGGAGCGGACCGGTGCTCGCCGGAGACCGCCTTATTGTCGTTTCCTCGCGGGGCGAAGCGCTGGCAGTTTCGCCTTATTCCGGCGAAGCCATCGGTTACATCCGCATTTCGGCCGGCGCCTTTTTGGCTCCAGTCGTCGCCGAGAACAACCTCGTTATCCTAACCGATACGGGCGATCTTCTCGCATTGCGCTGACGATAGCGCCGCCTAATCGCAGCGGATTTCGCATGCCCCCCACCGTCGTGATCGTCGGTCGGCCGAACGTCGGCAAGTCGACCTTGTTCAATCGACTTGTCGGCAGGAGCTACGCGATCGTTGACGCCACGCCGGGCGTGACGCGTGACCGTCGCGAGGGCGCAGCGCATCTGGGCCCACTCGCTTTCACGGTCGTTGATACAGCCGGCTACGAGGAAGCCGACCCCGAGTCGCTCGAAACTAGCATGCGCCGTCAAACCGCCGCGGCGATCGCGGCCGCCGATGTCGTCTTGTTCGTGATCGACGTTCGATCGGGCGTCACCCCGGTCGATGAATCATTTGCGCGCTGGCTGCGGCGCCGCACCAAGCCGGTAATCCTGGTCGCCAACAAATGCGAGGGCAAAGTGGGAAAATCGGGCCTCGTCGAAGCTCTCGGATTGGGATTTTCCGAGCCGGTGGCGATTTCGGCCGCCCACGGCGAGGGTTTGGTCGACCTCTACGACGCGCTCGCGCCGTATGTGCCTGACGTTGTCGAAAATAAGGGTGACATCGAAAGCCAAAGCGCCGAACGGGGCGAGGGGCCGATCAAGCTCGCGATCGTCGGCCGCCCGAACGTCGGCAAGTCGACGCTCGTCAACTGCATGTTGGGCGAAGAGAGGGTGGTGACGAGCCCAATCGCCGGAACGACGCGCGACGCAGTGGCGATCAAATGGAATTACGAGGGCCGTGCCATCGAGTTGATCGATACGGCGGGCCTACGCCGCCGCGGCCGTGTCGTCGACGAGCTTGAAAAAATGGCGGCGGCCGACGCCGAACGAGCGGTCGATCTGGCGCACGTGGTGGTTCTCGTGCTCGACGCAACCGTCGGGCTCGATAAGCAAGACCTGACGATCGCGAAGAGAATTTTCGACGAAGGCCGCGCTTTCGTGGTCGCGGTCAACAAATGGGATTTGATCGACGAACGTCGTAAAACACGGCAGCCGATCGCCGATCGTTTAGAGCGATCTTTGCCGCAAGCGCGCGGTGCGCCACTCCTGACGTTCTCGGCGTTGACTGGGGCCGGCACCGATCGTCTCCTGCCGACGGTCCTCGCCGCCTACGGCCGTTGGAACAAGCGCGTACCGACTGCGCGTCTGAATTCCTGGCTGAATGGAGTTGAACAGCGCCATCCGCCGCCGGCGATTGACGGTCGCCCCGTGCGTCTTCGCTACATCACGCAGGCAAAGACGCGCCCGCCGACGTTTGTTTTATTCATGAGCCGACAAGCCGAACTGCCAGGCTCCTACATTCACTACCTCGAGAACGAGTTGCGCGGAGCGTTCGATCTTGCCGGGGTCCCGATCAGGGTCCATCAGCGCCGCGGCAAAAACCCGTTCGACAAGAAAGAGCGCTGAAGCGCCGCTCTCCGGCTAGTTTTCGGCGATCCCGGCGAGTTTCTTTGCGCTACTCATCTTGCCGGGCAGGTCCATAATGCGCGCGATCTGAATACGCTGGGCCTGCGGCGATCCGGCGCCGTGGAGAGACTCGGTCAGGTAGCCGACCGCATTGCGGCCGAGGGTCAGATTTTCGATCAAGCGAAGGATTTTCATGCGGTCGATCGCGGCGACGCCGTCGCGCCCGGTGAGGAACTTACGCAGCAACGGTCCGACTTCGTTCGACTCGAGGTCGCGTTCGGACGGCATTGTGGCGACGAGACCGCCGCCAATGTCCTGAGCAAGACGAGCGATTTCGAACGGGAATCTCGTCACGTTGTGCTTGCAGACGTTCGCAAGCATGTCGTCGTTGATCCAAGCGCCTGAATCGAGCTTTTTCGCACGGTGTGCCGAAGCCATTGCTGCCGCGAACACGGTCTCGTTCAAGTGCGTCATCTCGACGAGCTTGTCCTTGATATGGGACGCCTCGGGTACGCCATTGAAATCGGCTGCGGTGGCGGCGGCGCCGATCAAGACATCGCCCAACCCAGTTTTGCAGACGTATGAACTGCGATGGTAGCTGGTGAACCGTTCGACCAACGGGGCCGCCCACTCGGTCTCGCCGTCGAGAAACACGTGGTCGAACGGCACGAACACGTTTTCGAACACGACCATCGCCTCTTGGCCCGAGAACCTTGCATTGCCGGCGTCGATGGCGCCACCGTCGACAGCCCGGGTATCGCCGCTCTGGCGGCCGTAGATATAGGTGAGACCTGGCGCATCGACCCGCAACGCACCGACGACCGCGTAATCCTTGTCGGCGGGCTGGAGCCGCATCGTCGGCATGAACACCATCCAATGCGAATTGATCGAACCGGTCTGGTGCATTTTTGCTCCAGAAACGTACAGTCCCTTGGCGCTGCGGCGAACGACCCGGAGAAACGAATCGGGGTCGACCTGCTGGTGCGGCGGCTTGGAGCGGTCACCCTTGGCGTCGGTCATCGCGCCGCCTAGTACCAAGTTGAACTCTTGCAGCCGTTTGAGAAAGGCGAGGAAGCGTGCGTGGTAGACCGTGCTGTACTTGCGGTCGATGTCGTGCGTCACGCTATGCAGCGCGCCGATCGCGTCGAGCCCTACGCAACGCTGAAAGCAGGTGCCGGTCCGGCGACCGAGTTCTCGTTGCATTTCGTGCTTTCCGACGAGGTCCTCAGGTTTTTCGGCGACATGGAGGAAGCGGTTGATGGTCCGGCCGGCCAGCGAGGAATGGACCGTGCCAAGGGCAGGTTCCGCGGTCGCGAGCTCGTAGGTTTCAGCCATCGCGTTCATCGACGGCCGAATCACGGGATGATCGACCGGCTCCTCGATCCGTTGGCCGAGAAAAAAAACCTTGAGATTCCGGGCGCGTAGGCTCGCGATGTAGTCAGCTCCGTTCTTGATCGGCGTGAAACCTTGCCAGAGCTCCGACGCGCCGGCGTCAACTGCGTTTGACTTGAGCATAGGCGTCCTCCCATTGGGGTCGCTGAAACTACCCTACATTAAGGCGAGCCAACGCATTTGGTAACGGATCGCTTTCCTTACGCGTCCACGCGGCGCCCACCGACGCCGGGTAGCGCGTAGTTCGGCGAACTACATTTGTAGCGATCTGGCGACTATTGGTTTTTGATCGGTGGGCTGCAGGAGTGGCCCAGGATTCTCCTACAGTCGGCTTAGGCGCGTATACGCTCGCCGTTCTTCGTGCACGCCGGGTCGGCTAGTTCGACGAAGCGATCGGCGATCGATTCCGGTGTCCGCAGGGTGTTCGGATCCTCGCCCGGAAAAGCCTGAGCGCGCATCCGCGTGCGGATGGGCCCAGGATCCAACAAGTTGACGCGCACCGTTGTCGTCGCCAATTCGGCGGCGTAGACACCCACCATGGCTTCAATCGCCGTCTTGCTGATCGCGTAGGCGCCCCAATACGCAAACGGGCGTTGTGTCACTCCCGACGTCACAAAAATCGCGCGACCTGCCGGTGCGGCGCGGAGGAGGGGATCGAACGCTCGGATCAGCAACCAGTTGGCGGTGAGGTTCGTGCCCATCACCTCCGTCCAGTCGGCCGCGGTGGTGTGCGGCAGCGGCGTTAACGTGCCGAGGGTGCCGGCGTTGCCCACGAGTATGTCAAGTCGTTGATGTCGCTCGCGGATTGCGGCGGCGAGCCGATCGATCCCAGCGGCATCGCCCAAGTTGAGCGGGACCAAGGTAGCGGACCGGCCATGGCGGCGTACACGATCGTCTGTTTCCTCAAGACCGCCAACCGTTCGAGCGACGAGGATGAGGTCGGCGCCTTCGGCGGCGAAACGCTCGGCGACGGCGGCGCCGATTCCGCGCGATGCACCGGTGACGAGCGCGATCCGGCCGGCGAGGCGCTGCTTGCGATCAACCATTCTCGGCCAGCAGCAAAAGCTGCTTGGGCTCAACGCCGTCTTCCATGTCGCGCAGCCGTATCGGATAGTCGCCCGAGAAACATGCGTCGCAAAATTGCGGGCTTTCGCGATCGCGGCCGCGCTTGAAACCCATGGCGCGATAGAGCCCATCAATCGAGACGAACGCCAGTGAGTCGGCGCCGATGAATGTACGCATACCCTCGACATCGTAGTTCGCCGCCAAGAGATCGGCGCGGCTTGGCGTATCGACGCCGTAAAAACAGGAATGAGTCGTGGGCGGGCTCGCGATCCGCATATGCACTTCGCGAGCGCCGGCGTGACGCACCATGTCGACGATCTTTTTCGAGGTGGTGCCGCGTACGATCGAGTCGTCGACGAGGATTACGCGCTTGTCGACGATCTCGGCTCGGTTGGGGCTATGCTTGAGCTTGACGCCCAAGTGGCGGATGTGGGCCGACGGCTCGATAAACGTTCGACCGACGTAATGGTTGCGGATGATGCCGAGTTCGAACGGCGTATGCGCTTCTTCCGCATAACCCATTGCCGCTGGAGTTCCGGAGTCGGGTACCGGAATGACCACATCGGCGTCGATATGGGATTCACGTGCAAGTTCGGCACCGATCCGCTTGCGCGTTTTATAAACGCTGGTCTCGTTGGTCAGGCTATCGGGACGTGCGAAATAAACGAGCTCGAAAACGCACGGCCGCTGTTTGACCGGTGGAAACGGAAATAGGCTGCGGACGCCGTTGGCATCGATGACGATCAACTCGCCCGGCTCGACGCTGCGCAGATATTCGGCGCCGATGATGTCGAGAGCGCAAGTTTCCGAGGCCAGGATCATCGCTGCGCCACTGCGGCCGAGGACCAACGGGCGAACGCCGAGCGGATCGCGCACGCCGATCAACATGTCCTTGGTCAGCACCACGAACGAGTACGCTCCTTCGACCTGACGCAACGCGTCGATTAGGCGCTCGATCACGCCGGTATGGTTGCTCGTTGCGATCAAATGAATGATGGCTTCCGTATCCGTCGTCGACTGAAAGATCGAACCGTGCTCGGTCAATCGACGGCGAAGAGTGATCCCATTGGTGAGGTTGCCATTGTGCGCGACCGAAAGTCCGCCGAAGGAAAACTCGGCAAACAGCGGCTGAACGTTGCGGAGCATCGTCTCTCCGGTCGTCGCGTAGCGGTTGTGGCCGACCGCGCAGTGGCCCTTCAACCGCTCGATCACGGCTTGTGAGGAAAACGTGTCCGCGACCAAGCCGAGTTGACGTTCAGAATGGAACTGGCGGCCGTCATAGCTGACGATTCCGGCCGCCTCTTGCCCTCGGTGCTGCAAGGCATGGAGCCCGAGCGCCGTATGCGCAGCGGCATCCTCGGTCCCGAAAATTCCGAACACGCCACATTCATCGTGAACGTGATCGTCCTCGAACGGCAGCCCACGTGCGGAAGCCATTTGGTTGGCCCTCACTGCTCTTGTTGCGTTCGGATCAACTGGTCTAATGCGCGGCGTTCGCGAGCGCGATATCCCTTCTCGTCGCTTCGCGCGCCGATGACGGGTGGGCTGGTGCTATCCGCAATCCCGCCCAATTCGCGTATCCCCTCGGGTACCAGCTTTAGGATCAATTTGGAACCATATTCGACCACCGGCAATAATCGCGCCGATTTCAGCCAGGCCGGCGGCTCGGACGGGCCGGTCGCGACGGTGAGGCCAACGTAACCGGTGCAAACGACGACCGCTCCGAGGAGGAGCCCGACGAGCAGACCCAGCGATCGGTCGAGGGCGCTTACCCGCGTGCCTCGAATTGTATCGGCAATGAGATCGGCGATAACCGAAAATACAACCAATGCGATGACGAAAATACCGATGCCGCCAATCGCGTCGGCGACAAAGGTAATCGAGATGACATCGCGGAGGTACGGTTTCACAAGCGGGAAAACATAAAGCGTCATATGCGCGGCGCCGACCCAGGCAGCCATCACTAAGACCACGCGGACGAAGCCCCAAAGCATCGCCAGCAGGCCTCCCAGGACGACGACCCCCACGATCACGGCATCGGCGATATCGATCGACATCGTTCGTCCTAACGCGCCCGAACGGCTATGACGGACACCGCGTGTTCGTCGAGCCGCGCCACCAACTCGGTGAGGCGTGTGATTTCGCGCACTGCGAGACCGCTACTCCGTTTTCTCGCGCCCTTGGGCGCCCACGCGTTGTTGAATCCGAGTTTTGCCGCTTCTTTCAGACGAAGATCAGTTTGACTGACCGGTCGGACCTCGCCGGAAAGACCGATCTCGCCGAATACGACCGTGTCGCGCGGCACCGGCGCGCTAGAAACCGAGGATAGCAGAGCGGCAGCCACGGCAAGGTCGGCGGCCGGCTCGGCGATCTTGAGGCCGCCCGCGACATTGAGGAACACATCCTGGCCGGCGATCGTCACGCCGCAGCGCGCATCAAGCACGGCAAGCACCATCGCGAGGCGGCCGGAGTCCCATCCAACGACCGCTCGGCGCGGCGTGCCCAGCGTCGACGGTGCGACCAACGCCTGAATTTCGACCAACATCGGACGAGTTCCCTCGATCCCAGCAAACACCACGGCTCCGCTGACCGCTTCGCCACGATCGCCGAGAAACAACGCCGACGGATTGGAAACCTCGTTCAATCCGCGATCGGTCATGTCGAAAACGCCGATTTCGTCGGTCGGGCCGTAGCGGTTTTTTACCGTTCGAAGAATCCGGAACTGATGCCCGCGCTCGCCCTCAAAATAGAGCACAGTGTCGACCATGTGCTCGAGGACCTTGGGACCGGCGATCATGCCTTCCTTGGTTACATGTCCAACGAGGAGCAACGTGAGACCACGGCGCTTGGCGAGGCGGATCAATTCTTGCGCACTCGCGCGGACTTGGGCGACCGAACCTGGCGCCGAATCGAGCGTATCGACGAACATCGTTTGGATCGAATCGATAACGACGACCTGTGGCGCTCCGGCTTTGTCGAGTGTGGAGACGATGTCGCGTACGCTGGTGGCGGCGGCGAGAACGATGCGAGGCTCCATGGCATCGAGACGCCGGGCGCGTAACCGCACTTGGCCGACCGCTTCTTCGCCGGTGACGTAGGCGCAGGAGACTCCTTTTTTCGCCAAGCACGCCACGACCTGGAGTAAGAGCGTCGATTTGCCTATTCCGGGGTCGCCGCCGACCAGAAGTGCCGATCCGGGAACGAGACCTCCGCCACAGACGCGGTCGAACTCGACGATTCCGCACGGCAAGTGCTCAGCGTCCTCCGTCTCACCCTCAAGGCTCACGAGGTCGAGCGATCGGCCTTTGGCTCCGCCGCCTAGTCCCTTGGGCGTGATCGTGACCGGGGTCTCCTCGACGATCGAATTCCACGCTCCGCACGCATCGCATTTACCCGACCAGCGATTGGCGACGGCGCCGCACTGTTGGCAAGCGTAGCGAGGGGGTGGCCGCGCCATTACCCCATCCCGTTTCGGCCGGAGTTGCGCCCAAAGGACGCTCTCGATCGTCGCCACGATCGTTTCATTCGGGTCGCACTTCCATCTTGATCGGACCTTCTGCGCGGCCATGAATGAACTGCTGGACATAAGGATTGTCGCAGGTTTCGATCGTTTTCGCCGGACCCTGCCAAACGATCTTGCCTTGGTGAAGCATGGCGACGCGGTCGCCGATTTTACGCGCGCTCGCCATATCGTGGGTGATCGAGACGGCGGTCGCGCCGAGGCTCTTCACGCAATCGACGATCAAGTCGTTGATGACATCCCCCATGATCGGATCGAGCCCGGTGGTCGGCTCGTCGAACAGGATGACTTCGGGATCGGTCGCGATCGCGCGCGCAAGTCCAACGCGCTTTTTCATGCCGCCCGACAGTTCGGAGGGCGAGAGATCGGCGACGTCCGCGCCCAGTCCGACTTGCGCAAGCTTGCGGATTGCGATCGGGCGCGCGGCGACGCGCGACACTCCCTTGGCTTGGGTCAGTCCGAAGGCGACGTTTTCCCATACCGGTAAACTGTCGAAGAGTGCGGCGTATTGGAACAACATACCGAACTTACGTAGGATCGGCTCTCGCGCCCGATCGGAAATGCCGACGATCTCCTGACCGGCGATCTTGATGCTGCCCTGGCTTGGGTTGAGCAAGCCGAGCATGCATTTCAACATGACGGATTTACCGGTTCCCGATCCGCCGATCACGACCACGGACTCGCCTGGCATGACGTCCAGATTGATTCCTTGCAGCACCTTCTTGGCGCCAAAGGCGATATGGACATCGCGGAAGCTGACTTTCGGCTCGCGAGGGTCACTCATGGTCACTTGGAGAAAAACGCTTCGGTAATGACGTAGTCGGCGGCCAAGATGAGGATCGAGGCCGACACGACCGCATTGGTCGTCGCGGCGCCGACGCCCTGCGCACCGCCCTTGCTAAAGTAGCCATTGTAGCATCCCATCAGCGCAACGATGAAGCCGAACGCGGCGGCTTTGACCAGGCCGGTGACCACGTCGATCGTTTCCAGAAAATCGGCGGTGTTGCGCAGGTAGGTCGCCGGATTGAAACCGAGTTTGCTGGTACCGATGATGTAACCGCCAAACACGCCGATGATATCGGCGACGAACACCAGCAGGGGCAGCATGATCGTCGCGGCGATCACGCGCGGCGCAATTAGATACTTGAACGGATCGGTCGAGAGGGTCGTCAGGGCGTCGATCTGCTCGGTGACCCGCATGGTACCGATCTCGGCGGCCATGGCAGCGCCGACGCGGCCGGCCACCATCAGGCCGGCGAGGACCGGCCCGAGTTCACGAGTGATGCCGATGACGACGATGGTCGCGACGGCGCTTTCCGCGTTGAAGCGCGATGAGCCTTCGAAAATTTGCAACGCGAGCACCATGCCGGTGAATACGGCGGTGAGCCCGACGACCGGCAGCGAGTAGTAGCCGATGGTCACCATCTGCTGGCCAATCGCGCGCAAGTAATAGGGCGGTTGGGCGCAATGTGAAATCGCGTTGGCGGTAAAAACGGTTAACTGGCCAATCGCGCGCAGGAACCCGAGGAACAGCCGGCCGATCGCCGCGAGCGCTTCGATCATGCGTCGCGCTCGGTGCCGCGATAGACGCGACGGTAGCGGCGGCCGAGGCGCGTGAGAATTTCATAACCGATCGTGCCAGCCGCGTGGGCGAGTTCGTCGATCGGCAACAAGCCGCCGAGAACGTCGATGTAGTTTCCAGGAATGGCGTCCACCGGGGCGGCGTCGGTGACATCGAACGTCGTGAGATCCATCGAAACGCGTCCGACTAACGGCACACGGGCCTTTGCAAGGTACCCATAACCGCGGTTGCTAAGGGCGCGCGGGAAACCGTCGGCATATCCGACTGCGACCGTCGCGATCCGTGTAGGCCGCGTTGCAATGTGGGCGGCACCGTAACCAACGGTCTCCCCCCTGTCAACGTCGCGGACTTGCACGATTTTCCCTTTGATCTGAACGACTTCGCGCATCGGATTGGGGCGATCCGGAAGCGGATTGACCCCGTACAAGGCGACCCCGGGGCGGACCAAATCGAAGTGGTACTCGGGCCCGAGAAATATCCCCGACGAGTTGGCGAGGCTCGCGCGAGCTTGCGGGAGCCCGCGAAGCCACATCACAAAGCGCTCGCGCTGAGTACGGTTCAAAGGATTGGCATTCTCTTCGGAGCAAGCCAAGTGGCTCAAGACGAGCTCGATTTCGAGCGCCGCGAGGTCCGTGGGGTCGGCTATCAACGCCGCGGTGTCGCCTTGCGAAAGACCAAGCCTGTTCATCCCGGTGTCGAGGTGGAGTGCGACGCCGATGCGGTGCCCGGATCGGCGGGCGACCGCGGCCCAGCCTTTCACCGCGTCGAGGTCGTTAAGTACTGGAATCGCACCGAGATTCGCCGCCGCGCCTGCGTCGCCTAGATCGATTCCGTTCAAGACGAAGAGCCGAGACGCGGCGTCGAGGCCACTGTCCTTTCGAAAGGCGCTGGCTTCCTCGATCGTCGCGACGAAGAAAGTCCTGCACCCGGCGCTAAAGAGGGCGCGCGCAACCACGCCGGCCCCGAGGCCGTAGGCGTCGGCCTTGACGACTGCGCCGCATTCGGCCGGCCGTGCGCGGTTCGCGAGTTCGTGAAAATTGGCGGCGACCGCCGTCAAATCGACCGTCAGAATCGAGCCGCCGATCGCGGTCGTCATGGTCCCTTCGTTGTCGACTTGATTGGGCGCCGGCCTGTCAGACCAGCGCTAGAACGGTGCATGACTGGGGAGGCGGCCGGTCTTGGCGAGATTCGCGAACTTCGTGGTTTCGCCGTGGAACAGGAGCTGCTCGGTGCCGGTCGGACCATGACGGTGCTTGCCAACGATGAGTTCGGCGAGGCCTTCGACTTCTTTGCGCTTTGCCTCCCAGGCGATCCGCTCGGGCGTACCTTCGGGAGGCCGCTGCCGATCGAGGTAGTACTCCTCGCGATAGATGAACATGACGACGTCCGCGTCTTGTTCGATCGAGCCCGATTCGCGGAGGTCGGCCAGATGCGGCCGCTTATCCTCGCGTTGCTCGACCGCGCGCGAGAGCTGCGACAACGCGAGAACCGGGACGTCAAGTTGCTTGGCGAGCGCTTTGAGTCCCTGGGTGATCTCGGAGACTTCGAGCACGCGGTTGTCGTCGCGCCGCTGACGTGCCGGCCGCAGGAGCTGAAGGTAGTCGACGACGATGAGGCCAATATTGTGCGTGCGTTTGAGGCGCCGCGCCCGAGTCGCGAGCGCGGCGATCGACAACGCCGGCGTATCGTCGATGTACAGACGCAGCTGTTCGAGGTCATGAGCGGCGCGCGTGAGGTTGGTGAACTGCTCGCTCGAAATATTGCCGCGGCGAATTCGTTCCGATGGAATGTTCGATCGCTCGGCGAGAATGCGGGTCGCGAGCTGTTCAGCCGACATTTCAAGCGAAAAGAAAGCAACCGCTGCGCCTTCGACGACAACCGGTCGGCCGTCGACACCGACTTCTTCTCGAAACGAATACGCGGCGTTGAACGCAATGTTGGTCGCGAGTGCCGTCTTTCCCATTGACGGTCGGCCGGCGAGGATGAGGAGATCGGAACGATGCAGCCCGCCAAGTCGTTCGTCGATGTCGACAAATCCGGTCGTTACGCCGGAAAGCTGGCCGTCACGTTTGTAGGCAGCCTCTGCGTTCTCCAGCGCGATCGACGAGGCAAGCGTGAACGACTTGAACCCGCTTTCGGATTGCCCGGCTTGTGCGAGATTGAACAGCTGCCGCTCGGACTCTTCGATTTGCGAGACAGCGGTTTCCTCAACGGTCGAGTCGTAGGCGGTGTTGACCATCGTTTCGCCGATGGTGATCAGCTGCCGCCGGATGGCGAGGTCGTAGATCGCGCGGCCATAGTCCTCGGCATTGATAACGGTGACCGCGGCGGCCGCGAGTTGGGCCAGATAGGATGTTCCACCGACCGGCGTCAGCGCGTCGTCGCGATCGAAGTAACCCTTGAGCGTCACCGGATCGGCAAGGTGGCCGCGCTCGATCAGCCGAAGGATCGCGTCGAAGATGCGTGCGTTGACCGGCTCGACAAAATGCTCCGGGCGGAGGAACGAGTTGACCTTGAGCGCGGCGTCATTGTTGACGAGGATCGCGCCAAGCAACGCTTGTTCCGCTTCGGCGTTTTGCGGCTGGCGCCGAAACGTCGGATCGCTTGGTTCGATGGCGGTGAGATGGGCGCGGCGTTGGGCGGCGTCAGGCATAGCGATGGACCATACGCGCATGCGCGCGCCCCCGGGGGACAAATCGGGCCGCGGTTAAAACATAACGGGGGACATCGTCGACCCGCATCATGTGCATAGCGGGGACAAGTCGTCCGACATGCGGTATTGCGCGCGTTAGCTTTGCCAACTGCTTGTGGACAATCTTATGCGTGAGACGCACCTTGCCGGCGGAATATTACCGGGTGATGCTAACTATATTTAGTATTATCACGCTTGGACTAACGCAATATCTCGCGATCAAGCAACGCCCGGATCCTTTTGCGCATGGGCACGTTCCCAATCGGTGATGTAGTCGCGCGTTAGCGGAACGGTGTCGATCTTCTTCGCCACTTGAATCTGGAACACCATGCTGCCGCCATAGCGAAACGAGGCTTCGCTCCCGGCGAGGTAGAACTCCCACATGCGGCAAAAACGCTCGTCGTAGAGCGCGCGAATTTGATCGC
>SHVV01000048.1 GCA_009694095.1 Alphaproteobacteria bacterium | reverse complement strand
ATAGGGTTGATGCAGCCGGGCGAACTCAATCGTGCCGCGGCCCACTAAATGCCGCGCCGCAAGGGCACCAATGCCAACGATCGCTATGCCGACGCACGTGATCGTCAAGGACGATGCCCGGGCGCTCGAGATTGCCGTCGAGAACCTAGTCGAGAACGCGATCTTTCACTCGGCGAAGGGCACCGCGGTCGAGCTGTTCGTGACGGCGGACGGCAGCATCATCGTTGCCGACCGCGGACCAGGCGTCGCTCCGGAGCATCGCGATCTCGTGTTCGATCGCTTCTGGCGTGCGCCATCGGCCAAACGACCGGGAGCTGGTCTCGGTCTTGCCATCGTCCGCCAAGTCGTCGATGCCCACGGCGGGCGGGTAACCGTGCGTGACCGAGCCGGCGGGGGCAGCGAGTTCGTTATCGAGTTTCCGAAGAACGTCACAGCTTAAATCCGCGTTCAGGGCCGCGCGCGCTGCGGCGCGAACCGGCGGTTGGCCCAGACCAGGTACAGCAACACGAACCAGTAGAAATACAATTCCTGTACCTCGCTCGCGCGATGGAACAGCACCGGTTCCGCCCCAAGCCCAAGTGCGTGCCACCGAGGCCCGCCCAAACGAGATAACTCGACAAGGCAGGCTGTCGGAAAAAATTCGATGGGCGGCACGACCGCCCACCACGCACGCTCGGTAAGCGCCGGTCGTAGACGCGCGGCGAGGGGAAGGACGATACCCCCAACGAAGATGCCGAGTTCGAGAATCGCGCGCGGCTTCTGATCGAGCCAGCTATTTACATTGTGGAGGTTGGTTTCGCCCTGATCGTTCACCGAAGCCAGCCACTTCGGCGTCCCCCAGCCGATCAGGTGTTGGCCCCAACTCACTTCCTCGCCCGCCGTATAAATCGTTCCGACGGTGGCGATCACAAACCATCCAGTCAACCAGATCGAACCGGTCCGGCGAGCCAGGACACGCAGGCCGAAAACAACGGCAACCACGAGGAGCGCAAACTGCGAAAGTTCCAACACTCCTTGCTCGGAATACAACCACGGCCCTTGCCAAGTCGTGAGCCAGGCAACGGCGAAGAGAGCGAGGGCGACGCCAACCGGCGCATCGAGCCAAAGTGGGCGCGGTAGGGCGGGTGGCGGGAACATCATGGCGTGGTTCTTAAGCGTTGGACTAGATCGAACGATTCGGCGCTCAATTGTATTTTCGCAGTTCGAGTTTCGCGATCGCTTCTCGGTGAACAGCGTCCGGGCCATCGACGATGCGGAGCGTGCGCGCCCACGCGAACGACCAACCGAGACCGAAATCGTCGGAGACGCCGGCGGCGCCGTGGACTTCAATCGCGCGGTCGATCACACGAAGCAAGGCAGCCGGAACCGCGACCTTGATCGCCGCGATCTCGGAGCGCGCTTCTTTGGCGCCGACAGTGTCGATCTGATAGGCAGCGTGTAGCGTCAGAAGACGAGCCTGGTCGATCTCGATCCTCGAATCGGCGATCGCCTGGCGGACGACTCCTTGATCGGCGAGCGGCTTGCCGAACGCGACCCGCGTCCGCGCGCGCCGCACCATCGCCTCAAGCGCACGCTCGGCTTGGCCGATCGCGCGCATGCAATGATGAATGCGTCCGGGTCCCAACCGGCCTTGCGCAATCTCGAAACCGCGGCCCTCGCCGAGGATCAAATTCTCGGCCGGTACCCGCACGTTGGTGAAACGCATCTCGCAATGGCCGTGCGGCGCGTCGTCGTAGCCGAAGATCGGAAGTGGGCGGACGACCTCGACGCCGGGAGTGTCCATAGGGATGAGGACCATCGTGTGCTGCTTGTGGCGCTCGGCGTTGGCCACTGACTTGCCCATGAAGATGAGGATCCGGCAACGTGGATGGCCGACGCCCGAGATCCACCATTTTCGCCCATTGATGACAAAATCGTTGCCATCGCGTTTGATTTCCGCCGCGATATTGGTCGCGTCGGACGACGCTACGTCCGGTTCGGTCATGACGTAGGCCGAGCGAATCTCGCCCTCGAGAAGCGGTGTCAACCACCGGTCTTTTTGCGCCGGCGTGCCGTACTTCCACAGCAATTCCATGTTGCCGGTGTCGGGAGCCGAGCAGTTGAACACCTCGGGCGCGATCGGCGAGCGGCCCATCGCCTCGCAAAGAGTCGCATATTCGACGTTCGAAAGGCCGGCGCCGATTTTTGGATCGTGATGCCACAGGTTCCACAAGCCTTCGGCGCGCGCTTTTTGCTTTAGCTCGTCGATGACCGGGATCGCTTGCCATCGATTTCCTTCGGCGATCCGCGCCTCGGCGAGCGCTTCATTGGGGTAGATGTGAGCAACCAGGAACGCCTTGAGGCGGCGTTGAAAGTCTTCGACGCGGGGCGACAAAGCGAAGTCCATCTACGCCTCCGTTAGCTGGCAGTGTCAGCCTGTTTTCTAGCCTCTTCGTCGATAGCCCTGCAATGGCCGACCGACGGAAGCGCCGGTTGTGCAGGTATCACCGGCGGGCCTTAAAAAAATCGCGCAACAGGCGCGCGGCGCGAAGCTCGTCTATCCCGCCGTAGACCTCGGGGCGGTGATGGCAGGTCGGTTGCGCGAAAATGCGCGCGCCGTGCTCGACCCCGCCGCCTTTGGGATCGGATGCGCCGAAATAGAGGCGCCGCAGACGCGCGAAAGAGATCGCCTGCGCACACATCGGACATGGTTCGAGAGTGACGTAAAGATCGGCGGTGATGAGCCGCGCGGCGCCAACCTGTGCCGCCGCGGTTCGAATGGCGATGAGCTCAGCGTGCGCCGTCGGGTCGCTGGCAGCTTCAATCTGATTGTAGGTTGACGCCAAGATTTCGCCCGACTTGCTATCGACGATCACGGCGCCGACCGGAACTTCACCCGCTTTTGCGGCTTTTTCCGCCAAAGCAAGCGCCAACGCCATGAAACTGCCGTGATTACCCATGAGCCGACCTTGGGCTGGCGGCACCGCAGCGTCAAGGCAGGGCGTTGTCGAACGGCGCGCTCCTGCCTATTGTCACGCCATGGTAAAACCTTTGATCGGCATTACGCTCGATAGCGAAATCGCGGGCGGATATTCGAAATTTCCGTGGTACGCACTGCGGCAGAACTATTGTGACGCAGTCGCCGATGCCGGCGGAATGCCGGTGCTGTTGCCGCACGGCGTGGACGGCGCGCTGTACGCGCGGCGAATCGCCGGACTGGTGATTTCCGGCGGCGATTTCGACGTCGATCCGGCGCTGTTCGGTGCGCGCGACAAACACCCGACGGTCAAGACCAAGGACGATCGCACCGGATTCGAGGTCGCGGTGACGCGCTCGGCGCTCAAGCGCGATTTGCCGGTTCTCGGGATTTGCGGCGGCCAGCAACTGCTCAATGTGATCCTCGGCGGCACCCTCATTCAGCACATCCCTGACACCGTGGTCGGAGCGCTGTCGCACGAGCAGCCCAATCCGCGCAACGAGACCGGTCATGCAGTCCGGATCATGGCGAATACCTTGCTTCACCGCGTCATCGGTTGCCTCGATCTTGAGGTTAACTCGGCCCATCATCAGGCCGCGCTCGATGTCGGCCCCGGCGTTATCGTCGATGCCTTGGCGCCAGACGGCGTTATCGAGGGGATCGAAGACCCGCGTCACCGGTTTTGCGTCGGCGTCCAATGGCATCCAGAGTTTTCATTGTCCTCCGGTGATCGAAGCCTGTTCGAAGCATTCGTCGATGCCGCGCGCTAAGCGGGTACCCGGTGATCGATCCGGGCCGACCGGCGGGGGCGGAGAACGGATTGCGAAAGTGATCGCCCGGGCCGGTCTCTGCTCTCGGCGCCAAGCCGAGGCCTGGATTGCCGACGGCCGGGTCGCGGTTGACGGTGTCCTGCTCACGTCGCCCGCTGTCCGCGTGACTCCGAGCCAAACCATCGTGGTCGACGGCAAGGCGCTCCCGGTGGCCGATCGAACGCGGATCTGGCTGTTTCACAAACCGCGCGGTTGCCTGACGACGACAAAGGATCCGCGCGGGCGCCCAACGATTTTTTCGCGGTTTCCGCCGTCCTTTCCGCGTGTCGTCACCGTCGGGCGCCTCGACTTCAACTCCGAAGGACTCCTCGTTCTGACCAACGACGGCGAACTCGCTCGGCGCATGAGCCATCCGCGCACCGCCTGGCCGCGGCGTTACCGCGTACGCGCGCATGGCCGCATCGATCAAACGGGGCTCGATGGCCTCAAGGATGGCATCACCGTCGATGGCATCCACTATGGCCCGATCATCGCTTCTCTTGACCGTTCCGAGAACGCTAACGCCTGGATCACGCTCACTCTGACCGAGGGCAAGAATCGCGAGGTCCGGAAAGTGCTCGAACACCTCGGACTCGCCGTCAATCGGCTCATCCGCGTCACGTTCGGCCCGTTTGAACTTGGCGATCTAGCGCGCGGCATGATTCTGGAAATGCCCCCTAAGCAAGCGGCGCGTTTGGCACGGACGCTCCCGGCCATCGATGCGGATCATCGCGGGTAGGCACCGCGGGCGGCCGCTTATGGCCGGCCCCGATCTCACGATACATCCGACCGCCGATCGGACGCGGCAAGGATTGTTCAACGTGTTGGGGCACGGTTTTGCCGAAGACGGCGTAGCCCTCGGCGGCGCCAACGTACTCGACGTGTTCGCCGGCACTGGCGCGCTTGGGCTGGAAGCACTCTCACGCGGTGCCGCCCATGCTATTTTCATCGACAACAATCGAGCAGCGATCGAGCTCGTACGCGCCAATTCGAGCGCGCTCAGAGAAAGTACCCGCACAACAACACTCACGCGCGATGCGACCGCGCCCGGTCAGCCGCCCCGCGACAAAGCGCCAGCGGATATTGTCTTTCTCGATCCCCCCTACTCCAGCGGGTTTGCCGGTATCGCACTCAGTGCATTGGCCGCCCTTGGCTGGTTGCGATCGGGTACAGCCGCGGCGATCGAGGTCGGAGCACGCGAGCCGTTCGATCTTCCGGCCGGGTTCGAGCGCATCAAGGACCGACGTTACGGCGCGGCTCGGATCGAATTTCTTATCTGGCGCGGATAAGACGTCAGCGCCGGCCGAATAGACGCTCGACGTCGGCGAGCTTGATTTCAACGTAGGTCGGCCGCCCGTGTGTGCACTGACCCGAATGCGGCGTCCGCTCCATCTCGCGGAGAAGCGCGTTCATCTCGGCGACCGTGAGTGATCGTCCCGCCCGCACCGATCCATGGCAGGCCATTCGACTCGCGACTTCAGCGAGCCGTTCGCGAAGCGCCTGCGCTGCTTCGTGCTCACCGAGCTCCTCGGCCAGATCGCGCACCAGTCTTTTGGCGTCGACATCACCGAGCATGGCTGGGACTTCGCGGACCAGCACCGCCCTATCGCCGAATGTTTCGAGCGCCAGGCCCAGTTCCAAGAATTCCGATGCCCGCGCCAGCACACGCTCCGCCGACGTCGGGTCGAGGTCGACGACTTCGGGAATCAGCAGTATCTGCCGAGCGATACCGGTGCCCGCCAGTTCGACTTTCATACGTTCGTACACCAGACGTTCGTGGGCAGCGTGCTGATCGACGATGACAAGGCCGTCTGCGGTCTGGGCAACGATATAGGTTTCGTGCAGTTGCCCGCGCGCGGCGCCAAGCGGATAGTCGACCGGCGTCGGGTCCTCGGCGTCCACCCGGGCGGTCGGAGCGCCGTCGAGAAGCGGGCTCGAACCGCTGAGCGGCGCTTGGTAAACGCTCGCGGCTTCGGCGAGTCCACGCCGAGCTCGATCATCGCGCCACATCGGCCCGCGGCGATGGCGCTCAAATGCAGCGAGCAGGTTCGCTCCGAGCGGGGACGCCGTCCGTTGATCGCCGATGTTCAAAGCGCTTCGAATCGCGGCGATCACCAGGCCGCGCACCACGTTTGCGTCGCGGAATCGAACTTCGGCCTTTGCCGGATGAACGTTGATGTCGACCTCGGCAGCGGTGGCGTCGATGAAGATAACGACCGCCGGATGTCGATCATGGGCGATCAACTCTTGATAGGCCGCACGTGCCGCACCAACGAGAAGCCGATCGCGAACCGGACGGCCGTTGACGAACAGGTATTGCGCTTGGGCCGTCGGACGCGCGAGCGTCGGTAGCCCGGCGAAACCGGAAATCGATATCCCGTCGCGGTCAGCGGCGATCGACAGCGCATTGTCGATGAACTCGCGCCCAAGGAGACGGCCTAGACGTTCGCGCCGAGCCTCGAGCAGCGGCAGTTGATCGGCCGAAACTCGAAGCGGCGTCCGCTCCTCGTCCGAGACGGAGAAAGCAACATTGGGGTGCGCCATCGCCAAGCGGCGTACGATGTCGAGCGCGTGGCCGAACTCGGTGCGAGGAGTTTTCAGGAACTTGAGCCGTGCCGGCGTGGCGTAGAAGAGGTCGCGAACTTCGACGCGCGTTCCCGCCTGCAACGACGCCGGAACCGGCGTCGATTTGATACCGGCCTCGACGTCGACCCGCCAAGCCGCGTCCTCACCAGCACCACGGCTCTCCAGCGAAAGACGGGCGACCGAACCGATCGATGGTAGTGCTTCGCCGCGAAAGCCAAGGGTCTCGATATTGTTGAGATCGTCATCGGCGAGCTTCGATGTCGCGTGCCGCTCGACTGCGAGTGCGAGATCGGCCGCCGACATGCCTGAGCCGTCATCCGTCACTGAAATCAGGTCGCGGCCGCCGCCGGTCACGACGACGTCGATTCGGCGTGCGCCGGCATCGATGGCGTTTTCGACCAACTCCTTGACGACGCTCGCCGGGCGCTCAACTACCTCGCCGGCCGCAATTCGATCGATCACCGCGTCAGGTAGGCGGCGGATCGATCTCATCAGCGCGCTTCGGCGAGATAACGCCGCGCGCGAATCTTGCCGTCCTTGACCGCCGGTTGATTGATTGGATCGACCCCCAAGAGCCGCGCCGCGATCAGTGTCTCAAGCATGAAATGCATAAACAGCGCGCCCAAAGCACGCTCATCGATTGTCCGCAGGCTGATGACCCGAATCGGCCGCCCACAGGCCGCCAGCGATTCGGCGGTGGCTCGTTGCGACGCTTCGACCACATCGCCGATCGTGCGGCCGGTTAGATAGGAAACGCGCTGATCGTCGAACCCGTCCCACGCAATCTTCGCACCGCGACCGGCAGCCGCTCGTACGACGAACGTGAGGTATTTGTCGCGCGGCCCGTCGAGATAGAGCTGCAATTGGCTGTGCTGGTCGACCGGTCCAAGGGCGCCGATCGGCGTCATCCCCAGCCCGCCCTTGCCGAGGCTCTCCGCCCACAGCTGGCAATACCAAAGCACAAAGGGTATCAGCGCGTTGCCGTAAGCCATGAGGACGTTCGAACTCGCGCCACGGTGCCGACCGAGTCCAACCGCCAACGCCGCACCTACGGCCGGTGGAACGTCGCGTACAGGGGCCGCGAGCGCATGATCGAGAACGCTCGCCGCTCCGCTGCGGACGGCGCGCACATCGAGTCCAATGGCGCTTGAGGTTAGGAGGCCCACCACCGACAGCACTGAATAGCGACCGCCGATCTTTGGATCGTGATCAAGGATCGGCATTCCGGCGCGCGTCGCGATACGCCGGAGCGGATTGTCGCCCGGCTCGGTGATGGCAACGAACTGCCGGCGCACGGCTTCAGCCCCCAAGCGCTTGCCGACGAGATCCAGGCACACCATCGCGGTGGCGATGATCTCCATCGTATTGCCGGACTTGGAGATGACGAGGAACCCGGTCCGCGCCAAGTCGAGCGACCCGAGAAGATCGTCGAACGAGTCGGGATCGATGTTGTCGATGAAGTGGAGTCGCGGGCCGACTCTTGGCACGCCCAGGCCATCGGTCGCGAGCGCCGCCAACGCACGTGCGCCAAGGCTCGAGCCGCCAGTGCCAAGAACGACCAGATGCGAAAAACGACCGCGAAGATCAGCCGCCGTCCGCTCGATCGCCGAAAGATCGTCGTCGGCTCGGGCGACCGACAGGAAGCGCATGTCGCCCGCCTTGAGCGCTCGGCGGATATCGGCGAGAGCCAGCTCCGAATCTCTCAGAACCGAATCGAATTCGGCCGTGTTCAGCCCTTGCGAGCCGATCGCACCGGAAAAACAGCGCTCAATCTCTTGTTGATAGGGGTAGGGCACGGAACCAGGCTCGCATAGCCGTCGATATTCACTGGGCGAACGCTAACACCGGCCGAGCAGCGAAGCCACAAGCGCAGGTTTGTCCGGGTTAAGGACCGACACCTTGCGGATCGCCGACGACCACAACCGTGAGATCTTCGATCTTCATGTACTTTACCGCCGCTCGTCGCACGTCGGCCAGCGTCACGGCGTTAATGTAGTCGTTGCGCTTTTCGAGATAGTCGATACCGAGACCGTCCATCTGCATGGTAAGCAGGGTGCCGGCAATCTTCGCATTGCTGTCGAGCCGCATCGGGAAAGATCCGGTGAGATAAGTCTTAGCGTCCGCGAGTTCGCGTTCGTTCAATCCTTCACTCGCGATACGCACGAGCTCCGACTTCACGACGGCAAGCGATTCGGCAACACGGTCGTTGACGCTGGCAAAGCCACCGAGGATCAGTCCGGAATAGCGGAACGGACTCAGGTAGGTGTAGACCGAATAGGCGAGGCCACGCTTCTCGCGCACCTCTTGGTAAAGGCGCGACGTCATGCCGCCGCCGCCCAAGACATAGTTGAGAACAAAAGCGGGGTAGAAGTCATCATCATTCCGTTTCGGCCCAGGCAACCCAAGGATGACTGAACTTTGCGGTGCCTTGTGCCGGATGATGGTAAGGGATCCCGGCGTATGCGCGATCACCTCATTGACGGGACCGGACTCCGCCGGCCCCGCCGGCAGGTCAGCGAGCGCGCGGTCGATGAGAAAACTGAGCTCGCTCGGATCGATGTCGCCGACCGCGCCGACGAAAACACCGCTTTTGGTCAAACGACTGGCGGCGAAGGTCTTGAGATCGATCCGAGTAATCGACTTGATGGTCTCTGGCTCGCCGCGCGACGAGCGACCGTAGGGATGTTCGGGAAATGCTTTGGCGAACCACGCCTTCGCGGCGATTGCGTCAGGGTCTTGGTTGCGGCGCGACGCATCGGCGATGAATTGGCCTCGGACGCGCTCGGCGGCATCGGCTTCGAAGCGTGGCGACGATAGGGCGGTACCGAGCAAACGAAACGCTTCATCGCGGTTCTCGGTCAGAGTACGGAGTGAAACCCGGAACGCGTCGCGGTCAACGCTGAATCCCAACGACACCGAGTAATCTTCAAGCCGGCGTTGGAAACCGAGCGAGTCGTACTCACCGGCGCCCTCATCCATGAGCGCTGCCACCATGCGCGCCAGACCCTCTTTCCCCGGTGGGTCGAGCTCGGTGCCTCCGCGGAAGCCAAGCTCGATCGAGACGATGGGAAGCGCCGGCTCGCGCACGAACCAAACCCGATGCCCAGCCGGAGTCCTGAGGTCGATGATCTTCGTTGCCGCCTCCGCGGGCACGGCCCATCCCCAGGCTGCGACCACGAGGGCAACGAAGACGCCGCTCCAACCTGACCGTCCAAGGATGCGTTTGATCATGACCGTTTTTCCACGTCTCAGCTTTCGCCTTTAAGCAGACGTCCGGTAACCGAGCGCCTCAGATCAAACACGTGTTGCGCCGCACGCTTGACATCGTCGGCGGTCACCGCACTAACTCGGCTCGAAAACTCCTGGATATCGGTGATAGTGCGACCTTGGGTCAGGACCCGACCATAAAGGCGCGCCGATCCAGTCACGCTGTCGCGCGCATAAATCGTCGAAGCTAGCAGGTTTTTTTTTGCTCGCGTCAACTCGTCATCGGTGACGTCATTCTCGCGAATCACGGCAATGACTCGATCCATCGCCGCTTCGGCGGTATCGAGGTCGGTTCCCTGCGCCGGCGATACGTAGACATAAAATTGGGTCAGATCGAGCGAGGCCCCTGAGTAAGAGGCGCCGGCGCTGGTTGCGATTTTCTTCTCGGACACGAGTTCGCGATACAGGCGACTCGTGCCGCCACCACCTAAAATATCGGACAGCAACAACAGCGGCAGAGAATGTTCTTTTTCGCCCGCGGTCGAACTCGGCGCTAAGTAACTACGCTGCACGCTCGGCTGGCCAACGCGCGTGTCGTGATATTCGAGCCGTCGCGGAGCGACCTGGGGTGGCTCCTGGGTACGGCTACGAACGATCTCAGGGCCGCGCGGAAGGGCGCCATAGTACTTCTCGGCCAGCGCTCGTACCGAATCGGCGGTATGGTCGCCGGCAACGACCAGGAGCGCGTTGTTGGGCCAATAGTACGTCTCGTAGAACTTGCGAAGATCGTCGATCGTGATCGCCCGGATTTCGTGCGCCCAACCAATAACCGGCAACCGATAGGGGTGGTTCAGATACTGAGCTGCCGCCACTTGCTCGCGGAGGATTCCGCCCGGAGTGCTTTCGCTTCGCCCACGCCGCTCCTCTAGAATGACCAGGCGTTCCGATTCGAATGCAGCACTCTCGAGAACGAGATCGCGCATACGATCGGCCTCCATCTCCATCACCATCTCCAACCGGTCGCTGGCGACGGTCTGGTGATAGGCCGTTACGTCGGGCGTCGTGAAAGCGTTTTCGCTACCGCCGTGACGCGCGACGCTGGCGCTGAACACACCAGGCCCGAATCGCCTTGTTCCTTTGAACATCATGTGTTCAAGCGCGTGTGCGACGCCCGATTTTCCCGGCGGATCATCGGCCCCGCCGACGCGATACCACAGCATGTGAGTGACCACGGCGGCTCGGTGGTCGGGAATTACGACGACGTCGAGACCGTTGGCGAGCGTGAATTGCACGACCGTCGCGGCATCGACCGCTCGTGCTTGGCCGGGAATAAAGGCGATTGCGATCGCGAACGCTACGAACGCGGCCGTGCCGACGCACCGGCGTATCACGACCGTCATAAGCATCCCTCTCGTGCCTGCGTCGCTGGCCAGTTTACGGCCCGGGTTAGAAAATTCCTTCGAGCAGGGCGCGCTTATGCCGTTTGATGACGGGCGTCTCGCCACTCGTCGGAGATTCACCGGCCGCCGACACCTGCTGGAGGCGCTCCGATTCCTTGCGCGCATCGACGACGACGCCGACCGTTTCGCTTCCTTCGCGCCGCCAGAAAACCAGGCGATCCACGAACGAACGGTCTTTTTCTTCGAGAATCGTTGTCTCGCGATTGAGCACGTCTCGGATGTCGGCGTTGGCGGCGCCGGCCTTCGCCAGGAATGCCCGCTCGCCGGACGAACCTCCCGCCGACGCCGGTTGGGCTTGCGTTCCAGTGGGTTGCGCCGCGCCGCCGCCGAGTAGGGCTGAACGCGCCTTCTTGGCCGAATCGGTTTCCTCGGCAATGTCGCTGCCGGTACGCGGCGGCCGCAAGCTGAAATTCGGCGGAATCGCCAATGGCGGCTTGCGCACAACCGTGAACTCATCAGGCGGCCGCCGAACCAGACCCAAATTGTCGCGCACACCGGAACACGCGCCGAGCGCCGCCAGCACGGCAATCGCGCCAGTGGAAACGAACAGCATACGTAGCGGCTGGCGCATCGTTTCAGGACCCTCTCGGCACTACAGATTACGATTGGACGGGCCGCGACCGGCCTTCTGCCACCATCTATGTTGTAGGGCGTTCCGGTGGGCCAAACAAGGTGACGACGATCAGCACTCCAACGCCGACCGAGATCGCACTATCGGCGACGTTAAAAGCCCACCAATGGTAGCCACCCCAATGGAAATCGAGAAAATCGACGACAGCGCCGCGCGTGACGCGGTCGGCGATATTGCCGATCGCGCCGCCTAGGATCAGCCCGATCGCCGCCCGCGCGGGCCACCAGCGAATGGTGCGCAGCCACATGACAAGAAAAACGCTCATCGCGACGCCTATCGCAGCAAACAGCCATGGCCCCCACCACGCGTCGTGGCGCAGCAGCCCGAAACTCAGACCCTGGTTGCGGACATAAACCAGGTTGAAAAATTCGGTTACCGCGAATCCGCGCCCAGGCTCGACAAGGGTGGCAATGATCCAGGCTTTAGAAACCTGATCGACTGCCGCGATGGCGAGAGCTATCGCGACTCCGAGTCGCATCATGTTCCGTATTGCGCGACCGCTTCGGCACAGCGACCGCATACGCCCGGATAACGCGAATCGTCACCAACGTCGGGCAACACCTGCCAGCACCGCACACACTTTTGCCCGCCCGCCAACCCGGGCACAACGCCGACATCCGGCACTTCAGCCAGCGAGAACGCGCCTGTCGGCGCCGGTCCGACGGTGACGGTGACGCCTGAAGTGATCGCGATCTCAGCCAAGTCGACGCCGGCAAGAACGCGCTCGATTTCGGCGCCAACGTAGACAATGGGGTGGGCCTGAAGGCTGGAACCGATCCGCTTCGCCTGGCGCTCGGCTTCGAGCGCGCCGGTGACCACGCGGCGTACCTGCCAGATTTGATCCCACTTGGCAGCCAGCGCAGGGTCGCGCCACTCCGCTGGAATCCGGGGGAATTGACGCAAGTGGACGCTGTCGTTTTCGCTATTGAACCGGGCGAGCCACACTTCCTCGGTCGTGAAACAAAGAACCGGCGCGAGCCATGCAGTTAGCGCCGAAAAGGTCTCGTCGAGCAAAGTGCGCGCCGAGCGCCGGCGCGGAGCGGACTTGGCGTCGCAATAGAGAGAGTCTTTGCGGATATCGAAATAAAGCGCCGAAAGATCGACCGCGCAAAAATTGTAGAGCGCAACGAACAGCGTGTGGAAATCGAAGTCAGCCACGCAACGGCGTACGAGAACATCGAGCTCCGCCAACCGGTGATGGACCCAGCGCTCGAGCTCCGGCATCGCGCCATGCGTCACGCGCTCGCTTTCGTCGAAGCCCGTGAGATTGCTGAGCAGATAACGGAACGTGTTGCGCAGCTTGCGATAGGAGTCGACATGGCCTTGAACGATCTCCGGTCCGATGCGCAAATCGTCGGTGTAGTCGGAGTTCGCGACCCAGAGGCGGAGGATCTCGGCGCCATGTTGATCGACGATCTGCTGCGGCGCGACGGTGTTACCGAGCGACTTCGACATCTTGCGGCCTTCGCCGTCGAGGACGAAGCCGTGCGTCAGGACGGCCTTGTACGGCGCCGTGCCCCGCGTACCGCACGCCTCGAGAAGCGAGGAATGAAACCAGCCGCGGTGCTGATCGGAGCCCTCGAGGTAGAGCGACGCCGGCCACTCCAGCTCGGAACGAGCTTCGAGAACGAAAGCATGAGTCGATCCGGAGTCGAACCAGACGTCGACGATGTCGTCGACTTTTTTGAAGTCAGCGATGTCGTAGCCGCTGCCGAGGAAGTCGGCGCCGTCGCTTTGGAACCAAACGTCGGCTCCGCCCACGCGGACCGCCGCAGCGATGCGCTCGTTGACCTTCGAGTCGCGCAACACTTCGCCGGTTTCCTTGTTGACGAACACCGTGATCGGAACGCCCCACGCGCGTTGGCGCGAGATCACCCATTCGGGCCGATCTTTGATCATCCCATGAATGCGATTGCGCCCCGAGACCGGAAGCCAGCGCACGCGATCGATCGCATCTAGTGCTTTCGAACGCAACCCGTTCTTCTCCATCGAGATGAACCATTGCGGGGTGGTGCGGAAAATGAGCGGCGCCTTCGATCGCCATGAGTGCGGATAGCTATGGCGCACCTTCGCGCGCGCAAACAAACATCCGGCGGCGCGAATCGACTCGGCGACGTCGTTATCGACTTTGAAAACGTGCTTGCCGGCGAAGAGCGGCACCTCCGCGTAGTACGTTCCGTCGTCGGACACCGTCCGGGCCGCCTCGATGCCGTTCTTCTGGCCGAGGATGAAATCGTCTTCGCCGTGGCCCGGCGCGATGTGCACGAACCCGGTGCCTTGCTCCAAGTCGACGAAGTCGGCCGGAAAAACGCGGACGTCGAAGTCGTAGCCCTGCCCGCGCAGCGGATGGGCACAGATGAGGCCAGCGAGGGCGCCGCCGGTAATTTCAGCCACCGCCTCGTGCGCCGTGACCTTGGCTTCGGCACACACGGCGCCGAGCAGCGTTTTCGCCACGATGACCTCGTCGCCGACGATCGCCGTCGATTTCTCGGCCGTCGCCGTGACGCGGATTCGAACATAGACGGCGTCTGGCTTGACCGCGATGGCGCGATTGCCGGGGATCGTCCACGGAGTCGTCGTCCAGATCAGGATCACCGCGCCGGCCGCCGGGCCGCCCGCGCTGACGACCGGAAAGCGCACCGTGACCGTGGTCGAGGTATGGTCCATGTATTCGATCTCGGCTTCGGCTAGCGCGGTTTTTTCGACTACCGACCACATGACAGGCTTGGCGCCGTGATAGAGAGAGCCGTTCATCAAGAATTTGCAGATCTCGACGACGATCGCCGCTTCTGCCGCGTAGTCCATCGTCGTGTAGGGATGACCCCAGTCGCCGGTCACGCCGAGGCGTACGAACTCGGCGCGCTGGATGTCGATCCACTTGTTCGCAAACTCGCGGCACTCGCGGCGAAATTCACCCTTCGGCACGTCATCTTTATTGCGGCCAGCGTCGCGATAGGCCTGCTCGATTTGCCATTCGATCGGTAACCCGTGGCAATCCCAACCGGGGACGTAGTTGGCGTCCTTGCCGATCATCTGCTGCGAGCGATTGACGATGTCTTTCAGAATTTTGTTGAGCGCCGTGCCGATATGGATGTGGCCGTTGGCGTATGGCGGGCCATCGTGAAGGATGAACTTCTCTCGCCCCTTGGCGTCGGAGCGCAGCCTTGCCCAAAGTCGGATCTTTTCCCAACGGGCCAATAGCAAAGGCTCCTGCTTGGGAAGACCGGCCTTCATCAGAAAGTCGGTCTTTGGAAGGAATATGGTGGATTTGTAGTCGATGGTCATGGCGAGGTGCCTGCGATAGCCAGAAACGGTGCGCGCGTGAAGCCTACCCTCCAGCGAGGGTCTGGGCGGTAATTCGAACGGTGCGAACCGTGGCTATCGATGACTGACGCTCCATGCGGGTTTGTATCAAGCGGGTTATGGAGTGTCGAGCCCAACCCGCCGCGGGCGAAGCGCGGCGATCGGGCCATCGCCGCCCGGCAGCGGCATGTTGTCGGCTCCGATCGTGTCGTGTGCGCCGTGCTCGGCGAGAAGACGCCGCGCGGCCGCACAATCGGAACGAATTTGTTCGACCAGGGGCGCGCTGCCATCGAACTTCTTGTCGGGACGAACGAAGTCGACGAAGGCGACGCGTAGGCGCTGGCCGTAAATCTCGCCGTCGAAGTCGAGAAGATGAACCTCCAGCAGGACATCATCACCTTCGAACGTCGGACGTTGCCCAAGATAGGCGACCGCGTCGTACCAGGTGGTCGAACCGTCATTCCTCAATCCGGCCCGAACGGCGTAGATGCCGAATTCTGGCCGCAGGAACGCACCCATGGTCAAGTTCGCGGTCGGGAAACCGAGCGCGCGACCACGCCGATCGCCGCCGCGCACATGCCCATCGACTTCCCAGTAGCGGCCGAGTTCGACGGTCGCGTCGGTTACCTTGCCCTGAACGAGAAAGTCTCGGATTCGGCTGGCGGCGAAGGGCTCGCCGCCGTCTGATTGCGGCGCCACCACCGTGACGTCAAAGCCGTGCTCGCGACCGAGGTGCGCCAGCACCTCGGGGTTGCCGGTACGGCGATGACCGAAAGCGAAGTCGTAGCCAACCACGCAGTGACGCACGCCAAGTGCATCGACCAGAACTTCGCGCACGAACTCGGCGGCGGGCTTCGCAGCAAAGGCCAAGGTAAACGGCACCGCCGCCACGATCTCGACCCCAAGTTGGGCGAGCAGCCGCACCTTGCGCCGCAATGGCGTTAAACGAAATGGCGGGGCGCCCTTTTGAAACACGCTCCGCGGGTGCGGCTCGAACGTCAGTACCCCGAGCGGCACGCCTGCTTGCGCGGCGATCGCTCGCGCCTGCGCGATCAGAGCCTGATGGCCACGGTGCAGGCCGTCGAAATTGCCGATCGCAACGACAGCACCTTTGACATCAGCCGGCGTCTGCGCGAAATAGCGAACAAGTCGCATCCAAACTCCAAACTCACCCCAGCGCGTGCTGCGCAACAAAGGCCCGATTATGAAACCACGACGGCCTGAAGAAAACGGCGGCGAACCGGATCTAAACGACGTCGCCACAAGATCCAGCCACGACCGCGTGCGCTAGGCTTAGGGATGGAGCGGTGGCCGGGGACGCGACTTGCGGTTTACTACGCGGCGGTGTTCACCGCGATTGGAATCTATATGCCTTTTTGGCCGGTTTGGCTGGCGGCACAGGGCGTATCGCCGATCGAGCTCGGCGTCCTGCTCTCGGCCAATCACTGGCTCAAGATCGCCACCAACCCGCTGATTGCGCGCATCGTCGACCGGCGCGGAGCTCGCAAAGCGGCGCAGATCGTTCTGGCCGTCGCGACTCTCGCGGTGTTCTTGCCGTTTCCACTGGTCGCCGGATTCTGGCCGCTGCTGGCGCTTACGGTCCTCAACAGTGTGTTCTTCGCCGCAATGATACCGATCGGCGAAAATTTGACGCTTCTAACAACGTACGCGCGAGGTCTTGATTACGGCCGAATCCGCTTATGGGGCTCGATCGCCTTTATTGGCGGCGCGTTCGGCGCCGGGGTGGTCCTAAACGGACGCGGTGAAACGATCATCTGGGCGATGATATCGGCCACGATGGTCGTGATCGTTGCTGTCTGTTGTTGGCTCCCGACCCCGCCGGCAACCCCTACCGAGGCGCGCATGCGGGTTGGCATCGCGCCTCTTCTGCGCACACCGTTGTGCGCCCTTTTCCTCCTCGCCGGCGGTTTATTGCAGGCCAGCCACGCGGTCTACTACGGTTTCAGCTCGATCGCTTGGCGCGCCGCCGGCATCTCCGAAACGGAGATCGGTGCGCTGTGGGCGCTCGGCGTCGCAGCCGAGGTCGTTCTTTTCGCGTTCTCGACTCGCATCGTCGAGCAGACCGGTCCTGTCGCGCTCCTGATCGGCGCCGGAGTCGGCGGCGTTGTGCGCTGGACCGCGACGCCCCTCAGCGATTCGCTTCCGGCTCTCGTTGTCCTGCAAATGCTTCATGCTCTTACCTTCGCTGCGGCACATATCGGTGCCATGCATTTTATCGCCCGGGCGGCGCCGGCCGGCGCATCTGCGACCGCACAAGGTCTCTACTCGGGTGCGGTTGGAGCTCTCTCGGGGCTCGCGGCACTTCTGGCCGGCGCGCTCTATCGCGACGTTACCACCGGCGCGTATTTCGCCATGGCGGCGATTGCAGGCGCCGGACTCCTCGCCGCCGCGGCGGTTGCTCGACACTGGGATGGCCGTCCGCTTAGACTTGACCGATGATGACGAACGCGCGCGTGGGTCAACACGTCTGCATCGCGTGCGGCTACAACATGATCGGGCCACGTCGGGTGCGGTGCCCGTTTTGCGGAGCCGGCACCGAGGATTTCTTGACCGATGTCGATTGCAGTGCGCGCTATAAATTGAGCACCGGGGCGCTTGCACCCGGGTTGCTCCGCCTCAACAGCGAACCGCCACTCGGCATTGAGCACTCATCCTATCGGATCGAGGCGCGCGGCGCCGCCGTCTGG
>SHVV01000047.1 GCA_009694095.1 Alphaproteobacteria bacterium | reverse complement strand
CTCGACGCTCGGCGATTTTGGCAGCGTGACGGTACGCTTCGTCTAGACCCACTTGAGCGCGGTCAAGAGTGGGCCGACGAGTTCGGTGCTGCGGGCGTGCCGCTACGATGCATAACGAACTCTTGAGTTGCCCGGTTCGCCCTTTCACACTACGTGGATAAGAAGTGATGGCGAGGAACGCACCATGCTGATCAAGTGTCCGCGCGGCTGGGAGTTGCCCGAATCGATGGCGACGCCGGAGACGGCGTACTTCAATCGGCGGACCTTGATGAAGGGGTTGGCCGCTGGCTCGATCCTGGCGGCGACTGGATTTCCGTCCGGGCACGTGCTGGCCGCCAAGGCGAGCGATCCACCAGCCGATGATCCTTCGGCCAAGCTCTACCCGTTCAAGAAGAACGAGAAGTACACGATCGACCGCGCCCTCACCGATCCCGAGGTCAACGCCACCTATAACAATTTCTACGAGTTCGGCTCGCACAAGGAAATCTGGAAGGACGCGCAGAAGCTACCGATCCGGCCCTGGATGGTGACGATCGATGGCCTGGTCGAAAACAAAATTGAGATCAGCGTCGACGATCTCATGGCCAAAATGCAGCTTGAGGAGCGCCTCTATCGCCATCGCTGCGTCGAAGCGTGGGCGATGACGATCCCGTGGAGTGGCTTCCCACTGAAAGTGTTGGTCGAGTTCGCCAAACCGTTATCGGCGGCCAAATACCTGGTGATGGAAACCTTCACCAACGCCAAGGTCGCGTCGGGCCAGAAGCAGTTCTGGTATCCGTGGCCTTACGTCGACGGCCTCACGATCGAGGAAGCGACGAATGAGCTGGCGTTCATCGCCACCGGCGCCTACGGCAAGCCGATGGCGAAGCAACATGGCTCGCCGCTGCGCCTCGCGGTGCCGTGGAAGTACGGCTTCAAGCACGTCAAGTCGATCGTGCGCTTCAGCTTCGCCGACAAGCAGCCGAAGACGTTCTGGCAGACGGTACAGGCATCCGAGTACGGCTTTTGGGCCAACGTCAACCCCGAGGTGGCGCACCCGCGCTGGAGCCAAAAAACCGAGCGGTTGCTGGGCTCCGGCGTTCGAGTGCCGACGCTGCTTTACAACGGCTACGCCGAAGCGGTCGCGGCGCTTTATCTCGGTAAGGAAAAAGAGCCGCTATTCCGCTAAAGGCACGCGGCCAAAACGGTACGGTACCGAACGTTCCGCCGGCTGTGGCCAGCATGCTAACGGGAAAGCCAGTGTCCGGAGGCCGATCGCCGCGCTACCCCGCCGGGGAGTAACCGCGTCAATCGCGCTGTGGTGCAGCTCGATGACGTTATGGTCAGGATCGCGTACGAAGAGTCCCTGCGCGCCGGGACCGAAGTGAATCGGCCGCCGCTGATCGGAATGCCAGCCGCCTCGAGCAGCGTCTTTGCCGCCATGATATCGGGGCAAAGAAGCGCGATATGCGTAATCCCCGGGTGCTTCTCCGGTCCATCCATGAGGACGTTGGGTTCGCTCGCGTGCGCGGCATTGAGCACGAGGTTGATCTCGACTCCAGAGGGGTGTCGAGGATCGCCACCGGTCCCGGGCCGATCGGACCGGCGGTCTTCTTGAAGCCCAGAAGTCCGTAGAAGCGAACCGGACGTTCCAGGTCGTGTACGCGAATCCGATGTGGGCCAGTCCAGAAATTGCGACCGAGTTAGATTTTGCTATCGCGCTGTTCATGGTGCTGGCATCCACTGCCCGAAGTGCCGACTCGCGGGCGAGCGGCACGGTCGTATCGCGCCGCGCCCCGATACCCGGTATCCGGCCTGCCGAGACCTTACCACGGGAAAGTCTCGCACTGGTACCGCCGTCCCGTTACGCTTGGCGGTGAACGCCGTTGCCCGTGTGCGCGCTGCGGCGGCTGGAAGGTGCTTACCATGCCCTATCGCAGTGACCGGCAGCAGGTCGAAGCCGTGTCTGCGTTCTCCGATCTGGAATGAACGCGCGAACCATCACCGTGGCGCTCGCGGCTCTCGCGCTACTGGGCACCTTTGTCGCGCACGCCGCTCCAAAGAGCGGCGCGGAACTATGGCTCGACTGCCAGGCACCGAGCCCCTACGCGAAAGGACTCTGCGCCGGGTTCATCCTCGGCATCTTCGATTCGATGACCGCCGACAACGAGATCAATGGCTTCAGCGCCTGTCCGCCGGCCGGGCGATCCGCGAGCGAGATCGAGGGGATCGTCGTGCAGTGGCTGAGCAAGCATCCGCATAATCACCATCTGAACGCCGCGGGCTTGGTCGCAGAGGCATTGTCGGGCGAGTACCGCTGCCGCGACACCGGCTGATCGGTCCGCCCGATAGCGGCCCGTAGGTCCCGGTCTCTTAACCGCGCAGAATCTGGTACACGGCACCCGCGATTGAGCCGAGCACCAGGATGATCTGGGGTACGAACGCGATCGTGAAGCCGGGACCGCGCGATTCGGGCTCGCGCATGTAGGCGGGGATATAAAGGACGCGCCCGATCACCCAGATCAAGCCTAGCGCGGCCGCGGCGAGGCCGTCCACCAGATTGGCGAAGAGCACGATGGCAGGAAGGAAAACGATAAGCTGTTCGAGGGTGTTCTGCTGCACCCTGAGCGCTCGCTCCAACGTGACATCGCCGGTCGTCGCCGGCGATTTGATGCCGCTTTTGCGTCGCGCATTCCCGACCGCGACGAGAGTCCACGTATAGACGACGAGTGCCAGCCCGATGACGAGGTAAGTCCAGCCGAGAGCCAAGGTTGCCATGGTTTTCGTTCCTGCTTGTTGCGAGATGATTCTCGGCCAACGTTCCGCCGCACGGTTGTCGGGCCCGATGCTCCAGCCCTGCGATCGACCCACTATCGCTCTTTCGCATCTCCGAACGACCGCCAGGATTTTCCGCCATCGCTGCTCGCAACGATCGTCTGCGCGTTGCTGTCGGGATCGACGGTAACTGCGTATAGCGATGTCCCGGCGCCATCAACCGCCAAATAGATCGGGACCGCCTTGCCGAGCGAAGTGCTTACCGTTTGCCAGCGTAACTCGGGCTCGGCCGCACGCACGAGGCCAACACCGAGAATGAAGGCGTAGACCTCGCCGCTCGAGGTGGTCGCAACGACCGTGGCCGCCTTGCGGACGAGGTAACCGTCGTGCCAGGTCCTGCCGCCATCTTTGCTACGGAAAAGGCCGGCGCGAGTGGCCGCGTAAAGCGTTGCGACCTCTTTGCTCGACGCTGCGATCGCCGCGAGCGCGGCGGGCGCCGGCGCGACGATCCGCCACGTTTTTCCGGCGTCCATCGAAACTTGCAAGCCGTCGTGGACGCCGTAGATCGTGCGCGGGTCCGCCTTGCTCACGTCCATTTGATGGAAGTCGACCGGTCCGTTTTCCCCGGCAGCGATACTCCGCCAAGTTCGGCCGCCGTCGGTCGACATCATGACGCCGAGATTGCCGCCGCCTGCTGGATGGCCGCTGGCGTAGAGCGTGGCGGGCGCGGACGGATGCGGCGTGAAGCCCATGAAATCGTCACGGGTGCTGGAAATGAGCGAGGCCGTCCCTCCGCTCGCTACCACGTAAAATCCATGGTGCGTCGCGAGGAAAAGTCGCGAAGGATCGCCGGCATCGATCGATAGACCGTGGAAGTGCGTGCGCCGCGCGAGGTCGGCGATCGTCGTTTGCGCCGCCGCGGACGACATCGAGGCGGCGCCGACGAGGCCCGCCGCCACGAGGCGGAGGAGCGTCGATCGAGCAATGCGCCCGAATCGAAACCCCGACCGCGCGACAATTTCATCTAACCGCCTCGCCGACGATACGAAGCGCCAACCCGGTATTCGTAAGGCCTTGATTGTCACCGACGTGTCGACCGCGATTGTTCGCTGCTTATCTTAGCGCGACGGCGGTATTCGAGGCCAAGCGATACGATGCCCGTGGCGGCCTGACAATTTCGATTCGACGAATGCGCCACGAGGTCGATTATCTCGTGCAAAAAAAAAGAGGCGGAGAAAATCTCCGCCCCTTTCGGTTGTTGGATCGGTGGCTGGACTAGAAGTCCATGTCGTCCATGCCGCCACCCATTCCGCCCATGCCACCCATTCCGCCCATGCCACCCATTCCGCCGCCGCCAGGCATCCCCGGCGGACCCTTCTTTTCGGGCTTGTCGGCGACCATCGCTTCGGTGGTGACGAGAAGGGCCGCGATCGATGCCGCGTCTTGCAGCGCGATGCGAACCACCTTGGTCGGATCGATGATGCCGGCCTTCACCATGTCCTTGTACTCGCCAGTTTGAGCGTCGAAGCCCCAGTTGACGTCTTTCTGCTCAAGTAGCTTGCCAACGATCAGCGATCCGTCCTCGCCCGCGTTCTCGGCAATCTGCCGGCACGGGGCCTGGAGCGCCCGGCGCACGATGTCGATGCCGGTCGTCTGGTCACTGTTATCGCCCTTGAGGTCCTTGAGTACGCGAGTCGAGTAGAGCAAGGCGACGCCGCCGCCGGCGACGACGCCTTCCTGAACCGCCGCACGGGTCGCGTGCATGGCGTCTTCGACGCGGTCCTTGCGTTCCTTAACTTCGACTTCGGTCGCGCCGCCAACTTTGATCACCGCGACGCCGCCGGAGAGCTTCGCCAACCGCTCCTGGAGTTTTTCCTTGTCGTAGTCCGACGTCGTTTCCTCAACCTGGGCGCGGATCTGGTTGCAACGGCCTTGGATATCGGCCTTTTTGCCAGCGCCGCCAACGATGGTTGTGTTCTCCTTGTCGATCGAGACGCGCTTGGCGCGGCCAAGCATGTCGATCTTCACGTTCTCGAGCTTGATGCCGAGATCTTCGGAGATAAGCTGGCCGGCGGTGAGGATGGCGATATCCTCAAGCATCGCCTTGCGGCGATCGCCGAAGCCCGGTGCCTTGACGGCGGCGATCTTGAGGCCGCCGCGGAGCTTATTGACGACCAGCGTCGCCAGCGCTTCGCCCTCGACATCTTCCGCGATGATGAGGAGCGGCTTGGACGACTGCACCACCGCTTCGAGCAGCGGCAGCATTGACTGGAGCCCCGAGAGCTTTTTCTCGAAGATCAGGATATAGGGGTCTTCAAGCTCGACCGACATCTTGTCGGCGTTGGTGATGAAGTACGGCGAAATGTAGCCGCGATCGAACTCCATGCCTTCGACGATATCGAGTTCAGTTTCGAGCGACTTAGCTTCTTCGATCGTGATCACGCCCTCGTGGCCGACCTTCTCCATTGCCTTGGCGATCATGTCGCCAATTTCGCGTTCTCCGTTGGCGGAGATCGTTCCGATTTGCGAGATCTCGTCGTTGCTTTTGACTTTCTTCGAGCGCTTCTTCACGTCCTCGACGACGACCGCCACGGCCGTTTCGATACCGCGCTTGATGTCCATCGGGTTCATGCCGGCGGCGACCGCTTTGGCACCCTCGCGAACGATCGCTTGGGCCAAAACGCTGGCGGTGGTCGTGCCGTCGCCCGCTTCCTCGCTGCAGCGCGAGGCAATTTCGCGCAGTAGGCGAGCGCCCATGTTTTCGAACTTATCTTGCAGTTCGACCTCTTTGGCGACCGTCACGCCGTCCTTCGACACGCGCGGGGCGCCGAACGACTTTTCGATCATGACGTTGCGACCTTTGGGGCCGAGCGTCACCTTGACGGCATTGGCGCAGATGTCGACGCCGCGCTGCATGCGCGCACGGGCGTCGCCGGAAAACCTAATATCTTTGGCTGCCATGGTTCGTTCCTTCGTTAGGCGGCTTTACGCGCCGATTTGCTGGCGCCTTCGATGACGCCCAAGATGTCCGACTCGGCGACGATCAGAAGTTCTTCGCCATCGACTTTGATTTCGGTACCGGACCATTTGCCAAGCAAAATCCGATCGCCGACTTTGACGTCCATCGGCACGATGTCACCTTGCTCGGTGCGAGCGCCGGGTCCAACCGCAAGCACGTCGCCCTCGACCGGCTTTTCCTTGGCCGTATCGGGAATGATGATGCCGCCCGGAGTACGCGCCAATTCAGCGCTGCGACGAACGACGACGTTGTTTCTTAGCGGTTTGAGTCTCATGGGGAGTGTTCCTCTTTTCCGTTGTAAAAGCTTGGCGCATCTCTTAGCGATTGGCACTCAGTTGTCAAGAGTGCTAGCAAAACTATCGCGCCTCGCGAATAGCATTGCGCCAAGCGCATGCAAATTGAAATTTTATTGCCGCTGCTAAGCAGGAAAAATCCGTTCCCGAAAGGGAACGGAGAGTTGTAAGGGGAGGCTTTACGTCTGGGAGACGTAACCGGTAGAAAAAACTCGCTACCGGTAAATCAGGTCCAAAGACCTAATCGGAAGTGGAAAACGCTAACAAGCACTTTCCACGGGAGAGTTGTAGAGCGTAGCGCACACGATGAGCTAGTCTATTTTCAACAACCCAGCCATGCAACCAACGCATAGGCGAGCCTAAAACTCGGCGTGTGACACCTGATCGAGAATGAAGTCGCGGAAGGCCGCGATCCGCTTGGAATTGCGTAGTTCTTCGGGGTAAACGAAATAAGCGTCGTTTGCGGGACCATCAAGCGTGGGGAGGACGCGGGCGATTCGGCCTGATTCGAGGAGCGGCCGGGCTAGATAGTCGGGTAGCGACGCAATTCCGGCGCCGTTTTCAACCGCGTGAAGCAGACCATAGGTACTATTCACGCGCAGTACCGACTTGCGAACGCCAACCGGACCGGCGTCCATATGGAGCAGCCAGTTGACCTCGGGCACCGGCGCGGGAACGTTCGCGCCCCACACGACAAGCCGTTGATTGCGGTCGAGGTCGGAAAGTTTCTGCGGAACGCCAAAGCGCTGCAAATAGGACGGTGCTGCGTAGAGGTGATGATTGATGCGAAATAGTTTGCGTTGCACGAGATCGGGTTGCGTCGAAGCGCGCATCCGAATGCCGACGTCCGCTTCGCGCATCGAGAGATCGAGCTCGCGATCGTCGACCAGCATGGTGATGGTGATTTCCGGATAGATATCGAGAAACGCGCCGATCCGTGGCGTCAACCAGAGCGAGCCGAATCCGACCGTGGTGGTAATCCGGAGTTCGCCGGTCGGTTTATCGCGCTGCTCGCCGATGATGGCCTCGGCCATGACCAATCTGGACGAAACATCGTGGACGGTTTCGAACAGGGCTTCGCCCTGCTCGGTCAGAATCAGGCCGCGCGCATGGCGGTGGAACAGCGAGACGTTGAGGTCTTCTTCGAGTGCCCCGATCTGACGGCTGACCGCAGACTGCGACAAGCTGAGGTGCTCGCCGGCTCGGGTGAACGAACCCGCCTTCGCGACCGCATGGAAGATACGGAGCTTGTCCCAGTCCATTGCTATACGCGGCTCGGCCGGGCGCTATTCGGCGGCAGCGGCGCGAACGAGCGTCGATTCGGCCAAGAACTTCGCGGCCTCCAGCGCCGCCATGCACCCGGTCCCGGCGGCCGTCACCGCTTGACGGAAAACCTTGTCCTGGACGTCGCCAGCGGCGAACACCCCGTGGACGCTGGTCGTCGTCGATCCCGGGCGGGTGAGGATGTAGCCGTCTTTGTCGATGTCGAGTTGGCCCTTGAAGAGAGCCGTTTCGGGCGTGTGGCCAATGGCGACGAAGATGCCGTCGGCCTTGAGTTCGCGCGTAGCGCCAGTACCGACATCGCGGAGGCGCGCGCCGGTCACCGAATTCGGCGCGGCTGTTCCAAGCACTTCGTCGACCGTGTGATTCCAGATCACCGCGATCTTCGGATTAGCGAACAAGCGGTCTTGCATGATTTTTTCGGCGCGGAACGAATCGCGCCGGTGGATCAGCGTCACCTTGGTTGCGTGATTGGTGAGATAGAGGGCTTCCTCGACCGCGGTGTTGCCGCCGCCGACCACGATCACTTCCTTGCCGCGGAAAAAGAAACCGTCGCACGTCGCACACGCCGACACGCCGACACCCTTGAACCTTTCCTCGCTCGCAAGCCCGAGCCAACGCGCCTTGGCGCCGGTCGAGATGATGAGCGAATCGCCCGAATAAACGTCGCCCGAATCGCCGATGCAGCAAAACGGCCAGCGCGAGAGATCGACCGACACGATGATGTCATCGGCCATCGTGGTCCCGACATGGCGCGCTTGCGCCTCCATTTGCTCCATCAGCCACGGGCCTTGGATGACGTCGGCGAAGCCCGGATAGTTCTCGACGTCAGTCGTGATCGTCATTTGACCGCCCGGTTGCAGCCCACGCACCAAGATCGGATTCAAGGCCGCCCGCGCGGTGTAGATCGCGGCGGTGAGCCCGGCTGGACCGGAACCCAGGATGAGCACGGGACGATGGTGGTGGGCGGGCATGACGCGATCCTTCGACGGAACGACCTGCGGGCGGCTACACTGCAGGAAGTTATAATGCGCCGGCGCCGACCGGCAAAGGGCTGCCTACAGACCGAGGCGACGCTTGATCTCGCCGGCGATGCGTGCTGTTTCGTCGAACCGCCGGGCGGCGAACGGCTGGAGCGCCCCGACAAAGGGCTGCGCATAGCCTTCGCTTACGAGCGTCGCATGGAACTCGCGAAACTTGGCTGACCCGCCCGGGAGAGCTGCGACATAAACCGGCTTTCCGGTCGAACATGCTTCTGAAGTCATCGAGACCGAGTCGGCGGTAACGACGATCGCATCCGCGAGCGCGAGGTACCCGAAATAGGGATTTGCACCGACGCCGTCCCAAAAATACACGCCCTCGCCCGCGAGCGCTTCGCGCAAGTAGCCGGCAGCTTGCGGTCCGGTTCGACGCGAGACGGTGACGGCGAGGCCGGCGCCGCCGGCTCTAAGCGTTCCGAGTTGCCCTGCCAATTCGGTGACGGCGGCAGGCGTCATGCGGTAAGCGGCGCTCGATCCGCCGATCAAGACCGCCACCAAAGGTCGCGGCAAATCGGCGAGCGCCGCCGAGAATTCGGCTGCCGCGGCGGCGAGCCGCGCCGGCGTTATGCGCGTGAGGCCACCCAAGGTCGGGATGACGTTGGCACCGTTGACGTGATCATGGCGGGGCGGAACGACGAGGTCGAACCGCCCCGGCGCAACGCGCGGATCTTGAATTTGCACCGTGAACGACCGCCCCGCGGCTAAACGGCGAATCGCGATGGCGTAGGGCACGCTGACACGGCCGGACGCGATCAGGAGGTCGGGCCAGGGCGGCTCGAGGCCGTCTGAACTTGGTTCGAGCGTCGACCCAAGGCGGGTACCCATTAAGGCGACCCACAGACGTGGCGGCAAATATCGCCATGGACGACAGGGCAATATCCGTTTGAGCGTAAACTTAACCCCGACGGCCTCGGCCAGACCGACGCATTGATTTTCAGTGCCGGCTTTACCGTCGGTAACGACCCAGCAGGTCCGTGGCGCCATTTGCTTGCGTTTGCTCTGTTAGTTGGAAGGTCGCACCGGCCGGCCTTCACGAAACATCGTTACGCGGCCACGCAACATTGTTATAGAATTGCGCGCTGACGTACCAAGAAAAGAGGAGGAAACGGCCGTGGCTCGGGTCAAACTGGACACGATCGACCGCAAGATTCTACGCGATCTGCAAGCGAACGGTCGCATCACCAACGTGGAACTCGCCCGCCGCGTCGGCATCTCCGCGCCGCCGTGCCTGCGCCGCGTCCGGGCGCTTGAAGAGGCCGGGTACATTCGCGGGTACCACGCCGACCTCAACGCCGGTAAACTCGGGTTCGGCGTCACGGTCCTAGCCCAGGTCGGGCTCAACAGTCAGGCCGAGGGCGATCTCGGTGCCTTCGAAACCCTGGTTCGCTCGTGGCCGATGGTTCGCGAGTGTTTCATGCTGGCTGGCGAGAACGACTTTCACTTGAAAGTCGTGGCGCCGGACTGGGATGCGTATCAAGCGTTTCTCACGACCAAGTTGACGGCGGCGCCTAACGTCGCCCATGTCAAAAGCGCCTTGGTGATCCGGGCGACCAAACTCGAGCCCGGCGTCCCGCTCGATGCGCCGGCCTGATAGCGCAGAACGAACAATCGCTACTTATATTCGACGGTCCGCACTTTGTAGTATTTTTCGCCTTTTGGCGTCACGACTTCGATCGAGTCGCCCTTGTTTTTTCCGATCAACGCGCGCGCCAGCGGCGCTGAAATCGCCAAGCGACCCGATTTGATATTTCCTTCCGATGTCCCGACGATCACGTAGGTCGAAGCTTCACCCGACTCCTCGTCGACCAGTTGGACCGTCGCGCCGAATTTAATGCCATCGCCGGAAAACTTGCTGCTGTCGATGATCTCAGCCCGCGAGACCAGACCTTCGAGTTCCTGGATGCGGGCCTCGATGAACCCTTGCTTCTCCTTGGCGGCGTGGTACTCGGCGTTTTCCGATAGATCGCCGTGGCCGCGCGCTTCGGCTATCGCCCGGATGATGGCCGGGCGTTCGATCGATTTTAGCCGCTTCAGTTCTTCGACGAGGCGCTGGTAGCCATCCGCCGTCATCGGTTCTTTGTTCATGAAAACCCAGAAATGCCGAAAATCGCTTCGCCGCCCTATGGCAGCTCCGCAGGCTGGTCAGGTTGTCGATAGGTCGCCCCGGTAACATAGGATTGTAACGGCGCAACCTCAAGCGTGCCGGCGCGGAGGGCCGCGATGGCCTGCCTCGCCGCAGCGGCTCCGGCGATGGTCGTGTAGTACGGAATGCGCATGACCAGCGCCGAGCGGCGGATCGAGTAGCTATCGGCGATCGCTGCTGCCCCTGCGGTGGTGTTGATGATAAGATGCACTTCGCCATTCTTGATCGTATCGACGACGTGCGGGCGACCTTCGGCGACTTTGTTGACGAGCGTGACGCGCAGCCCGCGCGCGCTCAAATAAGCGGCCGTGCCGCGCGTGGCGATGATGAGATAACCCATGGCCGCCAGCTTGACCGCGACGTCCACGGCGGCGGCTTTATCGCCATCCTTGACCGAGATGAACACAGTGCCTCGGATTGCCAAATTCGTCCCGCTGGCGATTTGCGATTTCAGGAACGCGTGGGCGAAATCGCGATCGAGCCCCATCACCTCGCCGGTCGACTTCATTTCCGGCCCAAGGAGAACGTCGACGCCGGGGAAGCGTAGGAACGGAAACACCGATTCCTTGACCGCGACGTGATCGAGTTTTGCCGCAACGATGGCGAACGGCGACAGGCGCTCCCCCGCCATCAGCCGCGCGGCGATCTTCGCGATCGGGATGCCGATCGCCTTGGCGACAAAGGGGACCGTCCGGCTGGCGCGCGGGTTGACCTCGAGGATGTAAATCTCGTCGTCTTTGATCGCGAACTGAACGTTCATCAGACCGACAACACCGAGCGCGTGAGCTAGGGCCGTGGATTGCCGCTCAAGCTCGGCGATGACGGCCGGCTCAAGCGAGTGAGGCGGCAGGGCGCAGGCGGCATCGCCCGAATGGACGCCGGCTTCCTCGATGTGCTCCAAGATCCCAGCGATGTAGACGTCGTGCCCGTCGCAGAGCGCGTCGACGTCGATCTCGATCGCGTTCGATAGATATAAATCGATCAGGACCGGACTATCCTTCGTCACCTTGACGGCGGCACCGATGTAGCGCGAGAGGCCGGCGGCATCGTGAACGATCTCCATCGCACGGCCGCCCAAGACGTAAGATGGACGGATCACGACCGGATAACCGATCGACGCTGCCACGCTGAGCGCCTCGGCCTCCGAATAAGCGGTGCCATTGAGCGGCTGTCGCAGCCGAAGTCGGGTCAGCAACTCCTGGAACCGCCGTCGATCTTCGGCAACGTCGATTGCATCGGGTGAAGTGCCGAGGATCGGCACGCCCGCGGCTTCGAGCCCCTTGGCAAGCTTGAGCGGTGTTTGGCCGCCGAACTGCACGATGACGCCCCGTACACGGCCCGACTGGCGTTCGACGCGCACGATATCGAGCACGTTCTCCATCGTCAGCGGTTCGAAATAAAGTCGGTCAGAAGTGTCGTAATCGGTCGAGACCGTCTCCGGATTGCAATTGACCATGATGGTCTCGAAGCCGGCGTCTTTGAGCGCGTAGGCCGCGTGGACACAACAGTAGTCGAATTCGATTCCCTGTCCGATTCGGTTAGGACCGCTGCCAAGAATGATGATCTTGTCACGCGCCGTCGGATTGGCCTCGCATTCCGGTGCCAAGACCCCGTCGCCCTCATAAGTCGAGTACATATAAGGCGTGTGCGATGCGAACTCGGCGGCGCAGGTGTCGACCCGCTTGAACACCGGGTGAAGGCCAAGGCGTTCACGCAATGCGGCAACCGATTTTTCATCGCGACCGGAGAGCGCGGCGAGGCGCGCATCGGAAAAACCCATCGCCTTTAGGTCGAGCAAACCTTTGACGCTCGTCGGCAATCCCTGCGCCCGGACGCGGTCCTCGGTGGCGACGATGTCGGCGATCTGGCGCAGAAACCACGGGTCATACTTGCAGGCCGCATAGACTTCCTCGACGCTTAGGCCGAGGCGGAACGCCTGCGCAATACAGAGGATTCGATCGGGCGTCGGCAGCGAAAGCGCGGCGCGCGTCTTGACCAGGCGATCGGCGTGGCTCGTCGTGCCGTCGGTGCCGGTGATCTCGATTTCGTCCAGTCCGGCGAGACCGGTCTCCATCGAGCGCAAGCCCTTTTGCAGCGACTCGGCGAACGTGCGGCCGATCGCCATGACCTCGCCCACCGATTTCATCGAGGTGGTCAGCAGCGCTTCGGTCCCGGGGAACTTTTCGAACGTGAAGCGTGGAATCTTGGTGACTACGTAGTCGATGGTAGGTTCGAACGACGCTGGCGTTACCGCTGTTATGTCGTTCATCAGTTCGTCAAGCGTATAGCCGACCGCGAGCCGGGCCGCGACTTTGGCGATAGGAAAGCCGGTCGCCTTTGATGCCAGGGCTGAGGAGCGCGATACCCGTGGATTCATCTCGATGACCACGAGTCGCCCAGTGTCGGGCTCGATCCCGAATTGAACGTTGGCGCCACCGGTGGTCACGCCAATCTTGCGCATGACCGCGAAGCTCGCGTCGCGCATGACCTGATATTCCTTATCGGTCAGGGTCAGCGCGGGAGCGACCGTGATCGAGTCACCGGTGTGAATGCCCATCGGGTCGATGTTTTCGATCGAGCACACGATGATGCAGTTGTCGACGCGGTCGCGAACGACCTCCATCTCGAACTCTTTCCAGCCCAACAGCGACTCTTCGACCAACACCTCGCCGATCGGCGAGGCATCGATGCCGCCCGTCACGATCTGGTCAAACTCATCCCGGTTGTAGGCGATCCCGCCGCCGGAGCCGCCGAGAGTGAACGACGGCCTGATAATGGCGGGCAATCCGGTCGCCTCGAGCAGCGCCCGCGCGTCCTTGAGGTTGCGGGCGATGCCGGCTCGAGGCACCGCGAGATCGATCTCGGTCATGGCACGCCTGAAGAGTTCACGGTCTTCGGCGAGTTTGATCGTTCGTAAATCGGCACCGATCAGCTCGACGCCGAAGCGCTCGAGCACGCCGTCCTCAGCGAGCTTGGCCGCGGTATTGAGCGCGGTCTGCCCACCCATGGTCGAGAGCAGCGCGTCAGGCCGTTCGCGCTCGATGATTCGGGTCACGATTTCCGGCGTGATCGGCTCGATGTAGGTCGCGTCCGCGAGTTCGGGATCGGTCATGATCGTCGCCGGGTTTGAATTCACCAGCACGATCCGGTAGCCTTCGGCCTTGAGCGCCTTGCAGGCTTGCGTCCCCGCATAGTCGAACTCGCACGCTTGACCAATCACGATCGGTCCGGCGCCGATGATGAGGATCGAATGGATATCGGTGCGCTTCGGCATCCGCTCGTCTATGCGCTGCGCTTGGCGATCATCGCCGCGAAGGTCGCGAAGTGGTCCTGCGCATCGTGCGGGCCAGGAGAGGCCTCGGGGTGATACTGGACGCCGAACACCGGTTTGCCTTCGACCGCGAGCCCTTCGAGCGAGTGGTCGAACAGCGACTCGTGGGTCGCGGTGACGCCGGCCGGAAGAGTCGCCGGATCGATCATAAAGCCGTGATTCTGGCTCGTGATCGCGACCTTGCCGGACGCCACTTCCTTCACCGGATGGTTGGCGCCGCGATGGCCGCGAAACATTTTTTTCGTCTTGGCGCCAAGCGCCAGGCCGAGCATCTGGAACCCCAAGCAGATTCCGAACAGGGGTACTCCGGCGGCGATGACGTCGCGGATCATGGGCACGGCATAGCGGCCGGTCGCCGCGGGATCGCCCGGACCGTTCGAGAGAAAAACGCCGTCCGGTTTGTGGCGAAGGACATCGGCGGCGGTGGACTGTGCAGGAACCACCGTGACGCGGGCGCCGGTCGCTGCCAGCGAACGCAGGATATTGTGCTTGGCGCCGAAATCGACCGCGACGACATGGTGGGTCGGACTCGTTTGCTGTCCATAACCAGACCCGTATCGCCATGACGTCTCGGTCCAGGCGTAGGTTTGGGAGCAAGAGACTACACGGGCAAGATCCATGCCTTCGAGCCCGGGCCACGCCCGCGCTTCGGCGGCGAGCGCCGCGTGATCGAGACCGACGCCAGCTATCGAGTGGTGCAGCGTCCCAGTCTGTGGGCCACCATCGCGAATCAACCGCGTCAGCCGTCGGCAGTCAACGCCGGCAATCCCGATCAGATTTCGACGGACGAGCCACGTGTTCAGGTGTGCCAGCGCGCGATAGTTCGAAGGCTCCGTCGGAGCTGCGCGCAGCACCAGTCCACGCGTCACCGGCGTTGTAGTTTCGTTGTCCTCGTCGTTAGCGCCGACGTTGCCGATGTGAGGAAAGGTGAAGGCGATAATTTGGCCGGCATACGAGGGATCGGTCAAAATCTCCTGGTAGCCCGTCATCGCGGTGTTGAAACACACTTCGCCGGTCGTCGTTCCGGCGGCGCCGATCCCCACTCCACGAAAAGCGCTGCCGTCGGCCAGAACCAATACCGCCGTCGTTTGGCCTTGCGGCGCAACGTCGGCGGCGAGTTTCGCGTCGGGCAACGGGATTTTTCCTGAGAACATCGGCGCAGTGGGCGGCCTGCGTCGCGGCGGAAAATAGGCGCGTGCGGTCTCGCCGTCAAGCGTCGACTTTGCCTATTTATCTATTTAAATCAATGTCTTAAATAAATACCGTCGAATTGCTTTCGGCCGCACGCCGGGTGTAGGATGCCCGCTTTCCTACCGATAGGATCCTCATGTTGCGTCCGAGACTAAGCGAAGCCCTCAAGACTGCAATGAAGGCCAAGGATGAACGACGCGTATCGACGACTCGACTCATACTGGCGGCCCTCAAGGATCGCGACATCGCGGTGCGCGGCAACGGCCGACCAGATGGCATCAGCGATGAAGAGATCCTCCTGATGTTACAGACGATGGTCCGGCAGCGCCGTGAGTCGATTGAGCTCTATGAAAAAGGCGGCCGGCCCGAACTCGCCGAACACGAACGCGAAGAAATCGCCATTATCGAAGAATACCTGCCGCGCCAGCTTTCGGAATCCGAGCTCGCCGATGCCGCCAATAAGCTCATCGCCGAGCTTGGAGCCAAGGGCATCAAGGACATGGGTAAGGTCATGGCTCTGCTCAAGACTCGTTTCGCTGGACAACTTGATCTCGCTAAGGCATCCGCGATCGTGAAGGGAATCTTGAGTACGGCGGCGTAATTCGGACCGTGGGAAAGCGCCAGTGTGTCGGATGGCAGAAGAGCCGGTACGACGTACAACGGAACAAAGCACGGCCCCTATGATTCGAGGCGGCCAACTTGACCCTGTTACTCTCACCGCCGACGTTTGACCCTCGATGCTACCACCCGATTTCCTCGAAGAGATCCGCTCGCGGCTCACGCTGTCCGAGGTGATCGGCCGCCGCGTCAAGTTGATCCGCGCCGGTCGCGAGTTCAAAGGTCTCTGCCCGTTCCATAGCGAGAAGTCGCCCTCGTTCACGGTGAACGACGACAAGGGCTTTTTCCATTGCTTCGGCTGCGGCGCCCACGGCTCGATCTTCGATTTCATTACCAAGACCGAGAACGTCTCGTTCATCGAAGCGGTCGAATCATTGGCCAATCAAGCCGGTCTCAAGATGCCGGCCCGCTCTTCCTCTGACGCCGAACGGACGCAACGCGCCGAGGGGCTTTACGGAGTTCTCGAATTGGCGAGCAAGTGGTTCGAAGCGCAGTTGGCCGGGAACGCCGGACGGGCCGCGCGCGACTACCTGAAGGGACGAGGCGTTCCCGATAGCGCGGTGACGCGCTTTCGCATCGGCTTGAGCCCCGATCACCGCACGGCGCTCCAGGAAGCGCTTCTGGCGCGGAAAGTCACCGAAGCGCAGCTCCTTGCGGCCGGCCTGGTGGTCAAGCCCGAAGACGGTGGCGAAACGTTCGATCGGTTTCGCCATCGCTTGATGTTTCCGATCACCGATCGGCGCGGGCGGGTGGTGGCGTTCGGCGGCCGGACGCTGGGCGACCACAAGGCGAAGTACATCAACTCTCCGGAAACGACGCTCTTTCATAAAGGCCGCTTGCTATACGGCCTGGCCTTGGCGCGCGAGGCGGCGCGCGAGGCTGGCACGATCATTGTCGTCGAAGGCTACATGGATGTGATCGCATCCGCGGTCGCTGGCGTCGCGCACGTGGTTGCTCCGCTCGGCACCGCGCTCACCGAGGATCAGATGCGCGAGCTGTGGCGGCTAGCGCCTGAGCCGATCGTTTGCCTGGATGGCGACGCGGCGGGTCAGCGCGCAGCCTATGCGGCGGCAGAACGAGCTTTGCCGTTGCTGCAACCCGGCCACTCGCTTCGCTTCGCTTTTCTTCCCGAGGGCGACGATCCCGATACGTACGTCCGCAAAGCGGGAGCCGGCGGTTTTCGCACTGTTCTCGAAGCCGCACGGCCACTTTCGGAAGTGCTTTGGGAGACGCGCGTCAAAGCCCGGCGTCTCGATACCCCGGAAACTCGAGCCGCTCTCGATCGCGATCTCGAGGAGATGGTCGCGCGCATCGTCGACCCAACGGTGCGGACCTATTATCAAACGGCGATGCGCGAGCGGTTGCGACAGGCCTTCGGCTCGCAAGCGGCGGTCCGTCCGGGATTTCGCGGCAGCAGACGAGCGGCGACGCCCGAGCGGCCGCCCCGCTACGAGCACCGTGGCGCTCCGCCCCCTACCCCTCAACCGCCGATCAGCCCGACCTATCGCCGCGAACGCCTGTTAGTTCTGACAATCGTTAACCATCCTGGCCTGGTGGAGCGATTGGCCGAGGAGATGGCCGATCTGCCGTTCGCGGACAACGAGCTTGACGGCCTTTGTAAGGCCATCCTAGAAGTTGCTGGTGGAGAATCGGGTCTATCGGGACTTGATTCGGCGGGGCTACGTCAACATCTTAGGGAACGAGGGCTCGAACGCGCGCTCGATCGGTTGAAGGAGGGGCAAGGCGCCCAGCTTAACCGTTTCGCTCGTCCCGTTGCGGCACTCGATGAAGCGGAACACGGGTGGCGCCATACCTATAATCTTCACCGACGGGCGGTGACGCTGCCAGCCGAAATCAAGGCGGCGGCTGAATCGTATGCCGCCAATCCGAACGTGGAAACCAAAGCGCGGCTCGACGCGCTTAAAGAAGAGAAGAGGGCAGCTGGTGACGAAGGGTCAAGCGGCGACTTCGCCACGGCGTCGGGCCACGACGCCTTCTAAGGGCGC
>SHVV01000046.1 GCA_009694095.1 Alphaproteobacteria bacterium | reverse complement strand
TCCTGGGCCTCGAGCGCGATCGCGAGGCGCACGTTTTCCTCCGCGGCACGCATCTTCCGCACGTCGAGAATTGGCCGACGGCGCATGCGTTCATTCAGGCCGGGCTTAAACTCTCCGGATTGCAGGGCCGCGGACGGCGCAACGCCTTTGCGATCGAGGTCCAGCGCAACGATGTCGCGATCCCGCATCTGCCGCCTGCTTTCGACGGCTTCACGCTGTTGCACCTCACGGACCTTCACATCGACAGCAGCCCCGAATTCGCCGCAGCGTTCGGCGCGTGCGTCGGCGGGCTCCACTACGACGCCTGCGTGCTGACGGGCGACTACCGTTTGCGCACGTTCGGACCCTATGAAGCGACCCTCGCGGGGCTCGAGCGGCTGCGTTCGAGTCTCAGCGGCGCGGCTTATGCCGTGCTCGGCAATCACGATTCGATCCGCATGGTGCGCGCGATGGAAGCTATGGGTTACCGAACGCTGCTCAACGAGTGGACGAAGGTCGAGCGCGACGGCGAATTCGTGTACCTCGCCGGAATCGATGACGCGCACTACTACCGGATGGAGAACTTTCACCGGGCGGCCCACGACATTCCGGAGCGGGCCGCGTCGATCCTGCTCGCCCACACGCCGGAGTCGTACTTACATGCGGCGCATGCCGGGTTCGATTTGATGTTGTCAGGGCACACCCATGGCGGGCAGATTTGCCTTCCCGGCGGGTTCCCGATCATCACCGAGGCCAAGAGCCCACGCCGCCTGGCTCGCGGCGCGCGGAGCTACCGCGACCTGGCTGGCTATACGTCGGCGGGCGCCGGCACTTGCATCGTCGAAGCGCGGTTCAATTGTTCGCCGGAAGTTACGCTGCACCGGCTTCGTCGCGCTACCCGGAGTTAGTGCTTTAGCCGCGATCAGCGCGCGGCGACTACCGCAGCTACGAACATTTCGGAGGTCACGCTTCGAACGACGCGGCCGTCCGACCCGATGCGCAGGTCATAGCGCCAGGACTGGCCGACCGGCTTGGCCCGTCCGACGACGCGGGCAGGGGTGCCGTTGTAGACGACCGCGGTGTTGAGCGCGACGGGCTGTCCGACTGCGTCATCTCACGGCATTGCGTACCTTTTCTCGAGCGGGAGCACGACAGGTTCTTGCTCGACCAGCGCTTGCGATCGGCCGTCAACCGTCCTGTCTCTGCTTTGGGGGCCCCGCGGAGGATGTATGGCAGGGAAGTCTTGATTGCGAAAGTTCATTTTCTGACGATGTTCCAAACGCCGCAGCGGTGACGTAGCACGCGACTCTTGGAATGATATTATAGCAAGAAAATGAACACCGCCGCAGGTACCCCTCGCGGCGATGGCCGAGGAGAGAACCATGCATCGATCGATCGCAGGAAAAGTCATCGTCATCACCGGTGGCGGTCGGGGGTTGGGGAGGGCCATGGCGCTCGGCTTGGTGGCCGAAGGCGCTAAAGTCGCGATCACCGCGGCGCGCGAGGGCGACGAGTTGAACGAGACCGCCGCCGACTGCCGGAAGCTCGGCGGCGCCGATTGCGTGCTCGCGCTTCAAGCCGACGTGCTCAAACCGGAGGACTGCGAGCGCGTGCTGCGCGAAACAAGGACGAAGTGGGGCAAAGTCCACGTCCTCGTCAATAATGCCGGCCGCGGCATGACTTATGTCAACGAGAACTACGGCGATGTCCCGGCGTTGTTTTGGCAGGTGCCGACCGAGGTCGCGCGCCTGATCGTCGATACCAACGTGATGGGCACGTTCAACATGGCCAAGGCGGCGGTGCCGCACCTGTTGGACGCCGGCTGGGGTCGCATCGTCAATCTCTCGACCAGCATCGCGACGATGCAACGCAAGGGTTGGTGGCCGTACGGCGCCTCGAAATGGGCGGTCGAGGGATCGACCGTGCTGATGGATCAGGATCTCGCCGATACGCCGGTCACCGTGAATGCGTTGCTTCCCGGCGGCGCGACCTACACCAAGATGCTGCCAGGATTTAAGCGCGATGCGGCGCCGGCGAGCGACGGCAGCGTATTCGCGCCCGAGATCATGGTGCCGCCGATCCAGTATCTCGTCTCCGATCTCTCGAATGGAAAACGCGCCGACCGCTATGTCGCCAAATTGTGGGACGCGTCGCTGCCGCCCGAGGAAGCGGCGGCGAAATCACGTTTCCCGTGCAAGCGCACGCGGCTCTACTAAAAGCGAGTCGTCCGAATACGATTTCTCGACACCGGTGCAACTCCGGATTTTCCCGGGCCTTTCAAATCCTAGGCGTATACCAGTACGCCGATGAGCGGAGCCTCTTCGAACCGGGCGATCCCGAGCTTTGCCGAATCTGGGACCGCAGAGCCAGCCTAGCGACGATTCGCATCTCGACGATAGCCGGGCGCAGCTTGCGGACGCGCTCGCCAAGGTATTGGGGCGGGTATAGGAAGCGGGTCGCCAGCGTAACGATCCGTAGCGGCAACGGACCCGGCCGCGAGCCGGGTTCTCGTGCTTGCGTCGGGAAATGAAGGCCTAACGCTCGCGCATACGTTCCAGCAAAACCCGGCCCCCCAAGGGCGGGGTTTTTTGATGCCGTCCGGAAAGGAAAGCAAAAGTCGCCCGGGCGGCGGGCGGTGGACAATATGGGCTCTCGCCAAGCGGTGCGGTGCGGGACAGCGCGGCGCATGATGATGGCTAATATCGCCGTGACGCCTCAAGATCGGACATCGGCCGCTCGTCGGAGTGCCACCGCGCAATGTCACGGCACCGCGGCAAGGCGTTCGGATCGACGATGCCGAGGAGTTCGATATAGGTGTGGCGCAGCATCACCGCAAAGTTGGCATTGCCCCAGCTCGCGAAGCGCCTGCGCGGCGTCGTCGTGAACCCGAGCTTGCGCGCACGCTCACGCGCGGCGGCGAGGTCGCGAACCGCAACGACCGGATGGTCGATACCGTCGATGCTATGCGCCATGATGCCTCACGTGCGGTTTGCGCAGCGTAGCGCAGATAGGGGGATTGCAAAAACGATCGCGTCCGTATCTCCTGCCGCTCCTCGGCTGGAGGCTGTTCTGATCCAAATCGGCGTCGATATCGGCGGCACTTTTACGGACCTCGTCCTGTGGGACGACGCCGCTGATTCGGTATGGGTTCACAAGCTCGCTTCGACACCGCACGATCCGTCCGAGGCGGCAGTGGCGGGAATTGTCGCGCTCTGCGATCTGGCTGGTATCAGGCCGGCGGACGTCGGACGGGTATTTCACGGCACCACCGTCGCGACGAATATCCTGATCGAGCGTTCCGGCGCAAAGGTCGGGCTCATCACGACCAAGGGTTTCCGCGATGTCCTCTACATCGGACGCAAGAAACGTCCTCTGACCTTTTCGAACTATCAAGACGTACCCTGGCAGACGCACCCTTTGGTTAAGCGGCGCCATCGGCTCGGGGTCGAGGAGCGCGTGGCGCCGCCCAAGGGTGAGGTCGTGGTTGCGCTCGATGAAAAGGAAGCGATCGCCGCCATTCGCAAACTCAAAGCCGCAGGTGTCGAATCGGTTGCCGTTTGCTTCTTGTTTTCCTTTCTCAACCCGCGTCACGAAAAACGCGTGAAGGCTCTGCTCAAACGTGAATTCAAGGAAGCCTTCCTCTCGACCAGCCACGAGGTCGTCCCGCTTTATCGCGAGTACGAGCGTTTCGCGACGACGTGTCTCAATGCTTACGTCGGACCGAAGACCGCTCGTTACATCGATCGCTTCGCCCAGGCCTTGCGCTATATCGGACTGCGTTCCGAGCTGCGGCTGATGAGTTCGGCCGGTGGCGTTGTCACGGCGGACGGCGCCAAACTCTTGCCGGTATCGCTCTTGTTATCCGGTCCCGCCGCGGGATTGATCTCAGGGATTGCATCCGGTGTGGCGGCCGGCACGACCAACGTCATCACTCTCGATGTTGGCGGCACGTCAGCCGATATCGGTGTCGCGCCGAACGGCGAACTGCGCGAAAAGCACCTGCTTGATACGCGGATTCGCGACTATGACGCGATGATGCCGATGGCCGACATCGATACGATCGGCGCTGGCGGCGGCTCGATCGCGTACGTCGACCCCGGCGGCATGTTCAGGGTTGGGCCGCGGAGCGCGGGTGCGGTGCCCGGGCCGGTCTGCTACGGCCGCGGCGGCACGGAGCCGACAGTAACCGATGCGCTTGTTGCCGTAAGGTGGCTTAGGGCCGAAGGTTTTCACCATGCCGGTCTCACGATCGATGCCGCGCGGGGCGCCGCAGCGATAGCGGATAAATTGGCGAAACCGTTGGGGCTCGGCATCGAAGAAGCGGCGCTGGGCGTGCTTCGTATCGTCGCGCACAACATGGTCGAGGCGATCACGCTCAACAGTATCCGTAAAGGGTTCGACCCGCGTCACTTCGTCCTTGTGGCCTTGGGCGGCGCCGGCCCGGTGTTCGCCGTACCGATCGCCCGCGAGCTTGGCATCCCAAAAGTGATCGTTCCACCGCACCCCGGCGTCGGCGCGGCAATGGGGCTCCTTTGTAGCGACGTGAGTTACACGTTTCAGGGAACGCTCTGGGAAAATCTGGCGCGTCCGAACCTACGCCGGATCGATCGGAGCTATGAAGAACTCGAAGAACGAGCCCGTCGGCGCCTTGGCGCCGACGGCTATGACGCCGACGCAATCGCGATTCGCCGTCGCACCAACTGCCGCTACGTTGGTCAGGGCTATGAGTTGACCGTCGAAGCACCGCACGGGCCGATCGACAATGTCTGGGTAAGCGCCGTCGTCGCGGCCTTTCATGCTCTTCACGAGGGAACCTATCGCCGGCGGTTCGCGGACAAAGAGGTTCAGTTGATCAATCTAGGCGTCGTTGGGACCGCCCGCCGTCAGCGCCGATTCGTCCCGGCAACGGCCGTCGATGCGGGCGGGCCGCGTAACGCATCGTCTACGGCGGGCGACGCGTTGTTTCCGACGGCGAACGGGTTCGAGCGCGCGCACGCGCGATACTACGACCGGGGTCAGATCAAGGCCGGCGACGTCATCGAAGGTGCGGCCATCATCGAGCAACTCGATGCGACAACGGTTTTACCGCCTGGGTCGCGCGCCGAGGCCGACCGCGCCGGTAACCTGATCGTTTATCCCTGAGGTCGAGAGCCATGCCCTCTGCCCGCACAGCCACCGCTCGCTCGGGTGCTTCGCTCGCGCAAACCGCCGAGCTCCGTCCGTTCACCAAAGTCAACATCGATCCGATTACGCTGCAGGTGCTCGGCGGCGCCTTTCATTCGATCGCCACCCAGATGGCGGAACTGCTCATCCGAATGGCGTACTCGAATATCATGCGCGAGAGCCAGGATATCGGCGCCGGCATTCTCGATGTCGTTGGCCGGCAAATTTGCGAAAGCGACTCGACGCCGATGCACTGCGGTTCGTTGCCGGCTTATGTGCGAGGCGTTAACCGCAAGCTTGCCGGAACCTACCAACCGGGCGATGTGGTTCTGCACAACCACCCCTATCACGGCGCGTCGCACAGCCCGGATTACGGCATTTTGATTCCAATTTTCCATGATGGTCGCCACGTCGGGTTCGCCGGCTGCACCGGCCACATCCTCGATATCGGCGCCGCCCACCCCGGTTTTTCGGTCGACGTTCCCGATATCTATGCCGAGGGCAATATTATCGATGCGGCTAAGATCTATGAGGCTGGCAAGCGAAACGATGCGCTATGGGCGCATATCATGGACAACGTGCGTACACCCGATGCCAACAGCGGAGATCTTGAGGCGCTGATCGCGTGCAGCCGTTTCGGCGAAGAAAAATTCGGCGCTCTGCTTCGGCGGTACGGCATCGATGCTGTGATGAGCGCCGCCGAGATGTGGATGGACTACGCCGAGACCCGATTGCGCCAGGAGATCGCCCGGGTGCCATCCGGCACCTATCGGGCACCCTATGGCTGGCTCGAGGATGATGGGAAGAACTGGGGCAAGCCGCTCAAGATCGCGACCAAAGTCATAGTCGAAGGCAGCGATATAACGATCGACCTAACGGGCTCGAACGACGAAGTCGAAACCGGATTCAACGTGCCGTTCGAAGGCAGCGTTCTTCCGACGGCGAACTTCGCCGTGCGGACCCTTTTTCTCGATGAAGCGACCACGGCCGACCCAGTGCCGCAAAACGACGGGATTTTTCGACCGATTCATGTGATTGCGCCCGAGGGCTCGATCTACAACCCGCGCTTTCCACGCGGTTGCGAGGCGCGATTTGTACAGATCAACCGCATTCCCGACCAGGTGCTGCAGGCCTTTGCCAAAGCAATGCCCGAGCGTGTCGTCGCCGGCAATTCGGCCAATGTCAGCGCCATCGTCTATAGCGGATTTAACGAAGCCGACCGGAAGTACTGGGTCGTGATCGAAGTCAACGAAGGCTCGTACGGAGGACGTTTCGGCAAGGACGGGATCGACGCGATCGACAACTTAATGGCCAATACACGCAACACGCCGATCGAGGAAAGCGAGTTGCGGGTGCCAATTCGCTGCGAACGCTACGAGCTTCGCGATGATCCGCCGGCTGCCGGTCGGTGGCGCGGTGGCATCGGCAGCGTCAAACGCTGGCGATTTCTCACCGACGCGGCGGTCAATTCGACTGGCGACCATCGCTCGGTGGACCCGCCGCGCGGCCTATTCGGCGGTGCCAACGGCATGCCGGGACGCCTGACGCGGAACGCCGGAACCAAACGCGCGCAGAAGCTGGCGGCCAAGGTTTCGGACATTCGCTTCAAGCGCGGCGAAACGATCGAAATCGTCACGGTTTCGGCCGCCGGTTATGGCGACCCAGTGGAGCGCGATCCCGAAGCGGTAGCCGAAGACGTGCGCGAGGGGTTGCTTGACGCGCGTCAGGCGCGGCGCGACTACAAGGTCGTTCTCAAGGGAGCGGACGTCAAGGTCGACGCTGCGGCGACAACGCGTTTGCGCGCGACCAATCTGCGCAACAAGAAACGCTCCACGAACTGATGAGTCACGCTATGCGGAGGAACCGATGAAGCGGCGAAAGAGCGCAACAGGGATCGATCACATTGGCGTCGTCGGCCGTGATCTCGACAACCTCGCGCTCGCGTTCGAGCGGCTCGGCTTTCACGTCGCCCCGCGTTGCTCGCTTCTCAAGCCGGACGGCGCGGGTGGTTTCCAGCCGATGGATCAGGAAAACCATCACGTGATTCTCGGCAACGGATACATCGAGTTGACGGCGATGACGAAGCCCTCGCCGCGGCATCATCTCGCTCCGCTGATCGCGCGCTACGCCGGGCTCCATATCGTCGCACTGACAACCGCCTCGGCCGACAAATCGGCCGCGGCGCTCAAGAAAAAAGGCATCGAAGTTCCCCAACCCGGCGGCGCGGCGCGCGACGTCGGCTACCCGGGCATTTCTGGAACCGCGCTATTCCGCTGGTTCAAGCTACCTGATTCGATCGCCGGCGAAGGGCTCTATTGCTACGTCGAGCATCTGACACGCGAGCTCGTGGTGCGGCCGGAATTGGCGACGCACAAAAACGGCGTCCGCGGTCTCGCGCACATCACGATGTGCGTCGAACGGCCGGGTACTGTCGTCAAGCGCTACGAGCAGATTTTCGATGTACTGGCGCGCAAGGGGAAGCGCGGGTACTGGTTCGATCTCGCGATCGGCAAATTGCGGGTCATCGACCGAGGCCAGTTGAGCGAACTCTATCCGGGTGTCGAACCGCCTTACATGCCCTGGCTCGTCGGATTCACGCTCCGGGTCTCGAATCTTGCTGCAACGGCGACTTATTTCAAAAAGCAGGGCATTCGAGCAGAAGACGGTGGCCGCCAGCGCCTATGGATTCGCCCTGACGATGCATGCGGCGCCGCCCTTAGCTTTGTGCGCTCGAGTCAGGGCCCGACGAAGTCCCGGACCGCTTCAGCATAGAGTTCCGGCGCCCGCCACGGCAGTTGACCGCGGATATCGGCAACGATTCGAAGCGCGGCTCCGGCAACGCTAGCCGCCGCGATCTTATCGATCGGAGCCAAGCTGTCGCCTTCGGCGTTGATAAAAAGCGTTGGACATGCGATCACCGCCAGGGCCGGCGCGCAGTCGTGCGAGAACACGGCTTCGAGAGCCCACAAATAGCGCGGATAAGCTTTGAGGAGGTCGAGCGTTCCCCACTGGAGGAGCTCGTCGGGTACGTCCTCGCCCCAGCTTTTTCGGCGTCCTTGCCAAGCGTCGACGAGGTGTGATCCGTGGCGGTCAAACGCCGGCACCGTGAGCCGGCTTTTGAATTGTTGCCGTTGTTCGGCGGTGAGGAGCGGCATGCCGGAAAAGATGAGATGGCTCACACGTCGCGGCGCTTTGCGAGCGATTTCGGCGGCGATGGCTGCGCCGGTGTGAACGCCGGCGGCGGCAAAACGATCGATCTCGAGTTCGTCGAGGGCTGCTTCAAGGCGGCGGGCGTACTCGGGAAGTGAAATCGGTGTCTCGGGAGAATCTGATTCGCCGTAACCAGGTGTATCGAAGGCGATCGCACGGAACGTGCGTCCGAGAATTGGAAGCGCGCGCTCAAATTCGCGCGATGAGAGTGGCGATTCATGGAATAGAGCAAGCGCTGGGCCTAGCTTGCCGGCGCGGCGAAAATGAACTTGGCCCCATGGGGTCGCGACATAGCCGCGTTCGACAGTCGAGGTCGGTATCGAATTCGTCATCGATTTACCGTGCGTCTGGGTGGCGACGGACATTCTTCGTCATGGGTATAGATGGCAACTCACCTGATGGCCATCGGCAATGGCTTTGAGTTGCGGCACCACGTTCGAGCATTCGGCGCGGGCGCTCGTACAACGGGGGTGAAAGGCGCACCCGTTCGGAATGTGTGCGGCACTGGTGACTTCTCCCTTGACCTCGGGACGCTGTGGCAGCGAGGCGCGTTCGGACGGATCGATCACCGGAATCGCCGAGAAGAGGGCCTGCGTGTAGGGGTGTGCGGGCGCCGAGAAAATCTGCGCGGTCGATCCTTGTTCGACGATCCGTCCAAGATACATGACGGCGACCTTGTCCGCGACATGACGGATCACGCCGAGATTGTGAGACACCATGATTTGTGCGATGCCGAGGCTGCGCTGAAGGTCGTCGAGTAGCGCCAAGACGCGTGCCTGCACGGACACGTCGAGCGAAGCGGTCGGTTCGTCGAGAACGAGAAGCTGCGGGTTGATCGCGAGGGCACGCGCGATGCCGACGCGCTGGCGTTGCCCACCCGATAGCCGGTCGGGGAGCGAGTTCCGGTATCGCTGCGGTAGCCCGACTTGGTCGAGGAGCTCCTTGACCCGCTCCAGGCGCTCGTTGGTGGTGCCGATTTTTTGCGCGATTAGCGGCAGCATGACGATCTGCTGCACCGATTTCTTGGGGTTGAGTGACGAAAGTGGGTCTTGAAACACGATCTGCGCCGAACGGTGGATATGTCCTTCATCCTCCGGCGTGAGCGCCGTGACGTCGCGCCCGGCGAGCTCGATGCGGCCGGCGCTCGCCCGCGTCAGCCCGAGGATGAGTCGAGCCGTCGTGGTCTTGCCCGACCCCGACTCGCCGACCAAGCCCACGCGTCCGCCGGTTTCGAGGGTGAGGGACACTTCGCTCACGGCCCGGACATCAGGTCGGCGGGAACGGCCGAACCAGCCGCGCCCGGACCCAAACACCTTGCTCACGCGATCGAGGCGTAGAACGACGGTCACAGGGTGATCTCCTCCGCGCGTAGGCAGGCCGAGGCGTGCAGGCCCGATAGCTGCGACAACGGCGGCGTGCGGGCTGCGCAGGCGGCTATCGCGTAGTCGCAGCGGAACCGGAAGGCGCAGCCGGAGCCCAGCGTTTTTGGGTCGGGCAGCACGCCACGAATGCCCTTGATCGGCGCACTCGAAAGGCGTGGCACCGCATCGAGGAGGCCGCGCGTGTAAGGATGGCGCGGGCGGGCGAATACGTCTCCGGTGCGTCCGGTTTCGACCACGCTTCCGGCATACATCACGAACACGCGGTCGGAAAGTTCACGCGCGATCCCGAGATCATGGGTGATGTAGAGCATTGCCGCGCCCTGTTCGCGCACTTTGGTCAGGAGCAAGCGATTGATCTGGGCTTCGATCGTCACATCGAGCGCCGTGCCCGGTTCGTCAGCGATGATGAGTCTCGGATTCGAAAGCAGCGCCATCGCGATCAGCACTCGTTGGCACATACCGCCGGAAAGTTCGGCGGGGTAGCGTTCGATGAGGCCTTCGGGATCAGGCAGGCTGACGCTCTTAAGCGCTTCGATGGTCGCCGCTCGATGGCGGGCTCGGGTCGCGCGGTCGAGGCGCGGTCGCCAATAGCCGACCGGCCCGAGCGATGCCTGGCCTTGGAACGACAGAAGATCGAAGAACTGCTCACCGACAGTGAATACAGGATTGAGCGAGGAGAGCGGGTGCTGCGGTACGAGGGTCATGGCGCGACCGCGAAGCTCCTGCCAGGCGTCGCCATCGGCCGCGAGAAGATCGATCCCCTCGAAGTGAATTTCGCCACCTCTGACTGCGAGCGGCGGTGTCGGGAGAAGACCTAGGACAGCGCGCGTCGTCAGGGTTTTGCCGCACCCGGATTCGCCGACCAATGCGACGATCTCGCCGCGATGGACCGCGAGGTCGACCCCGCGCAGTAATGTCACGCTGGAACGATCGACATCGGTGAACCCGACCGTCAGACCGCGCACATCGAGGAGAGCCTCAGTCTCGGCCGCCGAGGATGTCATTCAAGCCGTCGCCGAAAAGGTTGAAACCGACCACCGCCGCGAACACCGCCAAGCCTGGGAACGTCGTGAGCCACCAAGCGTCGGGCAGTTGCTCTCGACCTTCGGCGACCATCGTGCCCCATTCGGGCGCGGGCGGCTGCGGACCCAGGCCGAGAAAACCGAGCGACGCGCCGAGCAGGATCACGTAACCCAGGTCGAGTGTGGTCTTGACGATTAGAACCGACGTCAGGTTGGGGAGGATTTCACCGAAGGCGATACGAAGGTCGGATGCGCCCGAAGTGCGTGCTGCATCGACGAACTGCTCTTCCTTGAGCGAGAGCACCTCGCCGTAAGCGAGCCGCGCGTACCAGGTCCACCACGCCAACGCGATCGCGAAGATCGTGACGGGAAGGCTTGGACGCATCAGCGACGTCACCACGAGCACGAACACGAGCGAAGGAATCGCGAGGAACACTTCGTTGATCCGCATGATCGAAGCGCCGGTCCAACCGCCGCGGTAGGCCGCGATCACGCCGAGAGGGACGCCAATCAGGGCAGCGGCGACGATCACGGCGACCGCAGTGGCCAACGAGATGCGCGAACCCATGACGATGCGCGAAAGTACGTCGCGGCCGACCAAGTCGGTGCCGAACCAGTGCTCGGCCGATGGCGGCTGAAGCCTTTGATGGAATTTAACGACGGCGCCGGCGTCTTCGGGAAACGGCGCGATCCAGGGCGCGAACGCGGCCATGACGACGAGCCCAAGACACACCAAGAAGCCGATCACGGTCAGCGGGCTGTTGCGGAGCGACGCCCAGGCTCGCGTGCCCAAGCCGACGGCGACCGAGTGTGGCTCGTCGTCGAGCGGAGCCGACGGCGCGATCGACGTCATTTGCGCTCGCTCAAGCGGAGCCGCGGATCGAGCCAGCCGTACAGCACGGTAACGACTGTGTTGGCGGCGGCATAAGCGATTCCGACGACCAGCGTCACGGCGACGATTGCGTTGAAGTCTTTGAATTGCAGCGCCCGCACGCCGTAGCGCCCGAGACCAGGCCAGGAGAACACGGTCTCGACGATGAAAGCGCTGCCGACGAAATAGCCGACGAGGAGACCAACGATCGTCAAGGTGGCGGAGAATGCGTTCCGCAGCATGTATTTGTATACCACTAGCACCCGCGGCATTCCGTTGGCGCGCGCGGTGAGGACGTAGTCCTTGCCCATCTCCTCGAGCATGCTGGCGCGAACGAGGCGCATGATCATTGCGAGCGGCGAGGCGGCCAGCGCCAGCGCCGGCAAGACGAGAAACGTGAGGCAGTGAAAGAAGAGGCCGATGTCGGCCGCGAGAAGTGAATCAATCAAGTAAAAGCCGGTGACGTCGATCGGTGGCGCAACGTTACGACCGATGCGCCCGAGTGCCGGAAGCCAGCCGAGGCGGAACGCAACGACCAGCTGGATCATGAGCGCCAACCAAAATACCGGGATCGCGACGCCGGAGAACGCGAGAACGCGGCTGGCCTGGTCTGGCCACCGATCGCGGTAAAGGGCGGCCGTGACGCCAAGCGGCACTCCGAGTGCGATCGCCAGGATCATCGCGAAAAAAGCCAGCTCCAGGCTTGCCGGCAAGTACGTCGCGATATCGATGCCGACGCTGCCGAACGGCGGGATCGTCGAGCGGCCAAAGTTTCCAGCAATGGAGCCTTCGACCAAGCGGATGAACTGGACAGGAAGGGACTCGTCCAATCCCATTTCGGTTCGCATCTGTTCGATCTGCTGCGGACTCGCGTTCGGACCCAGGGCATAGCGGATCGGATCGCCAGGCAATACGCGCGAAATAACGAAAATCAAGATCGCCAGTCCGCCCAGAACGACGGCGAGTTCGAAGAATCGACGAACGACGAAGCGCATGGTCATAGACTACTCCTCCCCCGAGCGGGGGAGGAGAGTCACGAAGGGGCGAGCGTCTGAGATCGAAGGCTTATTCGTAACGTAGATTGTAGGCGCGCAGATCGAACGCCATGACGCCGACGTGCTGGTAGTTCTTGATCCGCTTGTTCACCGCCACGCGGTGGAACGGATAGGCGACCCATAGCGCCGCCGCATCATCGACGACGATCTTGGCCGCATCGGCGTAAAGCTTGTTACGCTTCGCTGCGTCGGCGGTCGTCCGAGCCTCGTCGATCATTTTTGTCACCTGCGGATTCGCGTAGTGGCTCGCCGCCTGCCAGCCGCCGTGGCTCTGCGGATGGTACATTCCATGCGTGAAGGCATCGGGCGAGGGGTACTTAGCGGTGTTGTAGACCGGAAAGAAGTGCGGCGCAGTGTCAGGTTTCGCTGCATTCTTGGTGAGGACCGGCCACTGCTCGGCCTTGATGTCGATCTTGATTCCGAGCTGCGCCATGTTGGCTTGAAACAACAAGCTGATGGGCTCGTGAACACCGGCCTTGATGAATTGGAATTCAAGGACGAACTGGTCCGGCTTGTATTTCGACTTCGCCAGGAACTCCTTGGCTTTGGCTATGTCGGTCGTCGCTTTGGGTGTCGATGCGTCGAAGCCCGGCATGCTCGACGGGATCGGGCCTTGGCCGAGAACTGCCCCGCCCATGACTTGTTCGACCGCGGTCTTGTAGTCGAACGCGTACGAGATCGCGCGGCGGAAGTTAATGTCATCCAACGGCGGCCGCTGCGTATTCATCTGAATGAAGTAGAGCTTCATATCCGGCGTTTCCGGCACCGTCACGTTGGGCTCCTTGGCGACGTTCTTGTAGAACTCGACAGGTTGCCATTGGTCGACGAAATCGACGTCGCCCTTGGCAATGAGTTCACGTGCGGTCGCCGCTTCGCCGACGAGTTGAACGACGACGCGGTTAAACTGCTTGTCCTTCCAGCCGCCCCAATAGGCATCGAAGCGCTTATAAGCGCGGCGCGAGTCCGGCACCACTTCAGCGAGCGTATAGGGGCCCGACCCCGCGTCGGCTTTCTTGAGGAACGCTGTGCCGTAGTCGCCGTTGTCGCCAAATGGGCCCTCCTTGGCGGTATTCGCTTTCATGAACTCGCTGTTCAGGACGAAAAACTGGACGATCGTATCGAGGAACGGCCCAAACGGGCGTTCGAGCGTGAACTTGACCGTGTAGTCGTCGACCGCAGTTGTCGTGCCTGGCTTCAAAAGGCCGGCCCACAGGTACGAATATCCCTTGTTAATCGTGAGCATCCGATCAATCGAATAGACGACGTCCTTGGCCCTGAGATCCTTGCCGTCGTGGAACTTGACGCCTTTGCGAAGCTTGAACGTCCACACCTTGGCGTCCGGCGAGTCCCACGACTCGGCGAGATGGCCGCTCGGCGCCGCGCCCTTCTGCGGATAAACCAGCGGCTCATAGAGATTGAGCACGTCCATTCCATCGAATTCGGCAAAATGAAATGCTGGGTCGAAGCCGGTGTCGGTGAGCCGAGTGATAACGGTAAGCGTCGCCGGATCGCCTGCGGCTGCGGCTGGTGCCGCGAACGAGGCGGCGAGCAGCGCTACGCTTGCAAACAACGCGGCGCGGCGTGATAGGGAAAAGCGTGACATACTTTATTCCTCCGATTTTGTTCGCCGGAGTCTAGCGAAAGGGTTCGAACGAACCAAGCCGCGATGACGCTCCGGGTGTCGAATATATGCTAGTGTCGGCTGATTGGAACAACCAAGAAAGTCCGTCGATGCCAGCCGGGCTCACCCAGAGTTTTGTCGACTTTATCGTGGGAATTCGCTCGCTAGCCCTGCCGGCCAACGGGTTGGCGACCGTTCGCATCGGTTTCACCGACTGCGTCGGGGTGATGGTCGCCGGACTAGACGAGCCGGTGACTGCGGCGCTTGCCAAGATCGTGGCCGCCGATGGCGGAAAACCGGAAGCGCGTGTCCTTCTCGGCGACTGTCGCGCGCCGGCGGCGAATGCGGCGATGGTCGGATCGGCGGCGGCGCACGCGCTTGATTACGACGATTGGGCGTTCAGTTGCCATCCGAGCGCTGTTCTGGTGCCGGCAATCATCGCCGAGGCTGAAACGGTGGGGTCGACCGGCCGCGAGATGGCGCTCGCCTATCTCGCTGGCTACGAGGTTTGGGCTAGGCTGATGAGCCGCGAGCCGGATCACCATTACGCCAAGGGCTGGCATCCGACCAGCGCGTTCGGGCCAATCGGAGTCGCGGCCGCTGTGGCCGTTCTGCACAACCTCGATGCGGCGACTACGCGGAATGCATTGGGCATCGCTGCATCGCACGGCGGCGGCGTCATGGCCAATTTTGGCACCATGACCAAGCCCTATCACGGCGGCCGTTCGGCCCAAGCGGGCATTGTCGCCACGCGCTTGGCGATGGCCGGGGTCGACGCCAGCGCACAGGCGATCGAAGCTAAGAACGGGTTGTTGTTCGCCGTTTCGCCTGCCGGCCGTGTCGACTTGACGACGCCGATAACCGATCTCGGCGTCAAATGGTACGTAGAAAAAGCCCGCCTTAACGTCAAGCGCTATCCAACGGTCGGGGCGTCGCAGCGTTGCGCCGACGCAGCCATTCAATTGCACGACGAGGCACACATCGATCCGACGACGATTCGTCGCGTCGTTCCGCGCGTGAGTCCACGCCATGCCGAGGTCATGCCCTATCACCGCCCGCACACCGGCTTGGAAGCTAAATTCAGCCTCGAAGCGGTGGTCGCACTTGGACTGCTTTACGGCCGCGTCGGTTTGCCTGAGTTGACCGACGAGGTTGTGGCGCGTCCGGCGGTTCAGGACCTTATCGCCAAGGTGGCGATCGAGTTGAGCGCTGACGATGATCCTGAGTTTCCGAACGGTGCTCGCGTCGACAACGTTAGGGTCGAGCTCGCCGAAGGCCGGGTCGCCACCAGTCGCGACGTTCGCCGCCATCGTGGTCACGGGCAAAACCCGCTGACAGTCGAGGAGCTTTGGCAAAAATTCGCACTCTGTACGGCGGCGAAAATCGCGCCTGCGGCGGCGCGCCATCTCTTCGATACGCTTCAGCGCATTGACGCTCTTTCCGGAACGTCGGCCATCCCGCCAATCTAGCGCCGGAGCCCGGCACGGGCCCGTAGCGGCGGAATCATCAGCCTCGCGAAGTTGCCGGTTTGGCCTGCTCCTACCTAGAATTCGTCGACCGCGTAACGAGTAGGGGCGGAGCGCCTAGGGTCGTGAAGCAGGCGCCGCATCTCCATGAAAACCCAGATCGAGGCGCGCCACAAGCGAGATGCCGAGATCACTCGAACGATCCTGTCCTCCAATCTGCGAGCATTTGCGATCATTCGGCGCCCTTGCCGAGGAGGAGTACGCCCCAAGCACTAGATTGATCGCGCAGTTTTGATTTCAGCGCGCTCATACTGGACCGCCGCCACCGCGATATCGAACGGAGAGAAGCGAGCCATTGTCATGGAATTTGCGGTCACTCTTAACTTCGACACCGAGACGGCGTAGCGTCGCAGGACATTTGGCGGGAGCTGGCTGACCGGCATTGGGCTGTTCTTCGGTGCCACCTATGGCTTCGCAACTTTGCGACACATTTTACTACGCAGGCTTTGTCGGCTCTGGCCGGAACCCTTCAGCCGTCTCAGGCATAGAAAACCCAGCAATCACGACGTTTCTCGCGTATCGAAGGTTTGCTTCAGAATAGTTCGGAAGTGAAGTTGGCTGGGGGACTAGGATTCGAACCTAGGCTGCCCGGGTCAGAGCCGGGAGTTCTACCGCTAAACTATCCCCCAAGGTGGCGAAAGCGTCGGCGCTGGCCGCGCGGCGCCTGCATCATTGTCTTCGCGTGCCCGTAAGTCAATGCGGCGGCGGTGCCACTACACGACCGTCGGATCTAGGTACGCTTGAGGACGGGGCAAGGCGTTGATCGCCAATATTACCTGCGTCAGCAGGATGCCGAGGGAGCCGGCGGTTGCGAACGGCCCGCCAACCTCGGGGGTGCCGGCAAAGATCTGGAATAGCCCGATCACCAAGGCGAGGAAGCTTGCCTGGCCAATCCAGAAGTGTGCTTGATCGAGCGGGCCCTAACCGCGCGCGGGGAAAGCATGATAAAAAAATCCAAAAATCGCAAAGCTCACCCAGCCGATCAACATGGTATGCGCGTGGGTCGGCATCTGGGCATGATTCTCGCAGATGGCCATATGGATGCCGAGCAAGAGACCGATGGTCGAATAAACGATTGCCGAGCCGAAGAACCGTGCCGCCAAACCAGACATCGTTACCTCTCTTCGTTGCTCGGCCCGATCAAGGCCGAAATGTGTAGCCCACGCCGCGCTATGTCTCAATCGTGGCGCGGCAATGCACGTGACCAGGCGGCGCGCATTCGGCATTGGTCGCTTGCCTCGCGTTTGCTAGGCTCACCACGAATTGGAACATGACGCCACGGCGGCTGAATGGCCGCGGACGACAAGGAGTTCGACGGTGGACGTAGAAACCGCGCGGCGCGGAGACGGTCGCGCGCGTGGGCGGCCCGGCGAAATGGGCGGGCGCCACGCGCACGTGTTCGCGGCGCTTGATCTCGGTACCAACAATTGCCGCCTTCTCGTGGCGCGTGCGGAGAGCGAGGGCGCGTGCTTTAGGGTCATCGACGCGTTTTCTCGGATCGTTCGACTCGGCGAGCGGTTGAGCGAGACCGGCCTCCTCGGCGAAGAGGCGATCGATCGGACTATTCGGGCGCTCAGGGTGTGCTCGGCGAAAATGGAGCGTCGCAGCGTTACTCGCGTGCGCTCGGTCGCAACCGAGGCGTGTCGGCGCGCGCGCAATGGCGCCGAATTCATTCGCCTCGTCGGGGCCGAGACCGGCATTCAGTTCGACATCATTTCGCCCGACGAGGAGGGGCGTCTGGCTCTCGCCGGGTGCCGGCCGCTCATTCTCGCCGATGCCCGTTATGCGTTGGTGTTCGACATCGGTGGCGGATCGACGGAATTATTGTGGGTCGTCCAGGACGGTGCCGTGCATACCTTGGCCGACGCGATCTCGCTGCCGATCGGCGTCGTGACGCTCGCCGAGGAATTCGGCGGACACTATGTCACCGCCGCCAGCTATCGGGCCATGGTCGAAGCGACACTGGCACGGCTAGTGCCGTTCGAGGAACGCAACAGGATCCGAGCGCACGCCGCCGCCGGGGTCGTGCAAGTGCTT
>SHVV01000045.1 GCA_009694095.1 Alphaproteobacteria bacterium | reverse complement strand
GATCCCCTCTTCGTTCAGCCGCGCCGCTTCGTCGGGCGTCGCGTCGCCGTAAATATTGTGCTTTTCGGTTTCGCCGTAATGGATGCGTCGCGCTTCTTCGGCAAAGTCGCTGCCAACATAGTCGCAGTTCTTTTCGACATGATCGCGCATCGTCTTGAGAAATTTGACGTATTTCGCCGTTTCTTCCTTGGCTTTGTCGAACGTCGGAGCCGTTTCGGTCGCTGCCGGCTCCGGCTCGCCGGACGGATTCTTTTTCTTCTTCGGCGACGAAATATTAGGCGCCATCATCGCTTTGCCGACATGCTTCGAGCCGCACGCCGGACAAACCACCAGGCGGCGCTTCGCCTGCTTGGCAAACGCCACGCTATCAGCAAACCAGCCCTCGAATACGTGGCCGCCGTCACATTGAAGGTCAAAAACGATCATCGCTAACCATTTCTTCTGCGAAATAGCACAAAATATAGAGAGTGACTGACAATTTTCGCAACCCTCGATCGACTCGTGGTTAACCCCGAGATAGCCGCACCCGCACCGTGGGTGGTTCGTTTCGCGCCGCTTGTCCCACATTCAGGCGGCGCGGTGCTTGACTTGGCTTGCGGCAGCGGTCGCCACCTCCGCTATCTGTTGGCCCTCGGACACCACGTCATCGGCATCGACCGCAACATAACAGTAGCGCGCGCCATCGCTGATCCACGCCTGTCGACGATCCCCGTCGATCTCGAGGCCAACAATTGGCCGTTCGCCGGACACCGCTTCTCCGCTATCATCGTAACCAACTACCTCCATCGGCCGCTCTTTCCTCATATTACGGCAGCGCTCGAGCCGGGCGGCGTCCTCATCTACGAAACATTCGCCCGCGGCAACGAACGCTGGGGCCGACCGAACAACCCAGCGTTTCTCCTGGCGCCCGGCGAATTACTGACCGCGTTCAGCCCTTCGCTCCATATCATCGGCTATGAACACGGCCTGATCGAGGGCTCACCACCACGCGTCGTCCAACGCCTGTGCGGCTGCAAACCGAGCCCGGAACTTGACCCGGCGGTGCTCGGCATTGGTTGACATGGTGCGAACTAATTGACCTCGCGAACCTTGGCGCGCGGCGACGCCGGTGCGAGCGCGAACGGACGGTCGTGCCCGAGCGAGGGAACCATGGCCCGCGCCTCGGCCGACTTCGCCGGATCGATAACGGCGGTCACGATGCCGGGTTCGAGGCCGCCGTCGGCCACCACCTCGCCCCAGGGCGCTACCACCAGCGAATGGCCGAAGGTTTTGCGGCCGCCGGGGTGAGTCCCGGTCTGCGCCGGCGCCACCACATACGCACCGGTTTCGATCGCCCGCGCCCGCAATAAGACGTGCCAATGCGCCTCGCCGGTGACTTTGGTGAAGGCCGAGGGCACGGTCAGGATGCCGGCGCCATCCTGGGCGAGCATGCGGTACAGGTGCGGAAAGCGCAGATCGTAGCAAACCGTGAGGCCGATCTTGCCGAACGGTGTCGGTGCGACCACCGCTGCGGCGCCAGGGCGATAATTCTTCGACTCGCGGTAGGATTCGCCCCCCGCCAGATCGACATCGAACATGTGAATCTTGTCGTAGCGCGCGACGATCGAGCCGACGTCATCGACGAGGAACGAGCGGTTGGCGACCGGCCCGTCGGGGTCTTCATCCAGCTTGACGCTCAGCGATCCGATCAAGAGCCACGCGCCGACATTCGCCGCCAGATCGCGGAACGCGGCGAGCGCCGTGTGCTCGCGCTCGCGCATCGCCTTGTCACGAATCTCCTTCGGGCCGTTCGCCATCATCGACACGTTTTCCGGCAGCACAATCAAAGCCGCGCCCGCGTCGCGCGCGCGGCGGATCAGATCGCCGGCCGCGGCGACGTTGGCGTCGAGATCGTTGCCAGCGTTGACCTGGACGCAGGCAACCGTGAAGGAACCGAGCGCACGCGTCATGCGCCCGCCAGCAGCGAATCCAACTTGCCCGCTCGATCGAGCGCAAACAGATCGTCGCACCCGCCGACATGGGTCGGACCGATGAAAATCTGCGGCACCGTTTGCCGGCCGTTCGCGCGCTTGGTCATTTCTTCGCGCTGATCCGGATCGTAAGAAACGTCGATCTCGGTGAATCGCACCTTATTATCGGTCAGCAATTTTTTTGCCCGCGCGCAGTAAGGGCACAACATCGTGGTGTAGATCGTAACGTCAGCCATAGCGCCGATTCCTCGACCGTCCGTGCGCTACCGGCGCCACGGATTCGCCTTCAGCTATATAACTTTGGGATCGCCCTTGACAACTCGCGCCACGGTCACGACGACGACCGTGGCGGCGCCAGTGGCGAGAAGCGCTCGGCTGCACGCCCGGATGGCGGCACCGGTGGCTATGACGTCGTCGACCGAGAGAATCCGGGTACCAGCGATCTTTGGCCGCGGTCGTGGCGCGACGGCGAAGGCAACGGCAACGTTGCGAATTCGGTTAAGCCGAGCGAGCTGCCCTTGCGCCGGCGTGGCCCGCGTCCGTTTGAGCGCGTCGGGAAGCACGCGACGTTTGGCCGAGCCGGCCAAAGCGTGGGCGAGCAAAGCTGACTAGTTGTAGCGCCAACGCGGCGGTCGCCATCCAGCGCGCCAACACCCACGCTACCTCGGTACGGTCGGCATGTTTGAACCCGAGCAGCAGCGGGCGCGAGGCATCCTCGCAATAGAGCGCGGCGCGTGCCCGGGCGTAAGGCGAAGGCGAGCGTAGCCACTCACCGCACAGCAGGCCGCCAGCGAACCCGAGCGGCGTACCGCAGATCGTGCAAAGCGGCGCGGTGATGAACGAAAGCCGCCGGAAACATTCGCCGCAAAGTTCGTGCTCCTCGGTGATGAGGCGGCGGCAACTCGAACAGTATGGCGGTAGAACGGCGTCGACGACGAACTTCGCCTCGCGACGTAACCCGGTACCGAGCGCGGTAGATACGTCGCCTGCCACATTGTGGCCCTCGCGCTCGTCGCGTGCGATATATCGGGCGTGACTCAAGGTGCCGGACCCCCGCTCGTCTTCGATCGCTTCACGATTCGCCGCCGCCGCGATCGGAGCGCGGCCACGGTCGAAACCCCGTTCCTGTTCGCCGAGGTCGCCGCCCGTCTCACGGATCGACTGGCCGACGTCGCCCGCCGCTTCGAGCTCGCGCTCGATCTCGGCGCCCGCGACGGCGCGCTCGCCGAAGCCGCTCTCACGAGCGGCCGCGTTGGTCACCTCGTCGCCGCCGACCTTTCGGATCGGTTGCTGGCGCGCTGTGCCGGCCGCTGCGTCGCCACGAACTGCGTCGTCGCCGACGAGGAATTTCTCCCCTTCGGCGCCGGTACCTTCGATCTCGTCCTGAGTGCGCTCTCGCTGCATTCGACCAATGACCTCCCCGGCGCGCTGCTGCAAATCAATCGAGCTCTTAAGCCCGACGGTCTGCTGCTCGCGGCGATGTTTGGCAGCGAGACGCTGACCGAACTGCGCCACGCTTTTCTCGCCGCCGAAGTCGCGATCGAAGGCGGCGCCAGCCCACGGGTCGCACCCTTCGCCAGCATGGCAGATGCTGGTGCGCTGCTGCAGCGGGCCGGCTTCGCGCTACCCGTCGTCGACAACGACATCATCACCGTCAACTATGAAACACCGTGGAAGCTTCTGGCCGACCTCCGGGCCATGGGCGAGACCAACGCGCTTGTGGCTCGGCGCCGCGTTCCGCTCCGCCGCACGACCCTGACGCGCATGGTCGAGGCCTATAGCGATCTCTTTAGCGCCCCTGGTGGGCGAATTCGGGCCACCTTTGAGGTGATCTACTTGAGCGGCTGGCGGCCGCACCCCTCGCAGCAACAGCCGTTGAAGCCCGGCAGCACCGCCGAGCGCTTGGCCGAGGCGCTGGGATCAATCGAGCAGCCCGCCGGCGACAAGGCACGGCCCTAACCAGCTTGATTTCGATCAACGAGCCGGGGCATGGGCCGTCGTATCGTGTCGACCGAATGACGGCGAAGTGGATTTCGATCATGCGCGCGCGCGACTTTTTGATCGCCTTGGCGGTGCTGGCATCGGCCGCAACCCAAGCCGCAGCGCAGACGATGCAGGCAAATTCTGGCCGGCAGATTTCCGAGCGCTCGTGGATCGGCTGCCACACCGCGAGCGGCCCTGCCGGATCGGACGAAGCGCCGCCATCGCCTGTCGGTCCAACGGCGAGGACTATCTCCGAAGCCGACTTATCCAACCGCATCCGCCGATGACGGATTTTTCGTTGTCCCGGCGCGAGATCGACGATTTTCTCACCTATTTCGCGAGCATCGCCGATAGGACCTCACAGCAAGTCGCGCAGCAGGGCGACGAGCGGCTTGTCGGCGGGCGGCATCGCGTAGCCGGCCATATCGCGGGGCTGCACCCAGGCGAGCGCCTGGCCCTCGCGACCGGTCACCGTCCCTCGCCACACGCGGCACACGAAAAGCGGCATCAGGAGATGGAAGGTCTCGTACGAATGCGACGCGAAGGTGACCGGCGCCAAGCAACTCGCGGCAATATCGATGCCAAGTTCTTCGTGCGCCTCGCGAATGACGGCACCCTCCGGTAGTTCACCGGGCTCGACCTTACCGCCGGGAAACTCCCAGAGGCCCGCCATCGACTTACCCTTCGGTCGCTGGGTCAGCAGCACACGGCTATCGCTATCGACAAGCGCGAGCGCGGCGACGAGAACGAGCGGAAGCGGGGCGCTCATGCCTGGCTCCACCGGACGCCGGCGATTTTGTAGTCGTGCATCGCGCGTCGATCACGTCTTGTAGGAGGCGTTGATATCGATGTAGCCGTGGGTGAGGTCGCAAGTCCAAACCGTGGCACGCCCGCGACCGACGGCGACGTCGACGTCGATCGCGACCTCGCGACCGCGCAGGTAACGCGCGATTCTGGCGTCGGAGTAGCCGTCAACGATCTCGCCGCGGCGGGCGATCGGCATACCGCCCATCCCGATCGACAGCTTGCCGACATTCGCCGGTTCCCCTGCCTTCCCGACGGCGGCGACGACACGGCCCCAATTCGGGTCGCCGCCGGCGATCGCGGTTTTTACCAACGGCGAATTCGCGACCGTCATGCCGATGCGGCGCGCCGAGGCATCATCGCGCGCGCCGCTCACGGTGATGGCGATGAATTTCTGCGCGCCCTCGCCGTCGCGAACAATCTGGTGCGCGAGATCGCGCATCACGCCCTCGAGCTTGGCGCGAAAATCCTTGAGTAGATCGGCGTGGGGACCGGTGACTCGGGGATGATCGGCGCAGCCAGTCGCGAACACCAGCACCGTATCGCTGGTCGAAGTATCGGAGTCTACGGTGATGGCATTGAACGAGCGATCGGTGAACTCGCTCACCAGCTGCTGCAAAACGCGCACCGGAATCGCGGCATCGGTGAAAACGAAAGCGAGCATCGTTGCCATATTGGGCGCAATCATGCCCGAACCCTTGGCGATGCCGGCGATCGAGACGCGCGCGCCGCCGATGGTCGCGCTCGCGCCGGCAGCCTTTGGGTAAGTGTCGGTGGTCATAATGGCTTCGGCGGCATCGCGCCATGAGTGCGGCTTGGCGAGCGCGAACAATCCCGGGAAAGCAGCGGTGATTCGGCGGTGATCGAGCGGCTCGCCGATCACGCCGGTCGAGGCGATGAAGACGTCGCTTACTCGGCACTCGGTGTGGGCGCGGGCCGCGGCGACGGTGGCGCTGACGACCGTTTCGCCACGCTTACCGGTGAACGTGTTCGAGTTACCCGAGTTCGCAACGAGTACCCTGGCCCGCCCATCCTTCAAAGCCTTGCGGCACCACAGTACCGGAGCCGACGCAGCCTTCGATAGCGTGAAGGCGCCGCCGACGGTCGTAGTCGCGGGCATCGTCGCCACGAGGAGGTCGGTTCGACCGACATAACGTATTCCAGCCGCGGCCGTGAGGAGACGGACGCCCGGCACCGGGGCGATCAGCGGAAACTTCTTCGGAGCGAGTGGTGAACGAGCGGGCTTTTTCATGACGGCAAGGCTCGGAAGATATTGATGATACAGCGTGATTCAGACGCGGCGGGTTTGTGGCATGACCCGGCTCACGGCGCAAGCGGGCGTCGTTGACAGCGGCAAGGGTCCCACTTATGTCTCCTTTCGTACGAAGCTTCGCCGGCCCTCGAATTCAAGGAAACGTGATCAATGCTGGGTAACTTGGCCAAGCGCTTGTTTGGCACAGCCAATGATCGCGCGTTGAAGCTGCTCGAGAAGGACGTCGGACGCATCAACGCGCTCGATTCGGCGATGCGAGCGCTCTCCGATGAAGCGCTTAAGGCGAAGACGGGTGAGTTCAAAAAGCGGATCGCCGACGGTGCCAACCTCGACGATCTGCTGCCTGAGGCGTTTGCCGTCGTCCGCGACGCGGCCCGGCGGGTGCTTAACGAGCGTCCGTTCGACGTTCAGCTCATGGGCGGCATGGTCCTCCACAGCGGCAAGATCGCCGAAATGAAGACCGGCGAAGGCAAGACGCTCGTCGCCACGATGCCGGCCTATCTGAACGCGCTCGAAGGTAAGGGCGTCCACGTCGTTACTGTCAACGATTATCTCGCTCGCCGCGACGCCGGTTGGATGGGTCGGGTCTATCGCTTCCTCGACCTTTCGGTTGGTTGCATCGTTCCGGGTTTGAGCGATGAGGAGCGTCGCGCCGCCTACACTGCCGACATCACGTACGGCACCAATAACGAGTTCGGCTTCGACTACCTACGCGATAACATGAAATTCGAATTCGCGTCGATGGTGCAACGCGGCTTCAATTTTTCGATCGTCGACGAAGTCGATTCTATTCTCATCGACGAAGCGCGCACGCCGCTCATTATCTCGGGAGCTGGCGAGACGAGTTCCGAGCTCTATCAAACGATCGACGCCTTCATTCCGAAGCTCGTCGCCGAGGACATCGAAAAGGACGAGAAGACCCGTACCGCCGTTCTCAACGACCGCGGCATCGAGCATCTCGAAGGATTGTTGCGCGAGGCGAAGCTGCTCAAGGGCGATCACCTGTACGACATCCAAAACGTCGCGGTCCTTCACCATGTGAACCAGGCAATCCGGGCCCACAATCTGTTCGCGCGCGACGTCGACTACATCGTCAAAGACAATCGAGTCATCATCATCGATGAGTTCACCGGCCGCATGATGGAAGGTCGGCGCTATTCCGAAGGACTCCACCAGGCGCTCGAAGCCAAGGAAGGCGTCGAGGTCCAACAGGAAAACCAAACGCTGGCGACGATCACGTTCCAGAATTACTTCCGCGGCTACACCAAGCTCTCCGGCATGACCGGAACAGCTTCGACCGAAGCGTCGGAATTCGCCGACATCTATAAACTCGAAGTCGTCGAAATCCCGACCAACCTGCCGATGATTCGCAAGGACGAGGACGACGAGGTCTACCGCACCGGCAAGGAAAAGTACGATTCGGTCGTAACTCTGATCGAAGAGTGCCACAAGCGCGGCCAACCGACGCTGGTCGGCACCGTCAGCATCGAGAAATCGGAGCTGTTGTCCGAGATGCTCAAGAAAAAGAAAGTTCCCCACCACGTCCTCAACGCTCGCTACCACGAACAAGAAGCGATGATAGTGGCCCAAGCCGGTCGGTTCGGCTCGGTCACCATCGCTACCAACATGGCTGGCCGCGGCACCGACATTCAGCTCGGCGGCAACCGCGAGATGCGCAACCGCCAGGAGGAGGAGGCGATCGTCGACCCGACCGAGCGCGCGGCGGCCGAGATGCGGATCGCGGCCGAGGTCGCGGCCGAGAAAAAGAAAGTCCTCGACGCCGGCGGCCTCTACGTCATCGGCACCGAGCGCCACGAGAGTCGGCGCATCGACAACCAACTCCGCGGCCGATCGGGCCGCCAAGGCGATCCGGGCGCGTCAAAGTTCTTCGTCTCGCTCGAAGACGATTTGATGCGTATTTTCGGCTCCGAGCGTATGGACGGCGTGCTTCGACGCCTTGGCCTCAAGGACGGCGAGGCCATCATCCACTCGTGGATCAACAAAGCGCTCGAAAAGGCTCAGCAAAAGGTCGAAGCGCGCAACTTCGATATGCGCAAGAATCTTCTTAAGTTCGACGATGTAATGAACGACCAGCGCAAAGTTATCTACGACCAGCGCAAGGAGATCATGAGCTCGACCGACGTCTCCGACACCATCAAGGACATGCGCTCGGAGATCATCGCCAATCTGGTCGCCAAATTCATTCCCGAACGAGCCTACGCCGAGCAGTGGAATCTCGACTCGCTCGAGATCGAGGTTGCGCGCATCTTCCGGCTCGATCTACCGATCGCCGAATGGGGCAAGGAAGAAGGTATCGCCGATCAAGAGATTCGCGAGCGGATCGAGAGCGCCACCGAACGGCGGATGGCCGAGCGGGCCGCGAACTACGGCGCCGAACTCTGGCGCATGGTGGAGAAAAGCCTGCTGCTGCAAATTCTCGACCAGCAGTGGAAGGAGCATCTTCTGCACCTCGATCATTTGCGCCAAGGCATCGGCCTCCGTGCCTACGCGCAACGCGATCCGCTCAACGAATACAAGCGCGAAGCGTTCGATATGTTCGAGACCATGCTTGTAACCCTGCGCGAGCAAGTGACCACGATTCTGGCGCATGTCGAGCTGCAGGTCGCGCCGCAAGCACCGCAGTTACCGCAGCCACCCCAACCGGATATGCACGAAGTCCATCTCGATCCCCAGTCAGGCACAAACGAGATGGACGCGGCGGCGGCGACGCCGGCAAGCACGCCTCGCAAAGCGGCGCCGCGCATCGATCCCGCCGATCCAGCGACCTGGGGCCGAGTGCCGCGCAATGCGCCATGCCCCTGCGGTACGGGCAAGAAGTACAAACACTGCCACGGCCGTTCGGGCTGACGACGTCATGGCCGCAGCAGTCCGAGTCGGGCTAGCCGCTTTCGTTTCGCTCGCTCTGTCCGTTGCCGACTCGGGGTTCGCTGTGGAGCGCTGCTTGCCGCTCCGCGAGCGCGAAGCCCAAACCGAAAAGACCGGCACCGTTTGTCAAATGTTGGTGAGCGGCGGTCGCGAGCGAACCTATCGACTCTATGCCGAGCTGCGCACGGATGGCGCAGCGCGCCCGATGATCTTGGTTTTGCATGGCGGCGCTGGATCGGGGATTGGCGCCGAGTGGTTGACGCTCGGTCGGTTCAATTCGACGGCGGGCCGCGCCGGCGCGCTCATCGTCTACCCCGATGGGTATCGCCGGCAATGGAACGACGGCCGTCCCGACGTCGACAGCGAGGCGCACCAACTCGATATCGACGACAGCGCGTTCCTCACCGACCTCATCAACGCGCTCGGACGCGAATTCCCGATCGACGCCGCGCGCATCTACGCCGCCGGCATCTCCAATGGCGGCATGATGGCGCTCCGGTTGGCGTGTGAGCACGCCGAGCGCTTCGCCGCGATCGCCGTTATCGCCGCGGCCCAGCCGAGCGAAGTCGATTGCGAGCCGCAGAGTGCCGTTTCAGCAGTCATAGTCGCCGGAACCGATGACCCGCTCGTCCCCTATGGCGGCGGGGCGGTCCGCGCGCTAGGCAAGACCCGGGGCGTGGTTCGCTCGGTGCAGGAGACGGTCGGGTTTTGGGTGCGCCACAACGAGTGCCTCGAACCGCCGACGGCGGTCGAGTACGCCGATCGCGACCCTGACGACGGCACCGAGATCGTCCATTCGTTGTGGAGCGCGTGCCGCGACCAGACCGCGGTCGCCTTTTACGCCGTGAAAGGAGGTGGCCACCTTTGGCCCGGCGGCCGGATCTATGCCGGCGAGCGCTTGATCGGCCGCGCCACGACCGAACTCGACGCCACCGCCGTTGTCACCGCGTTCTTCGCGTCGCGCGCCCGGCACCCGGCGGCGCGTTAGCGACGCGCCCCACCGACCCGCGCCAACGGGTGTTTGGCGATCAGCGCCTTCATGCGCTCTTCGAGCACATGGGTGTAGATCTCGGTCGTCGAGATATCGGCATGTCCAAGCATCTGTTGGACTGCGCGCAGGTCGGCGCCATGCGCCAGCAAGTGACTGGCGAATGCGTGCCGAAACACGTGCGGCGAAACCTTGCGAGCGGGCAGCCCTGCGGCCGATGCGAGCCGTTTTAGAAGTTGGAAAAGCCGCTGCCGTGTCAGGTGCCCTTTCGCACCGCTCGACGGGAACAGCCATTTCGACGCGGCTCGACCGCCTTCTTCGGCATCGGACGCCCGGAGAAACGAGTCGCGCACGCGGAGGTATTCGACCAGCGCTTCGCGCGCTGCGCGACCCAGCGGTACCAGGCGCTCCTTGCCACCTTTGCCGCGCACGATGAGGAACGGCTGATCCGGCCGTAGCGCCGAAAGCGGCAACGCAACCAGTTCGGAAACGCGCAACCCCGTCGCATACAACACCTCGATCAAAGCGTGCAGCCGCACCCCTTCGGCACCTTCGATTGATCGCGCCGCCGCCAAGATGGCGTTGACTTCGGCCTCGGAGAGGATTTTCGGCAAGGGGCGCCGCCGTTTGGCGCTGTCGAGCGTCGCCGTTGGGTCGTCGGCGCGGACACCTTCGGCATAGAGAAAACGATAGAACTGACGAAACGCTGAGAGCTTTCGCCCAGCCGTCGCTGCGGTGAAGCCGAACCCGGTCAGCCGCGCCAGATAGGCGCGGATCAGTCCCGCGTCGGCTCGACCGACCGCGACGCCGCGTTTGACGGCAAACGCCGCTAGATCACTAAGGTCGCGCGCGTAGGCGCTGAGGGTAGCATCGGCGGCGCCGCGCTCGGCCGACAACATGTCGAGAAACAGTTCAATCTGGCGATCGGGCGCCGCTGACATCGTCGCGCTGGACCGGCGCAGCGCCTTCACCAGACGATGACGTTCCGCGCAAACACCGCTTCGAAGGCCAGCGCGCGCGCATCCTCGGCCAACCCAACCTGACGCAGAGACCGGATCACTTCGGCGAGCGCCCGCGGATCAGCCGTCTTGGGACCGTCGGCGCCGATTGCAAGCAACGAAAATAGAACGACGGGGCCCGCTCGCTTGGCATCCGCGGCGGCTCGGAGTTGCGCAAGCAGCGGCGCCGATGGCATGGCGGCAGCTTGCGTGAGCGGCGCCGTTAACAACGGCTCCCAAACCGCCGCAGGAACCGCCAACCCATTTGCCTCGAGTAGCGTGAAAAAGAGCGAGGCGTGAGCCTGCTGATCGGCGGCGGACGCGTAGACTTCTTTGAGGGCGTTGGCCCAGGCCGCTACCGCCGATCCTTCCCATTTTTCGGTGAGCCGCGCGTCGCGGACCAATGCGGCCGGCAGCAGTTTGAGAACGGCGATAGCGGCGTCGGGTGAAGCGGCGTTGCTGTTGCGCTGCACCATCGAAAACCATTGCCGCGCCGCATCGACCTCGCCGCCGAGATAAAGCGCCGGTACGGCGTAAACGGCAAACCACGCAAGCTCGACCGCCGGTGCTATCGCCCGCAACGGCGCGAGATTGACGCGTGCGGAGGTCGCGAACGTGCTTCGTTCGCGCGCAAGCTTGAAGGAGAGCGCCAGCGCTTCGGCGCGCGCCAACGGCGACTCTTGCACTTGAACGAGTTGGTACAGAAGCGCGCTGGCGCGTGCAGGCGATAATTTCTTGATCGAGTTCGGAGCATCGCTGAGTTCGTCAGGCGTAAACAGAACGCTTCGGTAAATTTCAGCCACTGCTTCGGGCTTTAGCGCACCGACCGATTCGGCGCGTTCGGCGGAGATAAGTCGAACATCGAGGTCAGCACCAGGCGCGCGCGCGAGCGCCGCGTAGATCGCCGGTAAAACCCCGTCAGGCGCCACGTCGGTGAACTTCTGTTTTGCCGCCTGCAGCATCGTGAAGTGAAGCGCGGTCGTCGGGTTCGCTCCCTCGACCTTGGCGCCGCGGTCGCCCGACAGCACCTTGAGCAAAGCAAGGAACGAGGAATCCTCTTTTTCGCCGTTGTCGCGAAGCAACATGGCGGCAAACGCCGCCTGCGTGTGGTCGCCCGCAAGCGCCCGGCAAAACGCCATACCTTTGAGCCAATATGATTCGCGCTCGTCCTCGGCAGCAGCAGCTTGAAATTCGCTACATGCGGCCCCGGTATTGCCGCCGAGGAGGTAGTTGTCGACGCGGATGCGGGTGATCGGGCGTTCGCGAACCCGTGGCGGTACGCTCTTAAGCAAAGCTTCGACGCCATCGATGTCACCAGCGGCGGCGAGGCGCTCCAGGCGCAATGCGATCAAGCTAATCGGTCCGCCGTCGCCCGGTGGTACGCGGGCGGTCGAAAGCAGAAGTCGGCGGACCAGCGAACGGAGCGCCGGCGATGTGGTTGGGACCTGTAGGAGCGGCAGCAGAGCTTCAACGAGACCGCGCCGAATGCCATTCCACATCTCGATCCCAAAACTACCATCGGCGATTTCGAGAACGCCAATCGAAGAGGGATCGATCGCACCGAGTTCGTTGATTTGAACGCTGGACGTGCCCGGCTTATTCTCCGCGTTGGGTTCCGCCGGCTCGGCAGCCGGCACCGCAAGGCCCTGCCCCGCTCCGAGCGGAGGCACAAGTGGGACGGGGCGACCGACGTCGGACTGGGCGAGCGCGCCGTTGAAAAAAGTACCGAGCTGAATCCATGCCAGAGTCGCTAAAGCCACTGCCAAAGCGCAACGGCGGGCAGCTCTATTTCGGAAAGCGCTCATTGGCGATCACTTTTTCGATACGAGCTGACGGAGGTGGAATGTCCCAGGTCACCAGGAACGTAAAGCCGCCAACAGCGACAATGACAAATAGGGCGCAGACGATGAGAATGATTGCTTTCATCGGCGGATGGAGGACCTCTTCGAACGCCTCGGCGGGAACATCGGCCGCGAAGCTATGGTAGACTATTGATTATGGCAATGTTGCGGCAATGTAACGATCGACCGTCGGCGTTTCAACGACACCCGGACGCCCGGCCGTGAGCGTACCTCGCGAACGAAGCGAGGCGGCGCATCGACCGGTGCTCAAGCGCACGCTCGTGTTGGTCGGTCTCATGGGCGCCGGCAAGAGCTCGATCGGCCGACGGCTCGCGGTTCGCCTCGATACTCCGTTCCACGACGCCGACCAAGCAATTGAAGAAGCGGCGGGATGCTCGATCGCCGATATCTTCGAACGGCACGGCGAGGCCGCATTTCGCGACGTCGAACGTAAGGTCATTGCTCGCTTGATCGACGGACCGCCGCACGTTCTCGCGACCGGCGGCGGCGCGTTCATGGACCCGACGACACGGGCCGCGATCCGCGAACACGGTTTGTCGATTTGGCTACGCGCCGAACTCCAGGTATTGCTGCGACGTGTGCAGCGCCGTTCCGACCGACCGCTGCTCAAACAAGGCAATCCGCGCGAAGTCATGAGTCGACTGATGGCGGAGAGACATCCGATCTACGCCGAGGCCGACATGACCATCGACACCCCCGACGCGCTGCACGTCGTGGTCGTGGCGGAAATTCTGCGCAAGATCACCGAGCGACCGGACGCAGACGACATCATCGCCGACCCCGGTGGGTTGGACGTCGCCGTCGCGACAGCGTGACGCTCGGTCAAACCACTATGCAAAACGTGTCGGATCGCCCGGTGCAATGCGATCGTGTGTCCGTGGCACTCGGGCCGCGGAGCTACGACATTCTCGTCGGACCGCGGCTGTTGGAAACGGCCGGGCAGGCCTTGCGTGGCCTCTTAGCGCGCCCGCGCGTCGTCGTGGTCACGGATCGCGCCGTCGCCGACCGCCACCTCGCGACGCTCGACCAAGCGTTCGACGCGGCCGCGATCGCGCATCAGTCGATCGTGTTGCCACCCGGGGAAGGGACCAAGGATTTCGCCCACCTCGAAGAACTGACCGGCTATCTGCTCGACGCCGAAGTCGAACGCGGCGATGTGCTCGTCGCTTTCGGCGGCGGCGTCATCGGTGACCTAGCCGGCTTCGCCGCTAGTATCGTCCGACGCGGAATGGACTTCGTGCAGATACCGACGACACTGCTGGCCCAAGTCGACAGCTCGGTCGGGGGCAAGACGGGCATCAACTCGGCGCACGGCAAAAACCTGATCGGCGCATTCCATCAGCCGCGCCTGGTGATTGCGGACACCGCGGTGCTCGACACACTGCCGATGCGCGAGATCAAGGCTGGCTATGCCGAGGTCGTCAAGTACGGACTGCTCGGTGATGCAGCGTTTTTCGCCTGGCTCGAGAAGAATGGCGCGGATGTGTTGAGCGGTCGAGCGGACGCGCGCCGCTACGCGATCACCCGATCATGCGCGGCAAAGGCTGCCATTGTTGGACACGACGAGCACGAGACGAACGATCATCGGGCGTTGCTCAACTTGGGCCACACCTTCGCGCATGCCTTCGAGGCCGAGGCCGCCTACAGCAGCCGTTTGCTGCACGGCGAGGCGGTTGCGATCGGTTTGTCGCTTGCGTTCGCGCTTTCGGTCGAGCTCGGACTTTGTCCGCCGGCCGACCTCGAACGAGTGCGCCGGCATTTAGGCGCGGTCGGATTGCCGACGTCACCGGCGGAGGCCGGACTGACCGGCATCAGGAGTGAGCGCATCGCGGCGCGGATGCGCCAAGACAAGAAAGTCAAGGATGGTGCGCTCACGTTCATCTTGGCACGCGGCATCGGCCATGCCTTCGTCGAGCACGCCGTGCCCGCGGCAGCGCTGGCCCACGTGCTCAAGAACGCGCTCGGCGCTTGATCAACCCCTCGACGAGGATCATGCGGACACGATGAACGCCGAGACCACGATCACGATCGTCGCGATCACCGGACTGATTCTGATATCGGCGTTCCTTTCGGGATCGGAAACTGCAATCACGGCGGCGTCGCGGCCGCGCATACACCATCTGGCGCGCGGCGGCCGGCACAGCGCCCGCATCGTGAGCTGGCTGCTCGACCGCCGCGAACAATTGATCAGCGCGGTCCTGCTCGGCAACAACATGGTCAACATCTTGGCTTCGTCGCTCGCGACGAGCCTCCTCATCGAGACGTTCGGTCCCGCGGGCGTCGCTTATTCGACCGCGCTCATGACGGTTCTGATCGTCACCTTCGGCGAGGTATTGCCCAAGACCTACGCCATCCGCAATGCCGATCGGGTATCGCTCGCTGCCGCCCGGACAATCCGCGCCGTCTATTGGTTTCTTGCGCCGTTCACCTTCCTCGTCCTGGCGCCGGTCAGGCTGGTGCTTCATCTCTTAGGCAGCAAGCATGCGGCAAGCCTCGTCTCGCCGCTCGACGAGATCCGCGGCGCGATTTATCTGCACGCCGCGACAGGGGCGCTCTACCAGCACGATCGCAACATGATCGAGAGCGTGCTCGAGCTGTCCGAAATCGAAGTCGGCGAAATCATGATCCACCGCATCAACATGGTGAGATTCGACATCGACCAGCCGGCGGCGGCGATCGCGGCCGCGATGCTCGCAAGCCCGCACTCACGGATACCGTTGTGGAAGGACAATCCGGACAACATCGTCGGCATCCTCCACCTCAAGGATGTGCTGCGCGCTCTGCGTGCCGTTGGCGGCGATTCAGCCCAATTCGACCTAGCGCCGCTGGTGACGACGCCGTGGTTCGTTCCCGAAACAATGACTCTGCGCGAGCAGCTCAACGCCTTTCGCCGTCGCCACCAGTACATGGCCCTCGTGGTCGACGAGTACGGCAGCCTGATGGGACTCGTGACGCTCGCCGATATTCTCGAGGAGATCGTCGGCGATCTTGCCGCCGAACCGGAGCGGCCGAAGGAAAGCGACTATCGCCGTCTATCGGATGGCCGCTATATCGTCGCCGGGATAGCCACGATCCGCAATATCAATCGAGCGCTGGAGTGGAATCTTCCGGAAGACCGCGCCGCGACGGTCGCCGGACTCGTGATCAACGCGGCACAGGAGCTGCCGGAGATCGGCGATAGCCAGACAATCGGCGAATTTACCTTCGAGGTGCTACGCCGCAACAACAGCCAAATTACCTCGCTCCGCGTTACGCCCCATCGTCTCCGCGAAAAAGCCCTCAGCTAGCGGCCTTCGCTCTTTACTCTCAGGTCGCTCCGGTCATGTGGTACGAGCTGTTCTCGATCATCGCCCCGTTGTTCGTTTGCGCCGGACTGGGGTTCGGCTGGGCTCGGCGAAAACTCCCCTTCGACACCCAGATGATCACGCCACTCACGATGAATATCGCGGTGCCGTGCCTCATTCTCGCGTCGGTGTCGACGCTGCCGGTCGACCCGCGCGCCTTCGGTGAATTGGTCGCGGCGGTGATCGTGGTGCTCGCCTGTTTCATGGCGATCGGGGCACTGACGCTGGTCTTGACCGGCTACCCGGTACGGACATTTCTGCCTGCGTTGATGTTTCCCAACGTCGGCAACATGGGCCTGCCGCTCTGCCTGTTCGCGTTCGGCGATATCGGCCTGGCGTTTGGGATGGCGTGGTATGTGATCGCGGCGGTCGCCAACTTTTCGATCGGCATCTGGATCGCGAGCGGTTCGAGCGCGCTTGGATCGTTTTTCAAGTCGCCGATTCTTTACGCTCTGGCGATTGCGTTTGGATTCATGACCACCGGCATCGAGCCGCCAAAATGGTTCCTCAACACCGTCCGTTTGCTTGGCAACATGGGCATCCCACTGATGCTGCTCGCGCTTGGCGTCTCGCTCTCGAGCTTGAAAATCGTCGGTTTGCGGCGAACGTTGGCCTTGTCGGTCCTTCGACTCGGCATGGGCTTCGCGGTCGGCTACGGCGTTGCCGAGTTGTTCGGGCTTACTGGGCCGGCGCGCGGTGTTCTGATTCTCGATTCGGCCATGCCGGTCGCCGTGTTCAACTACATGTTGGCCGAACGCTACGGTCGCGATCCGTCGGAAGTCGCGAGCATGGTCGTGGTCTCGACGACGCTCGCATTCTTGACCTTGCCGCTCCTACTGCTGGCGGTACTGCCCAGTTAGCGGCGGACGAGCGATCGTTCGCCGGGAGCCGTAGTCGCTAAGGCGAGCGCGTGAACGCCGCCTTTCATCTCATCAGCCAGCACCGCGTATACTTGACGCTGGCGATCGACACGCGATTGTCCGGCAAACGCGGCGGCAGTAATCCGCACCCGAAAGTGCGTTTCGCCGCCGGGTCGAGCGCCCACGTGGCCCGCATGGAGGTGGGACTCATCGATGATCTCAAGCTCCGTCGGAGCAAACGCCGCCGTCAACTTGCTAGTGATTGAGTCCCTAACCGCCATACTCACCCCGTAGCGCGCGCTCCCATCGGCGTCAACCGGTCGACACTTGAGGGCGTACAGCCCGCCGTTTGGCGCGTGGTTCGAGCTTGCCACAATAGTACGGTCCGACACTCTTCAAACCGATCCAACTCGGATCGATACGACCTGCCCGAATTACCGCCGACGTCGCTGCGCCCACTCGACAAACCGCTGAATCAATCGAGCAGCGGCTAGGCACCCGTCGCTGTCCGGCCGGATGAAGATCGCCACGTCGTTCGCGAGCTTCACGGCCGATTCGGAATTTAGGTGGCAGAAACCAACGAAAAACCCAAGCATAGTCCTACGCCGCCTCACCCGCGCTTCGGCAAGGCCAAGAGGCCACGTTCCGTACCCGGCCGGATCGGCACAATCGGCGACGAGCACATCGTATTGGCGCGAGGCGAGCCAACCCTGGGCCAAGCGATTAACTCGGTCCGGCCCGACTGGAAGACGCTCGACCCGAGACAAAGAACTAATTTCCCGCCCCGACGCGAGGCCGATCTCGATGTCCAGAAGGTCTGCCTTGCGAACTACGATATTTGTCGTGAATGCCTCCGAACGAACAAAGGGCTTCGTCTGCGATCCGTGGTCGCTCAGGTCATTGAGGGTTATGGTCACACCTTAATTGACTATATGAATATTTATGTTGACCTCGATATATAAATTCTAATTATCGATGTTACTATAATATAGTAATATTATAAATAAATTATTATTAAACAATGTCTTGAGCCATGTTGACCGCCGGCCAATGCCGTACCGCCCGAGCGTTTCTGAAGTGGAAGCTCCCGGAGCTCGCGCAGGTTTTGATGGTGAGTATTTCGACCATCAACGCATTCGACCTCGAGCATCGCCAACCGAATTGCGC
>SHVV01000044.1 GCA_009694095.1 Alphaproteobacteria bacterium | reverse complement strand
GCGCACGAGGCGCGCCTCAAGCTCCTTGCTGCGGTCGCGCGTGGCGGTGGCTTCCGCCACGTGCTCGGCGACTTTCTTTTCAAGATCGGCCCGCACCGCGCGGAGTGCGTCGACGTCGCGGCGGAGGCTCACCAGTTCGGCGAGTTGCAGTTCGATCTTTTCGCGGTCAGCCTGCATCGATTTTTGCAACGTCGCGAGGTCGACCTCGGCCTGGTCGGCGTGGGTGGTCGCCGCCGCTAGCCGGCCATCGAGCTCAGCCGCGCGTAGAGCCAATGTCGCGCGTTCGCGGCTCGATTCCTGAAGCGATGCCGAAAGCTGCGCCATCGAGAGCCGTAGGTCGGCATTTGCTTGACGCTCGAGCGACAGAAAATCGGTCAGTTCGGCCAGTTGGCGATCGAGACGTTGCAGCGCCTCATCGCGCCCCGACAAAGCTTGGGAGAGAAAATTCTGGCCGAACGTGAACACGACGAGCAGGAACGTTATCCCGAGCAGCAGCGTGCTGAGCGCGTCGACGAAACCGGGCCAGATGTCGATGCCGCGGTGCGCGCGCGAACGTCGTGCCATCGGGCGCTCCTAGTGCTGCCGCGTGCCGTGCTCGATCGCTGTCGCAACGGTACGCGCGAGCAATTTCACCTCGCTGCGAAATTCCTCGATCAACTCCTTGCGTCCGGCGGTCGTCTCCTCAAGCAGGCGCATGACGTAGACGTCGAGGTTCTTGAGGTGCATGAGCCCGCCGGCGGCGGCACGTTCGTTGGTGTCGACCATGCGCTGCATCAGGGGCTTGATCTCCGTTTGCGCTTCGGCCAATCGGACTATGAGGCCCTGCTCGGCTCGCATTTGATCGGATAACACCGAAAGCCGGTCCGTCAGCGTCAACAGGGCTTGATTGGCGGAGAGCCTGCCCTCCTCGCCGCGCGCGATGACTCGCTGCAACTTGGCGAGGCTTTCGGCGGACTGTTCGAGGAGCGCGCTGACGTAGGCCGGGAACGACTGGTCGCCATCGCCGACACTACCCCGCGACAGGTGTGTGACGCTCGATAGCCATTCTTCGAGTTCGTTATAGAATCGGTTCTGCGCCTGGCCCGCTTGCAGGTCGAGGAATCCAAGGACCAACGATCCGGCGAGGCCGAACAACGACGCCGAGAACGCCGTTCCCATCCCCGAGAGCGGCGCGCGCAATCCGGACTGCAAGTCCTTGAACGTGTGTTGCACATCGCCGCTTGCGATCGAGAGTTTACCGAGCGCGATATTGAGCGATCCCATGGTCTGAATGAGTCCCCAAAACGTGCCGAGGAGGCCGAGGAAGATCAGCAGCCCAATCATGTAACGGGAGATCTCACGGCTTTCATCGAGCCGCGAACTGATGGTGTCGAGGAGGCTGCGAAGGGACGTGGCCGATAGCGATATACGGCCGATGCGCTCGCCGAGCATCGACGCCATCGGCGCTAAGAGCGTCGGCGGCGGCGGTACCGAAAGACCCGGCTCATTGCGCCGGTAGACCTCGATCCAGCGCGCTTCGGGGGCCAAGCGAATGACCTGGCGAAATACGTAGACCACGCCGAACAGGAACACGCCCAAGATCAATCCATTGAGCGCGACGTTGGCGGCGAACGCATCCCACACCGAGTTGGCGAGTGCGGCGACGACGAGAACGACGGCAAAAACAAATGCCGCCATCCGCACCAAATATTTTTGTGGGCGGGTCATGTGCGCCTCTCTTTGCAAACGCGTTTGCGACGAGCCGCCCTGGTTGGGCGCACTAAGGGGTCAGCGCTATGATCTCGACCCGATCGCCTTGGCTGTCCGGCGGCGCTCCGAGCGCGCGGACGTCGATCAGCGTTCCCTTGACCCCTTGCTCGATCAAGAACGAGCGTATCTCGAGCGCGCGCGTCAACGAGAGCCGCCGTGCGCCGCTTGAGGTGTCGGCACCGACCGGGGTCGCGTAGCTCTGGACTTGCAGGCGGGTGTCGCTCGTTGCCATCGATTTGGCGATCGCCCGCAATTGTTCGGCGCTGGCGCCCGAAAGCTTGATCGCGCCGTCGGGAAAAACAACCTTCGCCAGAATCGGACCGTTCGACGGCGGTGGGAGCGACGCGGTTTGGGTTGGGCGGCTGGGCGGTGCTTCAACGGTGCGTGGCGGCGGCGCAACGCGATCGGTTACCGGCGCCGGCGGAGTGCGTGCTGGGGCAAGCGCCGGTAGCGCTGCCGTAGTTGCCGGCGAGGAAACAACCGGTGGCGGTGCTCTTGGCGGGGGTGCGGGCGCCGCGGCCGACGTTGAGGGTGGCGCGAACGGGGGCGGTGCGAGTGGCGGCGGTGGAGCAGTCAACGCCGGCGCCGATGCCGCCGACCCGGGGAGCGTTGGTGGTGGCGGGGCCGTGAGCGGCGGAGCCTCGAGGCGTGCGACGGACGCTCGCGGTGCGGCTGGCGCCGTCGGGCTCGGCGGGACGGCGGCATTGTTGGAACGGGCAGCGGCCGGTTTGTCGGGCGTCTTCGCCGGTGCAGTCCTCTCGGTCGCGCTCGGCGGCGCCGGCAGCGTCAGCGGCGCGCTGACGCTGTCCTTCGCCGGAGTTGTTGCGGGGCGCGCGATCAGATTATTTGAAGGTCGATCCTGCGATCTGGCAGAGGCCGGGGGCTCGGGCGGCACGGTGCGGGGGGTGGCTTGTTCCAGCTGAGAGGGCGCCGCCGCCGATTGAACAGTTGACCCGACCTCGGCCGGGAGCAGCGTTGCCGGGATGCGTGGCCCGGTCCGTTCCGGGGCCGCGCGGATCGCTGACCGTCCAGTCGGCGCGCCCACGCCTGGAGCAACGGCTGTTTCTTTCGATTGGGTCGCCGGCTGCGCCGCGCCCTTACGGCGGCTTTCGCGGCGCGTCGTTGGGTCGGCTGGAACTCGCAGTCCACCAATGTCGACCTCGGGTGGGCGGCGCGCCGAATCCGGCCGGCCCAGCGCGCGGCGAAAATCCGGCGTCACCAGCGGCCCGGCGGCCGCGAGGTTGACCTCGATCGGCGGCAGGCCGCTGCCGCCGATGATGATGGGTTCCTGGGCACCGGCTGCGCCCGGCGCAGCGAGGAACGCGACTGATGCGAGTAAGATCGGTCGCAGACGTTGTCGTGTACTCGCTATACGCATTTAGCGTTCTTCCCGCATCCTCAGAAAGTGGGTGTGCAAGGTTTTTCGCGCACCGATCCACCATATCTCAGGGTCGTTTTGGATCACAACCTCAGTTTCAAGGACGAATATTACGAACCAATCATGACGGAACTATGGCGCTCCGGCGCGTCCTGCGGCCAGCACCCGCATAAGCGGGCGGTGCAGCGGGTCGTTGGCAGCGAGGATGTCGCCGGTCTTCAATACGTCGAGGCCGCCGCCGAGATCGGTGACGAAACCGCCCGCCTCGCGCACGATCGCGATGCCGGCCGCGATATCCCAAGGCGCCAATCCGTGCTCCCAAAAACCGTCGTAGCGACCAGCCGCGACATAGGCGAGGTCGAGCGATGCCGCGCCAAACCGGCGGACACCCGCCGTCGCGCCCATGACGGCCTTTAGTTCTTTGAGAAGAACATCATGCGCTTCGCGGCCGAGATGAGGAATGCCGGTGGCGATGACCGCATCTTCAAGCTTTTCGCGCGCTGCGACGCGCAAGCGTCGATCGTTGACGTAGGCGCCGATGCCGCGCTCGGCCCAGAACAACTCATCGCGGATCGGATCGTAAACGACTCCCGCGATGATATCGTCGCCGTCGGCGAGCGCGATCGAGATGGAGAAATGCGGAATGCCGTGCAAAAAATTGGTGGTACCATTGAGCGGGTCGATGTACCAGCGCCGATGTGGATCGGTCCCCGATTTCCTGCCACGCTCTTCACCGACGACGCCATAGGTTGGTCGCGCTCGCAGAAGTTCCTGGGTTAGGACCTGTTCGGCGCGCAGATCGGCGGCCGATACGAAATCGGCCGGGCCTTTTCTCGAGACCTGCAGTTGCTCGACCTCGCCAAAGTCTCGCACCAGCATGCGCGAAGCTTTGCGCGCCGCGGCGGCCATGACGTTGATTGTTGGCGACTTCAAGGCCATCCGTGCAGGCTCGCTTGTTTATTCGCCGTTGGAGCCGACGGCGCCGGCGACGCCGATCTAGTCGGCGCGCTTGATATAGTGGCCGTCGACGGTGCTGACTAGGATGCGTTCGCCAACGCCGACGAACGGCGGGACTTGCGTACGCACTCCGTTGACCAACAATGCCGGCTTGAACGACGACGTAGCGGTCTGGCCTTTGAGCACCGATTCGGTTTCTTTGATCTCAAGCACGACCTGCTCCGGGATCGCGATCGACAGCGCCTTACCTTCGTAAGTTTCTATGACGACGTCCATTCCGTCTTGCAGGTAAGGCGCCGCATCGGCGATCGTCTTACGATCGACTTGAATCTGCTCGAAGGTTTCCTTGTCCATGAACGTGAACAAGTCACCTTCGACGAACAGATATTGGTAGTCGTGTTGATCGAGCGATATGCGCTCGACTTCCTCGCCAGCGCGGAAGCGTTCATTGAGCTTCGATCCGGTCAGCAGGTTGCGTAACTCGGCCTGATAGAACGCGCCGCCCTTGCCCGGCGTCACGTGCTGACCGGTGGTGATCCGCCACAAGCCCCCTTGATGCTCGATCACATTGCCGGGGCGAAGCGAATTACCCTTGATTCGCATTGGTTTTTCTCAAGTCCGTCGTCGTTGAGTTGAAAGCGGGCGGAAACTATCACCCTCATTCCCTCAAATCAAACGCAGTAACAGCCGCACCTACACGGTGCTTGACGTTGGCCGCCTTCTTCGCGAGCCTTGCTGCCAAGCCGGGGCGCGAGTGCTCGGGTCCAATGCCAAACACCAGGAGAAATACCGATGGCTATCGAACGCTTCGAACCGCGTCTCGGCGCCGGCCCGCATATGAGCGGGATCGTCGTCCACAACAATACGGTCTATCTCGCCGGACAAGTCGCTCGCGGCGTCGGACGCGACATCAAGAAACAGACCGAGGCCATTTTAGTCAATATTGATCGCCAACTCGCGGCGGTTGGATCGAGCAAGTCGAAGCTGTTGTCGGCCAATATTTGGATCACCGACTTCGCAAATTTTGCGGCGATGAACGAAGTATGGAACGCCTGGATCGATCCCGACAACATGCCGGTTAGGGCGTGCGTGAAGTCCGGATTGGCGGCACCTGACTTCTTGATCGAAATTATGGTGACGGCGGCGAAATAGCGGGTGGATCAAGCGCGGCGGCGATTGCGCGGTTGAACGCCGCGACGGCGGCGCCGGGGCCGGCCGGGTCGTCCCAGATGGCGGATGATGCAGCGATAAAATCCGCGCCCGCCGCGACGAGCGGGCCGCAATTCGGAGGCGTGATGGCGCCGATCGCGACGCATGGCAACTCCATGAGGTCGCGCCACCAGCGCAGCAGATTAGGCTCGACCGCGGTCTGAGCGGTTTTGGTTGCGGGCGGGAAGAATGCGCCGAACTCGACGTAATCGGCGCCCGCTTCGGCTGCTTCGATCGCGAGGTGGCGCGAGTCGTGGCAGCTGACGCCGACGATCGCGCCGGCGCCGACCGCCGCCCGAGCTTCGGCGCAACTCTTGTCCTCCCGGCCGACATGAACGCCGTCGACGCCGCTTTGCGCCGCGAGTTCAGGTCGGCCGCTCACGAGGAGAGCGACATCGTGGTCGAGGCAGATCGGGTGGAGGACGGCCGCCGCCTGGAGGATGACGGCATCGCTTGCGCTCTTCAAACGCAACCGGACGCAAGCGACGTCGCCGCCGGCAAGCGCGTTTCTAAGCTGAATCGCGAAACGTTGCGTCTCGAAGACTTCGGGAGTAACGAGGTAGAGGCGGCAAGTCGAGGTCTCCGAATCGCCCGCCGCGGCTCGACGCTCGGTCACGCCGACACGCGTTCTTTTTCCATCTCCGGCTTGTAGGTGCCCGAGCGCGCCGCACCATTCAACCGGGCGCGATGCGCATAAATTGTCTGCGCTTTGCCGACGTTGCTGGGACTGCCGCCCCACGCCGCCAGCGCCGAGGCCTGCAAGGCGCGACCGTACGAGAACGAGAGCTGCCACGGTAGGCTCTTGTGCCGCTCGTTCATGGCGTTGAGGTGCGCGGTCGACAGCGCCTCGCTCTGCCCGCCCGAGAGGAAGACGATCCCAGGGACGGCAGCCGGCACGCAGCGGCGCAACACAGTGACGGTCATGTCGGCGACTTCGTCGGCTCCGGCTTGCTTCGCGCACTTCGCGCCGGCGACCACCATGTTGGGCTTGAGCAGCGTGCCTTCGAGCGAAACTCGCTGGCGCGCGAGCGCGTCGAACACGACATGAAGAGTGCGCTCGGTGACGATGCGCGAGCGTTCGATGTCGTGCGTTCCGTCCATGAGGACTTCTGGCTCGACGATTGGAACCAGGCCCGCTTCCTGCGACAGTGCCGCATAGCGGGCGAGCGCGTGGGCATTGACGTCAAGTGCATAGTCCGACGGGAGGTCGTTCGAGTCGATTTCGATCACTCCACGCCATTTCGTGAATCGGGCGCCGAGTTTGACGTATTCGGCGTGGCGCTCGCGCAAGCCATCGAGACCTTCGGTGATTTTTTCCCTCTCGCTCAGTGCCAGCGTTTTGGCGCCCTTGTCGACTTTGATCCCAGGGATGATGTTCTGGTCGGCAAGCAACTTCGCGAACGGAACACCGCCCTGGGTCGATTGTCGCAGCGTCTCGTCGTACAGGATGATGCCGCTGATGTAGGGGGCGGCCTTAGTAGCCGTGAACAGAAGCTCGCGGTAGGCGCGACGGTTCTCGGTCGTGTTTGGCACGTTGATGCTCGAAAGACGTTTTTCGATCGTGCTGGCGCTCTCATCGGCGGCGAGAATGCCGCGATTGGGCGCGACGAGCTTTTGTGCCGTCAGAGCGAGTTGCGAAGCCGACATCGTGATCTCCCTCGGGAAATGAATTTCAGTGGTTGGAGCTTAGCAAAGCGCGCCTCTTAACGGCGTGTAAGACCGCCGGCGGCGCGTCGAGCGGTGGCGGAAGACGTCGATAATAGCCGGCGTGGCCATGGGCCGCGGCCGCTTCGACTTCACGCTCAAGCGCGCCGGGCCCGCGAAAGAGCACCGCTCGCCAGCCAGCTCGAATTGCGGCGAAGGCCAATGCCGCCTCGCCGCCGCAGTCAATCACGGCGCCGGCGAGGGCACGTCGCCGCCTGCCGGTGGCGGCGGCAGCCACGATCTTGCGCAAGTATAGCGGGCCGCCGAACCGGATCGCTCCAGGCGCGGAGCGGAGCACGATCCGCACTCCCGCGCGGCGCGCCGCATCGAGCGCCGTCACCGCATCGGAAAGCGAGCGGAAAACGATGTGTGGCTTGGTCGCCGCGAGATCGCGCACCGCCGCTCGGTGCAGCGGTACCGCGCGCTTCACCCGAGACGCCCCATCGCGCACGCGACGTCGACCATGCGATTGGAGAAGCCCCACTCGTTGTCGTACCACGCCATCACGCGGCCGAAGCGGCCCTCGATGACTTGAGTTTCGGTGAGGTCGAACGTCGCGCTCGCCGGGCAATGGTTGAAATCGATCGAGACCAGTGGCTCGTTGTTGACGGCTAGGATGTTCTTGAGCTTGCCGTTCGCGGCCGTGGTGATGGCGGCGTTGATTTCTTCGGCGGAAGTTTTCTTCTTGGTCGTGAACGTGAAGTCGATCAGCGACACGTTCGCGGTCGGCACGCGAATCGCCGTACCATCGAGTTTACCTTCGAGTTCGGGCAGTACCAGGCCGACGGCACGCGCGGCGCCGGTCGTGGTCGGGATCATCGACATCGCCGCCGAACGCGCCCGCCGCAGGTCGCGATGGAGGGTGTCGAGAATTCGTTGGTCGCCGGTATAACTGTGAATCGTCGTCATATAACCCTGGGCGATGCCGACGGCGTTGTGAACGACGTAAGCGACCGGCGCCAGGCAGTTGGTGGTGCATGACGCGTTCGAGACGACGGTGTGGCTGTTCTTGAGCTTGTCGTGATTGACGCCGAATACCACCGTCAGATCGACCCCGGTGGCCGGGGCCGAGATCAATACGCGCTTGGCACCGGCCTTGAGATGCTGCGCCGCCTCTTCGCGCTTAGTGAAGAGTCCTGTGCATTCGAGCGCGATGTCGATACCGAGCGCGGCCCACGGCAACTTCGTCGGATCGCGCTCGGCGGTGACTTTGATCTTGCCGCCGCCGATGTCGATCCCGTCCTGGGTCGTCTTGATCGTTCCGGGGAACGGGCCGTGGGATGAATCGTGTTTGAGCAGGTGCGCATTCGCCTCGACCGGTCCGAGGTCGTTTATCGCGACGACCTTGATGTCCTTGCGCTTGCTTTCGTGGATGGCGCGCAGCACCAGCCGTCCAATGCGCCCAAAACCGTTGATCGCTACCCGAGTAACCATGGCAATCCTCGTTCGTCCTTTGCCGTTTCGTTCCGTCTTAATAGATGAGCGTTCAGCCCAATAGATAGGAATTCAGCCGCTGCGTGCCAGACCGAGTTTCGCTTCTGTGACCACGGCGTCAGGAGTGATCCCGAAGTGCTGGTAGAGCGTTTCGTAGGGCGCCGACGCGCCAAACCCTACCATGCCGACAAAGCTACCATCGGCACCGATGAAGCGGTCCCAAGCCATGCGGATGCCGGCTTCGATGGCAACCTTGACGGTGCCCGGTCCAAGGACGGCGGTGCGGTACGCTTCGTCCTGAGCCGCGAACAATTCGTGGCTCGGCACCGAGACGACGCGAGCGGCGATGCCTTCGGCGTCGAGCCGCTGCTTGGCCGTGAAAGCGATCGCCACTTCCGAGCCGGTCGCGAGCAGGGTCACCTTCGCTGGCCCCTGGGCCGGCGCGATTTCGTACGCTCCGCGCGCGGCGCGATTTTCCGCGTCGGCCGACGTCCGCAACGGCGCTACGTTCTGGCGGGTGAGTGCTAGGACAGACGGACGTCGTCGCTCGCTGAGCGCGATCGCCCAACACTCCGCGGTTTCGACGCCATCGGCGGGCCGCAGGACGAGGAGGTTCGGAATGGCGCGCAACGCGGCCAGATGCTCGACCGGTTGATGGGTCGGCCCGTCCTCGCCAAGGCCGATCGAATCATGGGTCATGACGTAAATAACCCGCAGTCCCATCAGCGCCGCCAGGCGCATGCTCGGACGCATATAGTCGGTGAAAACCAGAAAAGTACCCCCATAGGGAATCACACCGCCGTGAAGGGCGATCCCGTTCATGGCGGCGCCCATGCCGTGCTCGCGCACGCCGTAAAAGAGATAGCGTCCGGCGAAGTTGGCCGCAGTGATGGCGGTCAAATTCTTGGTCTGGGTTAGATTCGACCCGGTGAGGTCCGCCGAACCGCCCAGCAACTCGGGAATTGCCGCCGTGATGCGCTCGAGCACGAGTTGCGACGCACGCCGCGTCGCGAGCTTCTCCTGTTTGGCGTGGAGCGCCGCAAATTCGCTCTTGGCTTCGGCGATCGCGCTGGCCGATGACGGCGGCAGTTCGCCGGCGATTCGACGCGAGAATTCGGCGCGCGTTGCGGCGGGTTGCGCCGCAAGCCGGCGTTTCCAAGCGTCGTGGATCGGATCGCCGCGGCGGCCGACGGATCGCCAAGCGGCGAGGTTGGGGGGCGGAATTTCGAACGGCGGCGACGGCCAACCGAGCCGTACTCGAGTACTGGTGATCTCGGCGGGCCCGAGCGGAGAACCATGCGCGGCGGCGGTTCCTTGCTTGGTCGGCGCGCCGTAGGCGATCGTCGTACGACAGGCGATCAGCGAAGGGCGGTCGCTTTGCTTCGCGCGAGCGATAGCCGCGTCGACCGCTTCCGCGTCGTGTCCGTCGACCGCGTCGGTCGCCCAGCCCGATGCGGCGAAGCGCGCGCGCACGTCGTCGCTGACCGCGAGCGACGTCGGTCCGTCGATCGAGATGCTGTTGTCGTCGAAGAGCACGATGAGTCGGTTCAAACGCAGATGCCCGGCGAGCGCGATCGCCTCGTGGCTGATCCCTTCCATCAGGCAGCCGTCTCCGGCGATGACGTAGGTGCGATGATCGACGATCTCGGGCCCGAACACGGCGCGCAAGTGCGCTTCGGCAATCGCCATGCCGACGGCGTTGCCGAGACCCTGACCGAGCGGTCCCGTCGTGGTTTCGATGCCGGGGGCGGCGCCGTACTCGGGGTGCCCGGGCGTCTTGCTGTCGAGCTGGCGAAAACGCTTGATCTCGCCGATGTCCATTTCCGGGAAGCCGGTGAGATAAAGGAGTCCGTAGAGCAACATCGAGCCGTGGCCGGCCGAAAGTATAAAGCGATCGCGATCGGGCCAATCGGGATGGCTTGCGGAAAACTTGAGGTGACGCGAGAACAGGACGGTTGCGACATCGGCCATGCCCATCGGCATGCCAGGGTGGCCGGACTTCGCCGCCTCGACCGCGTCCATGGCGAGCGCACGGAGCGCATTGGCCATGTCGCGCGGAGCGACAGCGGCGACATCGCTCGGCGGTGGGACCGATGCTTTGTGGCGTGAATCGCTTGTTGTCATGGAAATCTTATGCGCTTGCGGTGGTTAGCGCGCGGCGGCACCATGACGTGCCGCTATCGTCGCGTCAATCCGGTTGTGAACGGCGCCAATGTGTGAGCATTGACGGCGTTCGGACGCGAAAACTATCTTTATGTCCACTAACCTTGGAATGCGTCGACCCACGGTGCTATGTCGGATAAGAACCAGCCCGAGCGTACGTCCATGAACAAACCGATCTCACACCTAGACCAAGAACGCGCTCGGCTCGATGAAGCGCTCGATCGGCTCGATGCGGTCGTCAAGAGCGTGACCGCCAATGCGCAAAAACAACTCGGCGATCTTCGCGCCGAACGCGACCGGTACGCGACCGCTCTGTCGGCGACGCAGTCCGATCGAGACAAAGCGACTGCTCGTCTGGCAGAGATCGAAGCAACCAATGCCGGACTCGACCGAGCGCTCGGTGAGGTAACGGCCCGCATCGACGCGACGATCGGCGAGCTCAAGGCAGCGTTGCAGGAATAGCGGGACTCGCAGCGGATCGGAAGCGGTATGGCGCAAGTCGACGTAGCGATCAACGGCCGAACTTACCAAGTCAATTGCGACGATGGCGAAGAAGACCATCTCCGAGGCTTGGCCGACTACGTCGACCGGAAGGTCGGCGAACTCGTGACCTCGGTCGGACAAGTAGGCGAGAGCCGTTTGATGCTGATGGTGGCGCTTGTCGTCGCCGATGAACTCGCGGGAACGGTCGACAAGCTCGAAACTGCCGAGCGCGAGCTAGCCCACGTTGCAGAAGACAAGAGTGTCGGGCTGGCCGCGGTCGATGATACGCGGATTGCCTTCGACGCCGCGACCCGCCGCGTCGAGGCTATTGTAGCGAGCGTCAAGAGTTCCTAAGTTGAAGGCGGGCGGGCACTGCTGCGCTCGACGGTTTATTAGTATCCCTGGGGCCATAAGATTCTATCGGGAGCTGTTCCTACCAGGGCCGAGGTCTTGGCACACGGCGCCCACCTGCGTAAGCAGGCCACAGCAGGATCAACAAACCGACGGCGTCGGCGGTCCCGCCTAACTTCGGCCGCGCTGATCGCGACGGTGAGGTCGAACGAATCGGAGCGATGGATCTTCGGCACGAGAAACGAGCGCTCCGCGAATCGGCGCGCGCCAGGCGACGTTCGATTGCCGCCGCCGACGCGGCGGTAGCTGCTCTTGGTGTCCAATCCCGCTTCTTTGCCGCCGGGCTTGACGAAGGTCTATCCGTGATCGCCGTCTACTGGCCGTTGGCCGAGGAACTCGACCCGCGCCCACTGATGACGGCTCTCCACGCTGCGGGCCACGCGCTCGCTCTCCCCATCATCCTCGGACCCCATCAGCCGCTCGCCTTTCGCGGCTGGCAACCGGGTGCTGCTCTCGTCGCCGCAGGTTTCGGCACCCACGAGCCGTTGGCCGACGCTGCGCTCGTCACCCCGGATCTGCTGCTGGTGCCATTGCTGGCGTTCGATCTTGAGGGTTTTCGAGTGGGCTACGGCGGCGGCTACTACGATCGTACGCTCGCGGGGCTTCGCTCCGAGCCGCGGCGCCCGGGTCGGGTCGTTGCCGTGGGCGTTGGTTTCGCCGTTCAGGAGGTCGACCACGTACCGCACGGCCCGGGCGATCAACGGCTCGATTGGATCGTGACCGAACGCGAAGCGAGGCGGTTGCAATGAAAGTCCTGTTTTTCGGCGATACGGTTGGACGCAGTGGCAGAACTGCGTTGTTAACCCATATTCCCGATCTTCGACGCCGGCTCGATCTGGATCTCGTGGTCGTCAATGGTGAGAACGTCGCGGGCGGGTTCGGCATCACCGCCGCAATCTGTACCGAGTTGTACGCAGCGGGCGCGGACGTCATCACCACCGGCAATCACATTTGGGGTCAGCGCGAGATCATCCCCCATCTTGACCGTGACGAGCGGTTGCTGCGTCCGCACAACTTTCCGCCCGGAACGCCAGGCCGCGGCGTCGGGATTTATTCCACCCGCGGTGGCAAGAAGGCGATGGTCATGAACGTCATGACCCAGTTGTTCATGGACCCGCTCGACGATCCGTTCGCCTGCGTCGAGGCCGAGCTCGCCAAAGTCCGGCTTGGCGTGACCGTCGATGCGATCGTCATCGACGTTCATGGCGAAGCGACCAGCGAGAAGACCGCGCTCGGCGTCTTGGCCGATGGGCGCGCCTCGCTCGTCGTCGGGTCCCACACCCATGTTCCGACCGCCGACTGGCGCATCCTGCCGGGAGGCACCGCTTATCAAACCGATGCCGGAATGTGCGGCGACTACGACTCGGTCATCGGCATGGAAAAAACCGAACCGCTCGTCCGTTTTCGGCGCAAATTCTCGCAAGGTCGCCTGCAGCCAGCGCAAGGGGAGGCGACCCTGTGTGGCACCTATGTTGAAACCAATGACAAAACCGGCCTCGCCGTTTACATCGCGCCGCTCAGGCTCGGTGGCAAACTCGCCCCGGCATGGCCGATCGCGACCAACGAACCGCGCTAAAACTCCGGGGCCGCATTCTTGCCATATTGCTTTGCCACGCTGGCCAGCGGGCTCGATATGTGAGATTTCTCGACATTAGGTATATGTTGCCCTTCACAACACACGATCTAGGCGCTTCTAACCGAGTCTCCCATGGCGGGCCATTCCCAATTCAAGAACATTATGAACCGCAAAGGCGCGCAGGACAAAAAGCGCGCCAAGATGTTTGCGAAGATTACGCGCGAGATCATGGCGGCGTGCCGGGCCGGTTTGCCGGACCCGGCCTCGAACCCCCGCCTACGCGGCGCCGTGTCAGCCGCGCGTGCGGTGAATATGCCGCGCGACAACATCGAACGCGCGATCAAACGTGCTTCGGGCGGCGCGGCGGCGGAGAATTACGAAGAGATTCGCTACGAGGGTTACGGCCCGGGCGGCGTCGCCGTCATTATTGAAGTGTTGACCGAGAACCGTAACCGTACGGCGTCGGAAATCCGGACCGCGTTCAGCAAGCATGGTGGCACATTGGGCGAAAGTGGAAGCGTCGCGTTCCAATTCAGTCGCGTCGGCCAGATCAACTATCCCGCCTCAGCAGCGAGCGCCGACGCGATGCTTGAGGCCGCGATCGATGCTGGCGCTGACGATTGCGTGAGCGACCAACGCGCCCACCAAATTACCTGCACGCCCGACCAGTTCAACCAGGTCCGCGAGGTGATCGAGGGAAAATTTGGCCCCGCCGAGCGCGCGACCCTCACCTGGAAGCCGCTTGCCACGGTGCCGATCGACGAGGAGAAGGCGGTTACGCTTTTGAAGATGATCGAGATGCTCGACGACAACGACGATGTGCAAAACGTGTCCGCGAACTTCGAGGTCTCCGAGGCCGTGCTAGAGAAATTGAGCGCCAGCGCGTGAACGGCATAGCTCCGATTGGCAAGAAAATCATCGGGCTCGATCCGGGGCTGCGGACAACCGGTTGGGGCGTCATCGAAATCGACGGCAATCGTCTTCGTCACGTCGCGCACGGCAAGATCGTCGGCGACGCCGCTCGGCCGCTCGGGGAACGGCTCGCTGAACTGTACCGCGCGCTCGCCGATATCGTCGTCCGCCTCGCGCCGAATGAAGCGGCGGTCGAAGAAACCTTCATGAATAAGAACGCCGCGTCCGCCCTCAAGCTCGGTCATGCGCGCGGCGTCGTCATGTTGGCGCCGGCGATGGCGCACATCCCGGTGTTCGAATACGCCGCCAACCTGGTCAAGAAATCTCTGGTCGGATCGGGACATGCGGAAAAACCGCAAGTGCTGGCGATGGTGAATCTGCTGCTGCCGGGAGCTGGCGTCGTCGGTGCCGACGCCGCAGACGCGCTCGCCGTAGCGATCTGCCATTCGCACCATCGAACGATCCTCAGCCGCTGGCAGGGCGCGACCGCCGCGGCGGTTGCCGGACGCCCATGATCGCGAAACTGACCGGGGTCCTCGATTCGATCGGTGCTGATGGCGTGGTCATCGACGTCGGCGGCGTCGGCTATGCGGTGTACTGTCCCTCGTCGACTCTAGGCACGTTAGGCGCGCCAGGCAGCGCGGTGAGCCTATTAATCGAAACACACGTTCGCGAGGATCACATCCACCTCTATGGCTTCGCGAACGACGAGGCGCGGTCCTGGTTCCGCTTGCTCCAGACGGTGCAGGGAATCGGCGCCAAGGTGGCGCTCGCGATTCTGGCCGCGCTATCGCCGGCCGAGCTTGTGGACTCGATCGTGGCGCAAGACCACGTGCCGCTCACCAAGGCGAACGGTGTTGGTGCGAAGCTCGCGAAACGAGTCACCATCGAGCTAAAAGACCGTGTCGCCGGGGCGATTGCCGCTCCGGTTCGAGCGGTCGCGGCGGCGCCGGGCGCCGATGTGGCGAATGAAGCGGTCTCGGCGCTGGTCAATCTAGGCTACCGCCGCATCGAGGCATTCACGGCCGTTTCCGCCGCGAAGCGGACGCTCGGCGGAACGCGGCGGGTCGAGGACTTGATCCGCGCTAGCCTGCAGGAACTCTCGCGGTGAGCGAACCGCGCCTAGTGGCCGCCGAGATCTCTGAGGCCGACGAGGCCGAGACCAGCCTACGGCCGCTTTCGCTCGACGATTTCGTCGGCCAACGCGACATCGTTCGAAACCTGCGTGTGTTTATCGCTGCGGCGCGCGGCCGGCGCGAGGCGCTCGATCACGTGCTGCTCGCCGGCCCCCCCGGACTAGGCAAAACGACGCTGGCTCACATCATTTCGCGCGAACTCGGCGTGAGCTTCCGTGCCACCTCCGGCCCGGTCATCGCGCGCGCCGGCGACCTCGCCGCGCTTCTCACCAACCTGCAGGAACGCGACGTACTCTTCATCGACGAGATTCACCGCCTCAACCCAGCGATCGAAGAAGTGCTCTATCCGGCGATGGAGGATTTTCAGCTCGATCTCATCATCGGCGAGGGTCCGGCCGCGCGCTCGGTCCGCATCGACCTGCCGCACTTTACGTTGATAGGCGCAACCACACGCTCCGGCCTGCTGACCACGCCGCTCCGCGAACGTTTCGGCATTCCGGCCCGGCTCAATTTCTACGACCTCGACGACCTTACGAGCATCGTCATGCGCGGCGGCCGCGTGCTCAACGCACCGCTTGGCGAGGACGGCGGCCGCGAGATCGCACGCCGCTCGCGCGGCTCGCCACGCGTTGCGATCAGGCTGCTCAAGCGCGTGCGCGATTTCGCCACGGTCGCCGGCGCGCGCTCGATCGACATTGCGACCGCCGACGCGGCGCTGCAGCGGCTTGAAGTCGACCGCCTCGGACTCGATGCGATGGACCGGCGTTATCTGCTGCGCATCGCCGAGACCTATGGCGGCGGCCCGGTGGGGGTCGAGACGCTGGTCGCGGCGCTGGCCGAGCCGCGCGATGCGCTCGAAGACATCATCGAGCCGTTTCTGATTCAGCAAGGCTTGGTGCAGCGAACGCCGCGCGGCCGCATGCTGTTGGCCGGCGCCTATCAACACCTGGGCTTGGCGCCGCCGGCGCGGCCGCCAAGCCAGTTCGACCTGTTGGACGCGGTCGAGAAAGCGGGCGGCGCCGATGAATAGCGCGCTCGCCGCGACCGCAGGGCGTATCGCTGGGGTCACCCACGTGCTGCCGCTGCGCGTCTACTATGAAGATACGGATGCGGCTGGCATCGTCTATTACGCGAACTATCTTCGTTTCATCGAGCGGGCTCGGACCGATTTCTTGCGCTTGGCCGGGATTAGCCAGTCCGGCCTGTGGCGCGACTCCGGGCTCGCGTTCGCGGTGCGCGACTGCGAGATTCACTATTTGTCTCCGGCGCGGCTCGACGACGAGGTCGAGGTTCACACCCGCCTGACCGAACTCGGCGGCGCGACGTTGCACGCCGAGCAAACCGTTCGGCGCGGCGCCACCGACCTCGTCCGGTCGCAGGTCCGAATCGCCTGCGTCGATCGCGCTGGCCGGCCGGCGCGCTTGCCGCGCCAGCTCCGCAATGCACTGAAACGCTTTGTCCTGTCATGAGGAACGACTAATGGAAAACCAAGCCGCCGTCGCCGCCGCCGCCCTTGCCGGATCGGTATCGGGCGATCTCACGATCTGGGCGCTGATGATGCGAGCCGACATCATCGTCAAAATTGTCATGGGCTTGCTGGTTTTGGCGTCGATTTGGAGCTGGGCGATCATCTTCGACAAGTTGATCCGGTTCCGGCGCTTGAGCGGACAGGCCGATCAGTTCGAAACCGAATTCTGGTCGGGCGGCTCGCTCGAGGAGCTCTACGACAAGCAGGCACAGGCCGCGCGCCATCCGATGGCAACCCTATTCGCGTCGGCGATGCGCGAGTGGCGGCGCTCGACCGCGAAAGGGCTGCACGCCGAGGATACTTTGCGCGCCGGTCTGCGCGAACGGATCAGCCAGGCGATGCAGCTCGCCCTGTCACGCGAAGTCGCTGGGCTCGAACGCTACATGGGGTTTCTCGCCACGGTCGGTTCGACGGCGCCGTTCATCGGGCTGTTCGGCACAGTCTGGGGCATCATGAACAGCTTCCAGTCGATCGCTGCCACCAAGAACACGAGTCTGGCGGTCGTCGCGCCCGGTATCGCCGAGGCGTTGTTCGCGACGGCGCTCGGATTGCTGGCGGCGATTCCGGCGGTGATCGCCTATAACAAATTTTCGAATGATCTTGGGCGTTACGCGACCCGACTCGAAGGATTTGCCGGCGAGTTCCAGGCGATCCTGTCGCGTCAACTCGACGAAAAGGTGCGCTAGTGGCATTCACAACCCAGGGCGGTCACGCGCGTGGATCGACCCGGCAGCGCTATCGCCTCATGGGCGAGATCAACGTCACGCCCTTCGTCGATGTGATGTTGGTGCTGCTCGTCGTGTTCATGGTCACCGCGCCGCTTCTCACCGTCGGCGTAACCGTCGATTTGCCCAAGACCGCCGCTCCGGCCGTCGCTGGACAGGAGGAGCCGCTCGCCATCTCGGTCAACGGCAAGGGTCAGATTTTCTTGCAGGAAACCGAAGTTCAGCTCGATGAACTGGTGCAGCGGCTTCGCGCCGTCACGGCGCGCAAGCCCGACCAACGCATCTTCATCCGTGCCGACCAGACGATCGCCTACGGCCGGGTGATGGAAGTGATGGGCACGATCACGTCGGCCGGATTCAACAAAGTGGCCTTGATCGCCGATCCGCAGGCGACCGTGACGCAGCAGTCTCGCGATCGGAACCGTTCGCGGGCGCTGGCCACCCGTTAGCCGGGAAGACGATGCGGCGTTCGGTCATCCTGTCTGCGGGCATGCACGTGGCGTTTCTCGCCTACGCGTATTTCGGCCTGCCCGATCTATTTTTACGCACGCCGACTATAAGCACGCCGATTCCGGTCGAGATTGTGACGATCGGCGAGGTGTCGCGCGCTCCAGCTAAAAAAGAAGAACCAAAGCCCGAGCCACCGAAACCGGAGCCGCCAAAGCCGGAGGCCAAGCCAGAGCCGCCGAAGGTCGAACCCAAACCGGAACCACCGCCGCAACCGAAGGAGGTCGCCGCCGCACCGCCCGAGCTGCCCAAAGCCGCGCCTAAACCAGAACCGGAGCCGATCCCGGCACCTGAGTTGAAGCGGCAACCCAAACCGGTGGTTGCCGAACCGCAATCGCAGCAACGGG
>SHVV01000043.1 GCA_009694095.1 Alphaproteobacteria bacterium | reverse complement strand
CTTGACGTCCTTGGGGTCGCCGACATCGCCCGGATACGGAAACAGTTTTTCGCCGCGCTTGGGCTTTAGTCGGCTGGCGCGCCGCCCAATGATGCAGACGTCGTAGCCATCGCGGGTAAGCTTGTTGGCGCAATCGCGCCCCAGGCCGGTGCCGCCGCCTGTAATGATCGCGACTCTGCGCTTATTGCTCGGTTTTTTCGCCATGATCGCTTCCGCCAAAAGAAGCGGCGGGCTCCCGCCCGCCGTTCGAATTTTCGCACCACCGTGAAACGGCGCAGCCGTTAGTAATTCTCTCCGTTCAACGCCACCCAAACCATATGGTCGATCTTGTGCGTGCCGTGCTCGCTTCGCCAGGTGACATCGGCGTCGCACATCAGGCGGCCTTGCTTGAAGCCGCGCGATTTCATGCCCGCCTGCTGCTTTTCCATCGCCGGAATGTCCTGCGGCAACACCACGTCGCGGTAGTTGTTCATCGTCTTGATGTCGTGGTCGGTCGGCGGAGTATTGATGCAGAAATTGTCGATCGATTGAAAGGTGTTTTCGGGCCCGGTCGGCAGAACGCGGGTGACTTTGAAGTTCGAAGGGCCATGGTGCGACAGGAACACCAGGTTCGGCCACATGTACCAAATGTGAACATCCTTGATGTCGTCCTCCGCGCGGAATTCGTACGGCATCTGATCGGATCGCACGTCGCGTTTGGTGCGGACGATATGCTTACCCCAATAGCCGTGCTCAGTGGTTTCGAACGAGGGTTCCATGTAGGCCTGCTCGGTCCCCATCGCCTGCGGATGTAGCGACGGGCAGTGGTAGCACTCGTTCTGCTCGATCACGAACTTCCAGTTCGACTTGATCGTATAAGGGTCGGTCCGCCCCAAGGTCAGCCGATCGAACTTCGGCACGTTGGCGAGGATATCGGCCTTCAGTTCGGCCACTTGCGGTCCCAGCGGCTTGGCATCGGGATCCATGTTGACGAACACCATGTTTAGAAAAATCTCGCACTTGATTTCCGAGAGCGAGAAATCGTCGAGATCGAAACCTTGTACGTTTTCGGCATTGCCGGCCGCTTTCAGCGCGCCGGTGGTGTCATACGACCACGCGTGGAATGGGCATGTATAGATTAGCTTCTGCCCCTTGCCCTCGGCCAGGATGTGACCACGGTGCATGCAGACGTTGTAGAATGCACGGACCCGCGTGTCTTTGCCGCGCACGACCAGTATCTGCTGATCGAGGATGCGGTCGGTGAAGTAACTCCCGGGCTCCTTGAGATCGTGGGTGAAGCCAACGAGTTGCCAGGTCTTGAACCAGATCGCTTCCTTCTCGCGCTCGAAAATCTCCGGCGCGTAATAGAAGTGGGACGGAAGGTTGTATGAATAGAGCGGATCGGGATGGATGCCGCTCTTGGTCCGCTGTTTGGAGACCTTCGCCGTCGTTTTTGTCGCCATCGGTACCCTCCGGAATTGCCGTACGCGTACTCGCCCTCGCTCCATGGTGCCGGGCGTCGACGGTGCGGTCAACCGGAGAGGTGCAACTCAGTCGTAGACCGTCTCGAGATAGTGCTTTGGATCGACAGCGACCTCCACCACCGTCGGTCCAGTGGCGGCGAGGGCGCGTTCGACCGCGGCCTCGAAATTGCGCGGCGTATCGGCTGCGGCGACCGGAACGCCGAAATAGTGGGCCGGCGGCGAAGCCTTGGTCTGACCGTTGACGTCGACGCCGTAGTGGCCGAACTGGCGGCGCACCTGCTTTACGTCGATCAAGCTTAGGCTCCGATCGTTCAGGACCACAATAGGCAGCGCGAGCGCGAGGCGTTCGATCGTCGCCAGTTCTCCGCACGTCATCTGAAAGCAGCCGTCGCCGATGATGGCGACAACCGGCCGCGAGGGCGCCGCAAGCTTGGCCGCGATCGCCGCCGGAATGCCGAAGCCCATCGACGACCAGCCGTTGGTGATGAGGAATGTCCTAGGTGCGTGCGCCGTCCACTGGCTCGCGATCTGGTGCGTATGAGCGCCGACGTCGAAGGCGAGGATGCCGTCGCGCGGCAAGAGCCGGCGTACGATATCGATCGCATGGTGCGGTCCGAATGCCTTGACGTCGGGGCGGAGCGATGACTGGAAGGTCTTCCGGTGCTCGGCGACCTCGGCTGGCGTCCAGACGGACTTGGCCGGCGGCAGCGCAATCAAGCGTTCGAGCAAGCGATCGAGGTCGCCGATCAGTTCGCCTGCGACTTTGACCGAAGAATCGACATCGGCGCGCTCGATATCGACGGTGAGCAACGGCACCGCCCCGATCCACGCCTCGTATTCGACTTCGATCGTGTCGTAGCCGAGGCCGACGATCAGGTCGGCGCGCCTCAGAAAATTTCGCTGCAATTGGCGCCGAGCTCGTTCGATGCAACCGAGGGCGAGCGGATGGTCTTCATCGATCAGGCCCTTGGCCATCGTGGTCGACGCAAAGGGAATTTGGTGCTTTTCGACGAACCGGCGGAGGAGGTCCGAATCAGCCATCCGCATGGCGGAGGATCCAACGATGGCGATCGGGTGTTTGGCGGCGGCAATGAGGCGCGCCGCGGTCGCTAACGCCGCTTCATCGGGCAGAGTGGCGACGCGCGTTCCACGGAACGATCGCGCCATTTCCTCGGTCGCCGGTGCAAGCGCCACGTCTTCGGGTAAATCGAGGTGCACCGGCCCCTGCGGCTCGCTCAAGGCGATCTCAATCGCGCGTTTCAACGTCGCGGCGACGGTCCCTTTCTCCAGCCGGAAGCTCGCCTTGGTGATCGGCTTGAACAGAGTGTGATGATCGACCCACATCTGGATGCGGCGGCCCAACTGATTGGTGTTGAGCGTGCACGTCAAGGCGATCATCGGCGTCCGATCGAGGTACGCGCTTCCCACGCCGGTCGCTAAATTGGTCGCGCCTGGACCCAGCGTCGCGATGCAGAAGCCTGGTCTGCCGGTCATCCGACCCATGACGTCGGCGGCAAAGGACGCCGAGCCCTCGTGCGCCGTCAGAACGAAGTGCAGGTCGGCCTTCCGCATCGCCTCCATGAGCGGCAGAACGTTGCCGCTCGGAATGCCAAAACCATGCGTGATGCCGGCCGCCTTGAGGGTCGCGACGATGAGGTCGGCGTTGTTCATAGGACCCCGGTCTTGCGCCACGCGCCCGCTCACGTCAGTAGCGGCGCGACTTCATAGGCGAGTTTGTTGATGAGATCGAGCCGCTCTTGATTGGTCGCCGCGGCCCGCTCGCCACGTCCCGACGCGAAGAACAACCAATCGGTCGTGCCGTGCCGGTCGGCGAGTTCGTTCAGCCGCTTGGCGACATCCTTAGGCGTGCCCAACAAACGCGGCGAGCGCGACATCAGCCAGTCGTAAATGCCGAGCGCCTTGGCCCGTTCGACAATGATCTGCTCGCGGTTCTTGGTGCGATAGACGGCCTGCAAGTTGTGGGTGTCGGCGTTGAGCTCCAGCAGTTTCGCCTTGTACTGGTCGGGGATGCCCTTGCCTTCGAGGCTACCCATCGTGAGCCACGACGGCGACCAACCGATGCTGCGCGCCGCGGCCGCCTCGTACGAATCGTCGAACGTGACGTGCGCCTGCCACCAAATATCGAATTTTCCCGCGGTCCGGCCGGCCGCGCGCCGGCCTTCATCGACGATGCTCTTTACGTCGTTGATGTCGTCGTCCGAGAATCCCATGGTGACGATCGCCGCCTCCGACGTCTCCGCCGCAACCCTGAGGATGCGTGGGCCCGAGCAGGCAACGTACACCGGCAGCTCGAACGGCTGGAAAAAACTCCATTCGGCCTTGAACTCGTAGTCGTCCCACTTGACCTTTTCGCCCCGGAGCAACCTTTTCACGGCGACAATATAGTCGTGCATGAGCTGCACTTTGGCGCCCTTCTTGCCGATGGACCACAACGCCGAATCGCCCGAACCGATCCCCATGCCGATCCTTCCCGGCGAAAGTTCGTTGAGCGACATGAAGCCGCAGGCGGTTACCGAGGGATGCCTTGTCACCGGATTCGTGACGTAGGTGATGACCGGGACTTTCTTGGTGTTGAGGATGCACAACGTGGTCGAGACGTACACTTCGCGCAGTAGATTGGGCGAATCAGCCACACCAACCAGCGACATCCCGGCGTTTTCACAAGCTTGCCATAGTTCCACCGACTTGCCGTAGTGCTGGCCCTGGGCAAACATGATGCTGAAACGCCAATTTCGTTTTGCCATAAAATCCTCCCTGGATCAGCGAGGTTGTAAACCATCGCCTTTCCGCTTCAAGTAAAATACGCCGCCGCCATTAGAAATCAGCGCCGAAGCCGGCGCGGACCGCTCTAGAATGAAGTGTCAATGAGCCTCTTCCTCGCCAAGCGCTTCGCCACCTTCATCGCGACCTTGCTCGGCGCGAGCGTCCTGACGTTTCTCGCCCTCGAAATTCTGCCCGGCGATCCGGCGCTCGTCATCCTTGGCATCGATGCGCCCGAGTCGGCGATCGCGGTTCTTCGGCTCGAACTCGGCCTCGATCGGCCGGCGCTCGCCCGCTATCTCGGCTGGGTCAGCAATCTCATGACCGGCACATCCGCCAACAGCTACACGTACAAAGTTCCGGTCGCCGAATTGATTCGTGAACGGCTCGAAATCACGCTACCGCTCGCGGTTCTAGCGATGGCGCTTTCGATTTTGTTTGCGCTTCCGCTCGGCATTTACGCCGCCCAGAGCCACGACAAGAGCGGGGACGTCGTCATCATGAGCGCTAGTCAGATCGGAATCTCGGTACCGAATTTCTGGATGGCGATTCTTCTGATCATGTTCTTCGCGGTCAATCTGCATTGGTTCGCTGCCGGCGGCTTCCCCGGCTGGAGCTCCGGCGTCGGACCGGCACTCAAAGCACTGCTGTTGCCCGCGATCGCGCTCGCAACCGTTCAAGGCGCGATCCTCGCCCGCTTCATACGCTCCGCCATCCTCGATACCATGCGTGAGGATTACGTTCGGACCGCGCGCGCGAAAGGGCTGACGCGTCGAGCGACCATGTGGCGCCACGTGCTCCGCAACGCCGCCATCCCCGTCGTCACCATCGTCGGCTTGCAGTTCGCGAACTTGCTCGCCGGAACCATCGTCATCGAAAACGTGTTCGCGCTGCCGGGAATCGGCCGGCTGTTGCTACAGTCGATCACCAATCGCGATCTGGTCGTCGTGCGCGACCTCGTCGTCATGATCGCGGCCATGGTGGTCACGATCAATTTCATCGTCGATCTACTCTACGCCGCGATCGACCCCCGACTGAAGCCGCACGATGTCTAGCGCGCGCAACGGCTGCGGTCGCGGGTCCGCTTCGGCCCGAACGGTCGCATCAGGCGATCGCTGAGGCGCCCGGGCATGCAAGGCGACACCTTCCTGGCGCGGGGCCTGCGCAATCGATCATTCGTCGCTGGAGGCCTGCTCACGCTCGCTCTCGTCGCCGTCGCCCTCCTATCGCTGGCATGGACGCCGCACGATCCGCTGAGAATCTCGATTCCGACCCGCTTCGCGCCGCCTTCCGCTACTCACTGGCTGGGGACCGATCAGTTTGGCCGCGACGTTCTATCCTACATCATGGTCGGAGCCCAGACCTCGCTCACCGTCGGCATCGTCTCGGTGGTTATCGGCATGACCTTCGGCGTCACGCTCGGCCTCTGCGCTTCGGCGGCGCGCGGCGCGGTCGAAGAAGCGATCATGCGCGCGGCCGATTTCATCTTCGCCTTCCCGGCCATTCTGCTCGCCATCATGTTGGTCGCGACCCTCGGCCCCGGCGCCGTCAACGCCATTGTCGCGATCGGGATTTTTTCGATCCCCGAGTTCGCTCGGCTCACGCGCGGAGCCGCCAACGCGATTTGGGTGCGTGAATTCATCCTCGCGGCGCGCGCCGCGGGAAAAGGCGACGCACGCATCACCATCGAGCACGTCCTACCGAATATCGCCTCGGTCATCATCGTGCAGGTAACAATCCGGTTCGCGCTCGCGATCTTGGCCGAGGCAGCGCTCTCTTATCTCGGCATCGGATCGCAACCACCAACGCCCTCATGGGGCCGCATGCTCGCCGAAGCGCAGACCCGCATTTTTCAGAACGCGTGGCTCGCTGTGTTTCCCGGCATCGCCATCGCGCTGTCGGTTCTGGGCCTCAATCTGCTTGGCGACGGTCTGCGCGATATCACCGATCCGCGCCTTGCGCGAAAGCGCTGAACATGGCGTTGCTCGAAGTCGACAATCTGAGCGTCACGCTCGCCACAGCGCGCGGCCCCGCCCGAGCGGTGCGCGGGGTGTCGTTCGCGCTCGAGCGGGGCGAGACGCTCGGCATCGTCGGCGAATCGGGCTGCGGCAAATCGTTGACGGCGCTCGCCCTGATGGGATTGCTGCCCGAGAACGCCCGCGCCACGGGCCGCGTCGTTCTCGACGGTATCGACCTCGCCGGGCTGAACGAGGACGCGCTCTGCCGCATCCGGGGAAACCGGGTCGGGATGATTTTTCAAGAGCCGATGACCTCACTTAACCCACTGCATCCGGTCGGTCGCCAGATCGGCGAGGCGCTGGCGACGCACCGCGGATTGGGTGGAGCGGCGCTACGCGCCGAGACGCTCGAATTGTTAGGTAAAGTCGGCATTCCGGAGCCGGAGCGTCGTATCCGCTCCTATCCGCACGAGCTTTCGGGCGGCCAGCGCCAGCGGGTGATGATCGCGATGGCGTTGTCATGCCGGCCGGAAATTCTGATCGCCGATGAACCGACGACGGCGCTCGATGTCACCGTTCAGAAACAAATTCTCGACCTGATTCGCGACTTGGTGCGCGAACTCGGCATGGCGTTGATTCTCATCAGTCACGATCTCGGCGTCATCGCTGAGAACGTCGGGCGAATCGCGGTGATGTACGGCGGGACAATCGTCGAGGCAGCGCCGACGGCTGCTCTGTTTGCCGATCTCGCTCACCCTTATGCCCAAGGGCTTTTCGCCGCCGTACCGCGCGTCGGTTGGCGACGTGATTCGAACGCACGGCTGGCGACAATCCCCGGCGTCGTACCCGATCTACCCGATCTACCGAACGGATGCACGTTCGCGGAGCGTTGCACGCTCGCCAACGACGCTTGTCGAGCGGCGGCGCCCATGCCGATTGAAGTCGGACCGAACCACAGTGCATCGTGCATTCGGACCGACGCAGCGCGCCTTAGCCGGAAAAGCGCGTGACAGCCGCCGACCCAGTCCTCCTCGTCGACGTTCGCGGCGTGACCAAGACTTACGCTCTGCCGCGCGAACGACTGTTCGAACGACCGCCGATGATCCGGGCGGTCGCCGATGTATCGCTCGCCGTCCGGGCCGGACGCAGCCTCGGCTTGGTCGGTGGGTCCGGGTCGGGCAAATCGACTCTCGCCCGCCTCGTCATGGCACTTGAACGGCCCACCTGCGGTAGCGTTCTGTTTCGCGGCCACGACTTGAACGCCCTCGCGCCGGCGCCGCTTCGCCGACTGCGCCGGCACTTTCAAATGGTATTTCAGGATCCGTTCGGTTCGCTCGACCCGCGCTACCGGATCGGTCGCATCGTCGCCGAACCGCTCGACGCTTTAGAGCCAACCACGCCCGAGGCGCGACGAGCGCGCGTCGTCGAGTCGTTGGAGGCGGTCGGCCTCAAGTCCACCGATCTCGCCAAATACCCGCATGAGTTCTCCGGCGGGCAGCGCCAGCGGATTGCAATCGCCCGTGCGCTGATCACGCGGCCGGAACTGATCGTCGCTGACGAACCAGTATCTGCGCTCGACGTTTCGGTTCGGGCGCAAGTACTCAATCTCATGAGGGATCTCGCCGCCGGCTTCGGCGTGACCTATCTTCTGATCAGCCACGATCTAGCGGTCGTCGAATACGTGTGCGACGACGTCGCCGTGATGTATGGCGGCCGAATCGTCGAGTCGGGGACGACCGAAGCGATCTTTGCCGATCCTCGGCACGACTACACCCGAACCTTGCTGGCCGCCGTGCCCAAAGTACCGGCAATAGCCGGCTAGCCGTTCGCAATAGGAGACCACGATGCAATACCGGCAGCTCGGCGCCAGCGATCTCAAGGTTTCGGAAATCGCTCTCGGGTCATGGCTTACCTATGGCGCCGGCGTCGAGACGGCGGCCGCCACGGCATGCGTCAAACGAGCGTTCGACTGCGGCATCAACTTCATCGACACAGCCAACATCTATGGCCGCGGCGCGGCGGAAACGTTCCTCGGTCAGGCGCTGAAGGACATCCCGCGCTCGTCCTATGTTCTCGCGACCAAGCTCTATTTCCCGATGAGCGCTTCCGACAGCGGGCTCTCGCGCGCGCAAATCCTCAAGCAAATCGATCTATCGCTCCGGCGCCTGCAGACCGATTACGTCGATCTCTATCAATGCCACCGTTACGACAATGGAACGCCACTCGAGGAGACGATGCGGGCACTGACCGACGTGGTGAAAGCCGGCAAGGCGCGCTGGATCGGTTTCAGCGAATGGCCGGCCGCGAAAATCCGCGCCGTGCAGAAAATGGCCGGCGTTACGCGCTTCGTTTCGAGCCAGCCCGAGTACTCACTGCTGGAGCGCGGACCCGAGGCCGATGTGTTTCCGTACTGCGCGAGGAACGGCATCGGTCAGATTGTGTTTTGCCCGCTGGCGCAAGGAGTGCTTACCGGCAAGTACAAGCCTGGCCAACCGCCGCCGGCCGACTCGCGCGCAAAGAGTCGCTCGATGGGTGGATTCTTTCCGAACGAGTATTTGAAACCTAAGGCTATTGCCGCGATCGAGGGCTTGAGGCCAATCGCCGCCGGGATCGGGCTGTCGATGGCGCAGCTCGCGCTCGCTTGGGTGCTCAGGCTCCCCGGCGTGTCCTCGGCGATCATCGGCGCCACCAAACCTGAACAGGTTGCGGACAACGCAGCTGCTGCTGGAAAGACAATCCCGCCGGAAGCACTCGCCGCCATCGAGCACGCGTTGGGGCCGGTGTTGGCGCCTTGAGGCGGCGTCCACGCGCGGTTTTGTTTGACCTCGGCGGCGTCCTGATCGAAACGGTGGGAACCGCCGAAATCGCCCGTGTCACCGGCGAGTGCGACGGCGCGCTGATCTGGAAGCGCTGGCTCGAGTCGCCCTGGGTCCGGCGGTTCGAAAGTGGTGCTTGTTCGCCCGAAGCGTTCGCCGCCGGCTTCATCACCAATCACGGATTCCCTCTGACGTCGGCCGCATTTCTCGCTTCGTTCCGCGGTTGGGTGACGAACGCATTCCCGGGCGCGTTTGACCTCGTGCGCGATGTAGCTAGCTATGCGGAGACGGGATGCCTCAGCAACACCAACGTCGTGCATTGGACCCACAACGCCGACATTCGCGCCCTGATCGGCTCCTGCCAGCATCGGTTCCTGTCGTACGAAATCGGCCACGTGAAGCCCGACACCGCGATCTTCGAACATGCGATCGCCTCGCTCGGTTGCGCTCCGGAGGAGATCGTGTTTCTCGACGACAACGAGCCCAACGTCGTCGCCGCCAAGCGCCTTGGCATCGATGCGACACAAGTGAAAGGGGTCGCAGCGGCTCGCGCCGCGCTGGCGAATCGCGGCGTTCTCTAACGCGAGCTACGGCGTATTGATCCGATCAAGCGGATAGATCGGCCGGCGCACGCGCTCATAGCGCAACACGGAATTGTCCGAGGTCGTGACGCCGTCGCCGTCGAGCGTGATCGTCGCTTTGGCGAGCGGTGAAAATCCGGCGCGGTAGTGGATACGCGATTTCAACAGAATGTAGCGTGCGTGCGCCGGCGAGATGCCCACCGAGGTGAACACCCCTTGGTCCCAGGGCTCGTGGTGGCGCGAAACCACGACGATCCGCATTTTGCCGGTGTCGAGCACGGCACTCGGGCCCATTTGGACCTTGACCCCGGTGTACATCGGGCCACGCACGATCCATTCGCCATCGGTGAGCGCCCGCACCGTTCCGCTCAGTGTCAGCGGTCGCCCTCGCAATCCCACCGACGGCATGACCGTCTTGCCGCCGAGCTCAATCGTGACGCGCGCGCCTACCCCCGCTCGTTGCATCGTGGATACCGCGGCCGGATCCCAAACGGCGCCGACAATCACGTCGTCGAGACCTTGGCGCACGACCTCGGCGATTGACGTCATCGCGTCCTGGGTTCCACCCGATCCGCAATTGTCCGCATGGTCGAGCAGGATCACAGGACCTATCGTCAACATCTTGGCTCGCGCCACGGCGCGCTCGATCGGCTCGTGGCGGTAAACGAATTCCTCGCGGCTCGCCCACGCCATAGCGAGCAGCCGGTCGCGAACGGCGGCCGCTTGCGGCGAATTGCCATCGGCGACGACCACCGCTGAAGTTCCGGCATCTCGGATATCCGCCAGCGCAAATCCGCCGAAGACCGTGGCGGCCAGCACCCCTCGTTCGGTCTCGGCCGCGCGCACCGCCTCGATCAGACTCCGCATCGGTTCATCGTCGGTTCCCTGGCGCAGCGTTTGCGACAACAACGGCGCCTGTCCCCACGCCATGATCGGTCGGCATTCGCCGCTGAGCGAACGAAAGAGAATGCGACCTACCTGCTCGGCAACCTCGTACAAGTCGACGTGCGGATAGGTTTTGTAGCCGATGAGCGCAGTCGAATTGGCGATCATGCGGTCGGTCAAGTTACAGTGGAGATCGCAGGTGACGGCGATCGGCAGGCCGGGAACGGCGGCGCGCAGCCGTTCGAGCAGAACGCCTTCGCCGTCTTCGAGATGTTCGGCCACCATCGCGCCATGGAGATCGAGCAAGGCCGCGTCGCACCCCTTGGCAGCATCGACGATCCGCTCGGCCATGTACTCGTACGCCGCCTTGTGGACCGGGCCGGACGGCATCGCTTCGGCGGCGAGCGGCGTCACGACCTCGGCCCCTGCTTCGCGCGCGAGCTTTAAGTACGCCGCGACCGGCATCCGCGTATCGGCGTAGGCGCGAATCACTTCGTCGCCTTCTTGCAGGCCCCAGGCGCGAAAACGATCGAGATCGGTCGGCACGGGCGAAAACGTGTTCGTCTCGTGCTTCATCATGGCGATGAGGACACGCATCACTGCACCCGAACAGAAAGCCTCCCTCCCCGAAAACGGGAGGGAGGCGGGACGCAATTCAAATTGATCGGCTTTCGCGGTTCACTGCCACGCCATGGCGGCGACGTGGTTGATGAAGGCCGGAGCGTTCAACCACAACCCGGTCAGCCCCTTCTTCGCCGCGCCGAGCTTGGCGAATTCGAACAAGTAGCCATTGACCATGTCGGTCGCGAGCTTGCGCTGCATGTCCTGCAGGTATTTGGTCTGATCCGCTTCCGACACCGAGAGCTCGAACTTCTTGTAGAGGTCGCGGAACTCTTGACTGTCGTACTGCCAATAGTAGTTGGGGTTGGTGTAGTTGATGATGTCCATCGGCTCGACGTGCGAAATGATGGTGAGGTCGTACTGCTTCTGCTTGAACACGGCATCGAGCCACTGCGCGAACTCGACGTTCTCGATCTTGGTCTTGATGCCGACTTGGCCAAGCATCGCGGCGATGATTTCGCCACCCTTGCGCGCGTAAGAGGGCGGCGGCAGTTTCATCGTCAGTTCAAGCTTGCCTTCCTGACCGGCTTCTTTGAGAAGAGCCTTCGCCTTTGCCGAGTCGTACGGCGATTGCCCGGTCAAATCGATGTAGGCCGGATGATGCGGCGCAAACGGAGCGCCGATCGGTGTGCCGAAACCGGCCTGGGCGCCATCGATCACCGACTTGCGATCGATCGCGTGCATGATGGCCCGCCGCACCCGCACGTCAGACAACGCCGGATGCTTGTTGTTCATGGCGAGGATCGTCTCGCCCTCGGTGGTGCCGACCGTGACCTGAATCTTGGCGTCCTTCTTCAGTTGTTCGACGCTTTCCGCCGCCACGTTGGTAATGTAATCGACGTCGCCGGCGAGAAGCGCCGCGACCTGCGCCGCCTCGTCGGTGATGAAGCGGAACTTTACCTTGTTGATCTTGATCTTCGCTGCATCGCGGTGGCCTGCGAACTTTTCCAGTTCGACTGAATCGCCCTTGGTCCATTTGACGAACTTGTAGGGGCCGGTACCGACCGGCGCGGTCCCGATCGTGGCGCTCGCCTCTTCGTTTGCGAGCGAGGACGGCGCTTGAGCGAGCTTGAACAGGAACAAACTGTTCGGTTCTTTCAGCGTAATCACGACCCGATGTTTGTCCGGCGTGTCGATCGCCGCGATAGCGGCGAAAAATGCTTTGTCCTTGTTCGAACTTTTTTCGCCGGCGTTGCGCGTGAAGTTGAATTTCACGTCGGCCGAGTCGAAGTCGGTGTTGTCGTGGTACTTTACGCCTTTGACGAGGTCGAAAACATAGACCTTGCCATCTTCCGAGATGGTCCATTTCTCGGCCAGCATCGGGTGGATTTTCCCACGCTCGTCCATTCGGACGAGATTTTCGAAAACGTTGTAGGACGTGACTTCGCCGATCGCCGACGCGGCGCCCATGGTCGGGTCGAGACCGGGCGCCGGTTCGAGGCGCATGACGATAATGATCGAATCCTTCGCTTGAGCGATCGCTTCGCCGATCGCGCCGCCGAGCGCGAGCGCGCCGACCGCAGCGGCCATCAATAGCTTTTTCATCGCTGTCTCCCTGAACGGCGGCAGGTTCCGGACCTCGCCCCGCTGGACGGCGAGGCGCCGCGCCCCGTCTGGCTGGCATATTAACGCGACCGGCAATGGAATTGCACCTCGGATCGCGTTAGGGTGGCCGTTCGTCGTCGCCTACCCCCTCTAGCGCAGCCTCTGCATGAACGCTCTCACCATTCTCAGCGACGGGAAATGGCTACCAGCCAGCAGCGGCGAAACGCTGGAGATGATCGACCCTTCCGACGGGCGTGAATTTGCCCGCATCGCGCGTGGCACCGCGGTGGACATTGCGCGTGCAGTGAACTCGGCGCGCCGAGCGTTCGAAGGCCATTGGAGCAAGGTTCCCGGAGTTGAGCGTGGGCGATTTCTCGCCAAGATCGCTGAATCGATCCGAGTTCATGCCGAGGAATTGGCGTCGCTCGAAGCGCGCGATACCGGCAAGCCGCTGAAACAGGCCCGCGTCGATGTCACGGTCGCGGCGCGCTACTTCGAGTTTTACGCCGGGGCCGCCGACAAAATCCACGGCGAGGCCCTGCCGTTCTTGCCGGAGTATCAGGTCATCGCGATCCGCGAGCCTTACGGCGTCACCGGCCATATCATACCGTGGAACTATCCGCTGCAGATGGGCGCTCGAACCATGGCGGCGACGCTCGCAGCCGGTAACACGCTGGTGCTCAAGCCCGCCGAGGAAGCCTGCCTTTCGATCGTTCGTTTGGCGGAGATCGCGCTGGCTGCGGGCTTGCCGCCCGATGTGCTCAACCTCGTCACCGGTCTCGGCGAGGAAGCCGGGGCGGCGCTTGCCGCGCATCCGGACATCGATCATGTCTCGTTCACCGGCTCGCCCGAGGTCGGCACGCTTGTCCAGCAGGCTGCTGCCAAGCGGAACGCCGGCTGCACCATGGAGCTCGGCGGCAAATCGCCGCAGATCGTGTTCGCCGATGCCGATGTCGACGCAGCGGTGCCGATCATCGTCAATGCGATTACCCAGAACGCCGGGCAGACTTGCTCGGCCGGCAGCCGGCTCCTCATCGAGAGAAGAGCCTACGACTCGGTGGTCGGCGCGGTCGTCGAGCTCTTCACCAAGCTCCGCGTCGGGCCGGCGCTTGCCGATCTCGACTGTGGGCCGCTCATCAGCGCGACGCAAAAGAAACGGGTCGAGGGCTTCCTCGCCAAAGCGGCCGAGGACGGCATCCCTGCGCTCGCCCGCGCGGCGTTCGCGAACGATTTGCCGGCCGGCGGTTTTTACGTTGCCCCCACGCTCTATGGGCCGGTGCCGCAATCCAACCGGCTCGCGTCCGAGGAGGTCTTTGGCCCGGTTCTTTCTGCGATCCCCTTCACCGACGAGGCCGAAGCCATCCGCATCGGCAACGCCACGGCCTATGGTTTGACCGCTGGCGTGTGGACCGAAAACGGCGGTCGCCAGCTTCGCGTCGCCAAAGGGCTCAAGTGCGGCCAAGTTTTCATCAATAACTATGGCGCCGGCGGCGGCGTCGAACTTCCGTTCGGCGGCATGAAGCGGTCGGGTTACGGGCGAGAAAAGGGCATGGAGGCGCTGCAGCACCTCACGACCTTGAAGACCATCGTCGTCAAGCACGGTTGACCATGCGCCTCAAGGACAAGGTCGCGATTGTCACCGGCGCCGCTTCGGGCTTCGGCGAAGGCATCGCGCGGCGCTTTGCGGCCGAAGGCTCTCGCACGGTGATCGCCGACATCAACGATCAGGCCGGGCGCCGCGTCGAGCGCGACATGGCGGCGACCAACGCCTCGGTTCGTTATGTCCACGCCGATGTCGGGCTCGCCGGCGACGTGCAGGCGATGGTCGATGCCGCGCTCAGCGCGTTTGGGCGGCTCGACATCATCGTCAACAATGCGGGTTGGGCCTACTCGCGTCGCTCAAGCCTCGAACTGAGCGAAGCGGACTTCGATAAGCTGTTTGCGACCAACGTAAAAAGCCTTTTCCATGCGACCCGCGCTGCCGTACCCGCGATGCGTAAAACCGGCGGTGGGGTCATGATCAATATCGGATCGACCGCGGCGGTTCGTCCGCGTCCGAATCTAACCTGGTACAACGCGACCAAGGGCGCCGCCGTCACCATCACGAAATCTCTCGCCGTCGAGCTCGCGCCCGACAAAATCCGGGTCAACGCCGTCAACCCGGTGATCGGCGAGACCGGACTCATGACGACGTTCATGGGCGTCCCCGACACGCCGGAAAACCGCAAAGGTTTCCTGGCGACGATTCCACTCGGCCGGTTCTCGACGCCGCGCGATGTCGCGAGCGCCGCTCTTTTTTTGGCGTCCGACGAAGCCGATTTCTTGACCGGGGTTTGCCTCGACGTCGACGGCGGTCGAAGCGTTTGAACCGGTCGCTCCTCGCCTAGGGTTCCGACGTCGTCGCCATGGCGGCGCGCAGTTTTTCCATCGCGGCGCGCATTGCCGGGAGCTGTGTCGCCGCGACGTGAAAGAACGTCTCCGGTTTGCCGACGGTAACCGTATGCGAGGTCAGTCCGTCGTCGCCAAACGCGTGCAAATCGAACCCGGCCGGCCCAAGTGTAAGGCCCAAGAACGCGTCGTCGGCGAGGTCGAGCGCCAGTTGGTGCGCCGTCGAAGGCGCGACCGACGCGGTCGTGCCGCCCCAACGCTTGGTGATCGAGCGATGAATGTGCCCACATGCCACTCGTTCGACGTTCTTGTGCCGGGTGATTGTCGCAGCGAAGCGCGCTCCGCCGCGCACGCCGATCGCATCCATCCACCAGATGCCGGTCGCAAACGGCGGGTGGTGGGTTGCGACGAGAACAACCTTGGCTTGCCGCGGTTCCAGCATCGCCTCGAGCGCAGTTTCGGTCGCGCGATCGAACAGCCCAAACGGTTCGCGTGGAACCGTCGTGTCGATCGCAACCACCGCGAAGGGGCCGCGGTCGATGGCATAGTTGAGCGGGCCGGCCGCCGGCAGATAGTCGTGATCGGGGAACGCCGCTCGAAGCGCCGTTCGATCGTCGTGATTGCCCGGTAACAAAAAGACCGGCGCGCGCGCTGCCGCGAGCAAGGTTCGCAAGGTTGCGTACTCGTTCGGCGTACCCGACTCGACCAGATCGCCTGTCGCGACGATAGCATCGACCGCCGGCGTCAGCGCGTTGATACGATCGATCGCGCGGCTCAGCATGGCGTTTGTCGGCACGCACCCGAATAGCGGCCGTCCGTCGCCAACAATGTGAAGGTCGGAAATCTGAGCGATGATCATGGCGGCTCCAGCGGCAAGAACTTTGGCATCGGGCTCGTTGTCGGACTAGGATCGAGAGCATAGCGAGGGGTGACGAGGATGCCGACTTGGAAAACCGAAGGGATCGGACCTAAACCGTTTATCGCCGTCGATCACCAGGGAGAGGGCGCACTGGTGGTGTTTCTGCATGGCATTGGCGGCAACCGCACCAATTGGCACGATCAAATTCCAGCGTTTGCCCAGTATTTCCATGCGTTGGTGTGGGACGCCCGCGGCTACGGCGGCTCCGACGACTACGACGGCCCGTACCGGTTTGAAGATATCTGCGCCGATCTTTGCCGCGTGTTCGATCACTTCGGCGCCGCGAAGGCGCACGTAGTCGGTTTGTCGATGGGCGGGCGCGTCGCCCAGGACTTCTACTACCGCCACGCCGAGCTCGTCGCGACGCTAACCCTCTGCGATACGGCGTTCGGGCTTTCGGCGGACACGCCGGAAAAGCGCGAAGCCTTCCTCAAACTGCGCCAAAAACCACTGCTGGACGGCAATACACCCCGCGATATAGCGCCGTCGGTGGTTCCGACGTTCGAGGGGCCGAACGTCACGCCGGCGGTGCACGCGCTTTTGATAGAAAACATCGCTTCGCTTCGCCGCGACTCTTACCTGAAGGCGATCGCCACATCGGTGAGCTACATGCTGCCGCAGCGACTGCACGAGATCGCTGTGCCGACGCTCGCCGTCTACGGCAGCGAAGACAAACTGACGCTGCCCGCGATCGGCGAGACGATCGTCAGCAAAGTGCCCAATTCGCGCCTCGTCGTATTCCCCGGCATCGGGCACCTCAGCAACATAGAAGCCCCGGCCGAGTTCAATCGCACGGTGCTTGACTTCTTGCTCGCGCACAAGTCGTTAGCGACCCGGAAAGCCGCTTAGCGAGAAAGAGAGCGTTAGCCATGCCGAAGCCCGTCGCCACGCCCCGCCCAACCGGCAAGTTCCACCCAGTTGCCGAGGTCTCGGCGACGCTTCCGGCGCACTACTACTTCGATCCGGCGATTTTTGCCCGCGAGCGCGAGGAGATTTTCTTCAAGAGTTGGCAGCTCGTCGGTTATCGCGACGCCGTTGCCAAAGCCGGAAGTTATTTCACCGCCGAGCTTTTCGATCAAAAGCTGCTGGTCATACGCGGGAAGGACGGCAAGCTTCGCGCGTTTTACAACGTCTGCATGCACCGCGGGCATGTCTTGGCCGAAGGCCATGGCGAAAAGTCGATTTTTACCTGTCCGTTTCACGCCTGGTCCTACGACACAACCGGCGCGCTCAAGGCCGCCGGCAACGCCGAGAACGTCCAGGATTTTCGCCTCGACGACTTCGGCCTTGCGCCCGTGCGGGTCGAGGAATTCCTTAACATGGTGTTCGTCAATCTCGACCCCGACGCGGTACCGATGGCGAAAACCTTCAAGGCCCTGGCCGACGAAATCCGCAGCTTCCTCCCCCAGATCGACTCCTACCAATTTCATCGTCGCGACGTGCTGCCCCTCCAGTGCAACTGGAAATTCACCATGGATCAGCTCGAATGCTACCACTGCCCCCACATCCACCCCGAGGCGATGCAGGCGGTCGACATCACGCACCGCGAGTCGCACGAGTACGACTGGTGGCAATCGCACACGTCTTTCATCGATGAAGACAAGATGCGCCGCGACTGGGGCGAAAAGCTGCTGCGCTCGAAGGTGGGCGACGCGTTCAAGGACAACCACGTCTGGTACATGTGGCCCAACTACATGCTCCTGGGTCAGCCGGGCCCGGCCAACTTCAGCATCCTCATCGGCGCGCCGACGAGCGTCGGAACGACCGATGTGATCGTCGAGCACTGCTTCTCCACTGCCCCCTCGCCAGAGAACGTTAAGCAAATGAACGGCCTTCGCGACATCGTGTTGCCGCAGGACACGGCGGCGATGAACGGTCAGCAAAAAGGCATTCGCGCGCGGGGCTACCGACAAGGCCGGCTGATGGTCGATGCCGCCCACTCGTGGCGGAGCGAGCACGCCACGCACCACTTCGATAAAATGGTGTGGGAGGCCCTGAACGGCCCGCGCTACGAGTTGGAATAGGAACGCGTTTCGACTCGACGACGCCTAGAGAGGCGCCATGGAGCCGGCGATCTTGCCGCCTATTTGTTTCGCGACGGACGAGGCGGCTTAGGCGACCGGTTCCTTCGTTTTCTTCTTGGCCCCCGACGCGGCGGGCGAGTCGCGGTCCCACTCTTCGCCCGAGTAGGTCGGACGTTTGCCTTCCTGTTTGCCGATAGTGTCGCCGGCCCAGATCGCAAGATCGGGCACACGCGGCCGCTTGCGCTTCCCGTGGACGTCGAGCCAGAGGCGCAGCAACAGGCGCTTTTCGGCCGGGTTGCCGCTATTCTCGAATGACGAGCGACCGTGCAGCATGGTCAGGTTGTTCGCGAACAGCATCTCGCCCGGTTCCTGAACGAACTCGAGCTGAACCTCGCGCGCGATATCATCGAAGAGCGCAAGCGCCTCGACCAGCCTGCCCGGCAACTCGACCCCGAGCGCCTTCGCCGCCGCCTGCATGTAGCCATCGACCCAGCGGCAGGAGAGATAGCCATCCCTCGTCGAAAACACCGGTACCTTGTGCGGCGTATAGG
>SHVV01000042.1 GCA_009694095.1 Alphaproteobacteria bacterium | reverse complement strand
CGGACAGGGGCTGGACTTTCGGTAATTGTCGGGAACGCGCCCCTCATAAGCCCCAACGGCCCCGTTGTCGAATACGCAACAACAAAACGAACCGCGACGGATCATTCGCGGCTGCTCGGGCGCTCGTGTCAACGATCCGTTTGCCGGATCGGGCGTACCAATGTGTACAGGCCGAGTTTCAACAGGGACCCGCTGCGCAGGGCGGTCGTTCGACCATGAATATTGCCGTCAGCGAAGCCAGCCGTGGGATTCGACCGCTCACGGATATCGCACCGGACGATCTGAGCGATCACGCCACACCCCGATCCCGCTTGGTTGAACTACCGTCGCTGCCGTCCTATTGAACCGCGCTCGACTTCTTCGCCGACTATCCGCCGCGTGCTTTGACGAGCCCCACCTCACGCGCTCTCATGTATCACTTGGTGCAAGCGCTGCGCCCCCAACTCACGCTTGAAATCGGTACCTATTTTGCCGGTACAACCGAAGTAATCGCACGCGCTTTGTGTGCGAACGGGAGCGGTGGGCTCCTCACGATCGACCCTTTTGGCGCCGAGCGCGTACCGGCAATCTTGCAAACCTGGCCGAAAGACCTTTCCGATAGCGTTTCGTTCATGACCATGAACTCCATGGAAATTTTTATGGCGTTCGACCACCTCAAACGGATCCTCGACTTCAGCTTTGCCGACGGCAACCACGCTTATACCTACGCGTTCTAGGACATCACCTTGGCGGCGAAATGGACCCGGCCGCGCGGAGTCATCATCGTCCCCGACTATTGTTTGCCGGGCGTGTTCTGGGACATCCGCGACTCCCTCGAACGCAATCCGGGCTGGAGCGAGCTTTCCGGCGCGATGGCCGCGTTTGATCCAGGCGATTCGTTTAACTCGATTCGACCCTCGGTTCCCGGAACAGGCTTCCTCATCTTGCTGGCCCCGGGCCAGGTCTCGATCGGGCCTCGATCCGAGTGCTTCTAATACGAATTGCGGCGTGAGGCCGGGATTGGTGTCATCACGCTTCGCGCCCACCCGGCAGCGCCGGCCGGAAGTCTCCACGCGCAAATCTATTTGCGGTCCTACTCCGAGGGCGATGGTGCCGCGACAACGGCGACGACGATCGTCAAAGCCGCGGTCGCCGCCGGTCAGCGCGTGATCGACGTCATCTTGCCGCAGCCTCTGTTCACCGCGCATGACCCGGCAAAATCGATGCGCGCGTTTGAGATTGTGCTCGTCTGGTAACCGGATGCCGACGGCCAACCGCTTACGCTGCTGCGCCGCCCCGATCTCGCGTTACTGGACCGCCCGCAGAACGCGACGCGGCCGGTAGGGGCGGCTGGTTCCGTGTCAGGCGAGACATTTGCCTTTGATCATTTTCGGCCGCCCCCGTTTGGCGCGCGGGGGGACTCACCCTCGTTTGATGACGAACCCTTGGCCGGTCGGTATTTCGAGCACGGAATAGCCGCGCACCGCCATCCATTCGTTGAGCGCGAGGTGCAGGTTCCACTGCTTGCGCCGGCCGTAGTCGTCCATCAATATCAAGCTGTCCGGGACGATGCTTTCGAACAGAGCGTCGAGCGGCCGATTTCAGCGGCGGCCGCATTCATGTCGAGATGCAGAAGCGCGATTCGCTCTGGCGCCAAGCTGGCGAGCACATGGGGAACGACGACCTTTACCACCTTGACGTTTAGATAGGCGGCGAAGCGATCGACGACAAGGCGGAGCCAGTCGGACACTTCTATATCCGTCGTTGACTCGATGTTCGACCGCCGTCGAATAGTCGGGCGTCAGGCCCTCGAACGTATCGTAGAGGTAGAGTGTCTTGGCGGTCGAACCAAAGTCGAGGTACTTCACCATCAACGCCGAGTAAAAGCCGAGGAATACGCCGCACTCGACGAAATCGCCGGGCGGCGCCAACGCCGAGCGGCACGCCCAACTATTGGTATGAACCTTCCAGATTTTGTCGTAGTCCAAATCGGAGAGGGCGGTCGCCGCGAGCGCATCCAGGAACGACTTGTCGCGCGCGAACGAGTGAACGCGGCAGAGGGTCATCATGTTATCCGCCATGAAGGTCGGCAGCCCGTGTTTCTTGAAGGCGGCCTCGACCTCAAGCAGGTGATCGCGAACCGGCCGGAGTTCTTCGCGTAGAGGACCGAAAAGCGACATGCGTTTCGCCCCTACTTGTGCGAAAAGTCACTGTTCAGAGATGCGGCGTCTTGGTTAAACGAAGGTTAAAAGGGTGCCCATGGGCAATCGACTGAACGGCAAGGTCGCGCTGGTGACGGGCGCCGGTTCGGTCGGTCCGGGCTTCGGCAACGGCAAGGCCGTTGCCGTCTTGTTCGCGCGCGAAGGAGCTCATGTGTTTGCGACCGACATCAACCGGGCGGCGCTCGCCGAGACCGCGGCGTTGATCAAGGACGAAGGCGGCTCATGCTCGTACGCCCCAGCCGACATGACCGACGCCGCTCACGTCGCTGCCATAATCGCCCTCTGCGCGGCAGGATCCGGTCGAATTGATATCCTCCACAACAACGTCGGCGGTTCCGAGCCGGGCGGGCCCGTCGAGCTCAGCGAGGACGCTTGGCAGGGGCAACTCGATTTCAACCTGACGAGCGCTTTTCTCACGATGAAGTATGTGCTGCCGATCATGGAGAAGCAGGGATCGGGCGCCATCGTCAACGTCGCGTCGATCGCCGGCTTGCGCCACATCGGCAACAATCACGTCGGCTACGCGGCGGCGAAGGCTGGCCTCATCCAAATGACCCGCGCGGTCGCGATCAAGTACGCCAAGGCCGGCATCCGTGCCAACTCGGTCGTGCCTGGTCTCATGCACACGCCGCTCGTCGAGGCGCGGTTAGGCGGCCAGTATGGCGGTGGTGATGTTGCCGCGCTCATCAAGAAGCGCGACGCGCAGGTGCCGATGGGTAAAATGGGCGATGCTTGGGATGTCGCCTACGCCGCACTCTACCTCGCCTCCGACGAAGCCAAGTACGTGACCGCGACCGAGCTCGTCGTCGACGGCGGCTTCATCGCGCGGAGCGGTTGATGCAAATCGGCGGTGGCCCCTTGTTGATCGCGCTCGGCAGTGCGTTCCTGCTCGGCGGTGCTCTAGCGTTTCAGTATTTTGGCGGCCTGGCGCCCTGCCAGCTTTGTGTCTACCAGCGCTGGCCGCACTGCGCCGTGATCGCCCTGGCGCTTGCTTGCTTTGTCTGGCCCCGAGCCACGTGTTGGCTGTTGTTCGCGGCCGGCGCGATGGCGGCGGCCAGCGCCGGCATCGGCGTCTATCACGTCGGTGTCGAGCAAGGCTGGTTCGCCGCCACGGCGACATGCGGCGCGAGCGGAACGGCAGCCGATCTGGCCGAGCTTAAACAGCAGATCCTGACCGCGCCCACCGCACGCTGTACTGACGTGCCATGGGCGTTGTTTGGCACATCGCTCGCCGGTTTCAATGTGTTGTTCTCGGCCGGGCTCGGCGCGGCGAGTTGGTGGCTTGCGGCCGTTCTGGTGCCGGCCGATAAAGGGACTTCATGACCAAACCTCGCTCGGCTCGACCTACGTGCCCGGCACGTACGGCCGAGGACCGCCTTCCCGGTGATCTCACCGCCGAGCAACTGATCGCCCGCGTGATCCGCGTCGATCAAGCCGGTGAATACGGCGCCAAGCGCATCTACGACGGCCAACTTGCCGTTCTTGCCGAAGGGGCGACCAAGGACGCGATACGCCGCATGGCGCGGCAAGAAGCGGAGCACCTCGCGACCTTCGAACGCACCATGGTCGAGCGGCGTGTGCGGCCGACGATTCTCGCGCCCGTGTGGCACGTCGCCGCGTTCGCTCTAGGCGCGGGCACCGCGCTGCTGGGTGAGAATGCGGCGATGGCGTGCACTGCCGCGGTCGAGGAGGTGATCGATGGCCATTATGCGCGTCAGGCCGCGGCGCTCGGCGACGACGAGCGCGGTTTGCGTCGCACCATCGTAGAGGCACGCCGGCAGGAACTTGAACACCGCGACACGGCACTCGATGCCGGCGCCGCCGAGGCGCCGGGCTACGAGCTCCTGAGCCAGGCGATCAAGACCGGCACTCGTTTGGCGATCTGGTTGTCGGAGCGGGTCTAGGCGGTCGTCGACTGATCGGCGTCGGTTCGCGGCTCGTTTGTCGACTCGCTCGCGCTTGGACCGCGCTCTGTTTCTGCGACAGCGTCCGCGCGCCGCTCGAACACGGCGATAAAGAAGCCATCTGTCGAGTGCGCGGCCGGCGACAGGCGCAAATAAGGATCGGGGGAAGGGGCGACGCCGCCGATCGTTTCAGCCCACACACGCGAGATTGGCACGAGCGTAAACGAGCTCTCCGCGGCCGCGAATGCGTCGGCCTGGCGTTCGTTTTCTTCCGGTAGAAACGAGCACGTTACATAGATCAGGCGCCCGCCGGGTTTCACTAGCCGTGCCGCGCTTTCGAGCAGCCGCGCCTGCAGCGCCGTGAGTTCGACAATGTCGTTGGGGTCGAGCGTCCAACGTGCGTCCGGATTGCGGCGCCAGGTACCGGTGCCCGAGCATGGCGCGTCGATCAGCACTCGCTCGAAGCCGCCGGCGTGGCGTTTGACCCAAGCGTCGCGTTCGCTCGTCAGATGCCGGCGTTCGACGTTGTGGACACCGGCGCGCCTAAGCCGCCGGGTCGCGCCGTCAAGTCGGCGGTCCGACGTATCGCACGCGACCACGCGGCCTTTGTTCGCCATCCGCGCGGCGATCGCCAGGCTCTTGCCGCCGGCACCCGCGCAAAAATCGCAAACCCGCATACCCGGCCGCGCGTCGACCAGAAGGGCCGCGAGCTGCGATCCCTCGTCTTGCACCTCGACTAGCCCGGAGCGGAAGGCTTCGAGCACGTTCAAGTTAGGACGGCCCTTGGCGCGCAGGCCGGTCGGTGAAAAAGGCGTCGGCTCGGTCTTAACCTCGGCCGCTGCGAGAATCAGACTAGCGGCGTCTCGTTCGCCCTTGATCAGATTGACGCGTAGGTCGAGTGGCGCGGCCTTTTCAAGTGCCGCCATTTCGACTTCGAATGTCGCGCCGAAGCGGGCGCGGAGCGAGGGCAGTAGCCAATCGGGGCAATTGAAGCGCACCGACTCGGATTGTTCCGCGTCGTCGATGGCGCGGCCATCGAGCGCGGTCGTCAGTTTCTGCTCCGGCCACGACATCGGCGCGGGATGAAACTTGCCGCCGCTGAATGCTTCGCCGATCCGCTGCGCCGTCCAGCCATCGAGCAGTGCCAAACCGGCGATGATGCGGCTACGCGGATCGGGCTGGGCGACCGCTTCTTGGGGGAGATCGCTGGCGCGGACGATCCAGTCATCGATCTGCGCCCGCCGCCGGATGATGCCGTAGACCAGCCGCGAAATCGCCACTCGATCCTTGGAGCCGATGTAGCGCCGATCGCGGAAATAGCGATTGGCGACCTGATCGGCTGGAACCGCGCGTCGTGCGCTCGCGCCTGGTCCGTGGCCCGCCGCGCTCATCGCTTCGAGGAGGTCGATCGCAGCCTGTACGCGCGCGCCGGGGGTCATGAAGGGGCTATTCGAAGGTGTTTTGGGGTTAACCCGGATGTCGGCAATCTGAGGCCGAAAGTCAAATAGCAGGAACCCGGCCGCCGCGTCCGAATATTTGCGCGCTTGTCGCGTTGCGCGGCTATACCCCGACCTGCCCGACCCGCCGACCGGCTTTCGCGGAGGGGGTCGGGCGTCGGTACCTCTGGCTCCGGCGGGGCGATCCCTGGTAGGTCTGCGCCATGCACAAGAATCGGCTGCTCATCGTTCTCTATGTCACGGGCGCGACCGTCAGCGGCAATTTTTCGACCAACCTCTATGTGCCGTCGTTTCCGGCCATGGCCGAGGCATTCGGTGCGAGCGTCGGCGAGGTGCAGGCGACGCTCGCGGTGTTCTTGGCGACCTTCGGCATCGCGCAGTTGATCGTTGGGCCGCTTTCCGACCGTTTCGGCCGCCGCGTCGTGCTTCTGGGGGGCATGGCGGTTTTCATCGCCGCTTCGATCGGCTGCGCCTGGGCGAGTCACGTTAGCGCGCTGATCGTCTGGCGCATCGTGCAGGCGATCGGCGCTTGCGCCGGCCAGGTGATCGCCCGCGCGATCGTCCGAGACCTCTACGAACGCGAGGAGGCGGCGCGAATCATGGCCTACGTCGGCATGGCGACGGCGATCTCGCCGGCGACCGGCCCGTTGCTCGGCGGCATCTTGCAAGAGCTGTTCGGTTGGCAGGCGAGTTTTTATGCGCTCGCCCTCTTCGGGCTCGCGCTCGCCGCCGTCACGCTCTTTTTCATGAAGGAGACCAACCCCTATCTTGGCCTGTGCAATATCAAGATGTTCGCCGGGTTCGCCGCGCTGGCGCGCTCGGCTGAATATGTGGGCTACGTTCTAACCGCCTCGTTCATCTTGGCGGCGATCATGGCGTGGAACATCGGCGCGCCGTTCATGCTGATCCATCGCTTGGGTTTCACGCCAGCCGACTACGGTATTTTTCTCGCCGGTCTGTCGGTGCTGGCGTATTTCCCGGGCGGATATTTGTCGAGCCGGTTGAGCCCGCGGCTCGGGGTCGATCGAACGCTCGCCCTCGGCTCGTCGATCTGCCTCGCCGGCGCGCTCGCATTTACCTACGTCGTGCTGATCGAACCGCTCAGCGCCGGCGGGGTTTTCGTCGCCATGGTGGTGTTTTCAGTCGGCATGGCGCTGGTGTTTCCGAACTCGACCGCTGGCGCGATCGGCGCTTACCCGCGGATTGCCGGCACGGCGTCGGCCGGGTTAGGGTTTTCGCACATGTTTCTCGCCGGCGTCGCCACCGGAACCGTGAGTGCGTTCGACGACGAGGCGGGCCTCGCCTATGTGATCGCGTTCGTGGGCTGCTCGGCGCTGTCGTCGGCGTCGCTGCTGTTGCTGGCGGGCGCTCGACGGCGGTCTGCGCGCAACGAACCTAAATAAAGGGGATAAGCTCGAATGGCGGCGATGTTGGACGGCCCTCGGCTTCCGGCCGAAAGCGGCGATGCCAAGGAACTCGTGATCCTGCTCCACGGCCTTGGCGCCGACGGCAACGATTTGATCGGCTTGGCCGAGCATTGGGTCGAGAGCTTTCCCGATACCGAATTCGTATCGCCGCACGCACCTGAGGCCTGCGACATGGCGCCGCAGGGCCGCCAGTGGTTCAGCCTGCGGGACCGCAATCCCGAAAGCACCCTCGCCGGCGCTCAGCGTGCCCACGTCGTGCTCGATCGCTTCATTGACGCCGAACTCAAGCGCCTCGGTCTCGGTCCTGAGCGCCTAGGCCTCGTCGGCTTCTCGCAAGGCACCATGATGGCGCTCTACACCGGTTTGCGCCGGCCGACGGCGCCGGCGGCGATCGTCGGCTTTTCCGGCGCGCTGGTCGCGCCCGAACGGCTAGTTTCCGAATTGGCGGCGCGGCCGCCGGTCTTGCTGATCCACGGCGATAAGGACGAAATCGTGCCGGTCGGCGCTCTGCACGGCTCGGTCGCCGGATTGAGCGCGGCAGGAGTCGCGGTCGCGTGGCACATCTCGCCGGGGATGGGTCACTCGATCGACGAGACTGGGCTCGCGCTGGGCGGCGATTTTCTCGTCCGATGCTTGACCGGTCGTGGCCGGCCGCAAGCCCCCGAGCGACTCGCGGCACGGTGACTGCAAGCGATCGGCTGGGGGGTGCGGTTAAGGTCCCTTACCGCGCGCTGCTACCGCTGCCACCAGGACCGCTGTGGCCGTAGATCTCGCGCTCGAGGTTCGGGGCTTCCCCTTTGAGGCACGATCGTGCGCCGGGGTCCCGGCCGTCGTGCCGGCCTTGGCACAACGCTCGGCGATGTACTACGTATCGGTTGTGCACGCGACGACCCCTAAGGTGACGAGAGCCAACGGTCCAAGTCCAAAACGAGTGACCCACATGATGCGCACCTCCGTGACGTCCCACTGATGTAGCGCGGGCGGGTATAAAGTGTCGTAACGAACGCGTTACCGAGCGCCCCATCGCGAGCCGGCGGCGGATTCTTGCAGCTTGACCGCCGCATGGCTGCGGTTTGCCACCTGCCGGACCGTTGGCGTAGGTTCGCTTTATCTTGCGACCAGAAACCATTGCGGCGACGATGCTCGCCCAAGACTCTGGCGTAGGCCGTTTGAGGGGTTGGCGAATGAAGATCGAAGTGATCGGTGGCGGGCCGGCCGGCCTCTATTTCAGCATCTTGATGAAGAAGTACGACCCGAGCCACGAGATCACGATTCACGAGCTCAATCGGCATGACGATACGTTCGGTTTCGGCGTCGTGTTTTCGGCGACGACGCTCGGCCACTATAGCGACTACGATGCACTCTCGCACGACGCGATTCGCGCCAATTTCGCTTATTGGGATGATATCGACGTGCGCTTCAAGGGGCAGGTGATCAACTGCACCGGCCACGACTTCTGCGGTATGTCGCGCAAGACTTTGTTGTTTCTCCTGCACGATCGCTGCCGCGAACTCGGCGTCGAGCTCAAGTTCCAGTCCGACATAAAGTCGCTCGATCAGGTCGCTGGCGCCGACCTCATTCTTGCTTGCAACGGCAGCAACAGTTGGATCCGCGATGCCCACAAGAGTTCGTTCAAGCCGAGCTACGACTGGCGCCCGAACAAGTTCGTCTGGCTCGGCACCACCAAGCCGCTCAAGGCGTTCACGTTCGACTTCCGCCGCACCGGCACCGGCGTATGGAACATTCACGCCTACCAGTACGACAAGAACATGGCGACCATGATCGTCGAAACGACCGAGGATTCTTGGCGTAGAGCCGGTCTGGCCGATGCGACCGAGGCGGACACGATTCGCTTCGTCAAAGAACAATACGCGGACCTGCTCGAAGGTCACGACGTCGTCGCCAACAAATCGGTTTGGCGCAACTTTCCGACCATCCGCTGCGGCAGTTGGGTGCACGACAACATGGTGATCATGGGCGATGCGGCGCACACCGCCCATTTTTCGATCGGTTCCGGCACCAAATTGGCGATGGAAGATGCGATCGCGCTATTCGAAGAGTTCAAGACCCACGGTACCGTGCGCGCAGCGCTCGCCGCCTACGACAAGAACCGGCGCGATGAAGTCAGGCGCATCCAGCATGCGGCCGAAACCTCGCTGGCCTGGTTCGAGCACGTCGACCGCTACTACGATATGGAACCGATACAGTTCGCTTTCAGCTTGATGTCGCGCTCCAAGGCGATCACTTACGACAACTTGCGGATTCGCGATCCGAAGTTCGTCGCCGACACCGACCAGTGGTTCACCGACAAAGTCGGCCGCGAGTTCGGCGCCTGGGCCAAGCGCGAGACGCCCGTGCCGCCGATGTTCGCGCCGTTTCAGTTGCGCGAGCTTAAGATCGAGAACCGAGTCGTTATGTCGCCGATGTGCCAGTACAGCGCTCGTGACGGACTTCTCACCGAGTGGCACTACGTCCACCTCGCGAGCCGCGCGGTCGGCGGCGCCGGTCTCATCGTTACCGAGATGACCTGTCCTGGTCCGGACCACCGCATCACCCATGGTTGCGCCGGCTTGTGGAACGACGCGCACGAGGCGGCGTGGCGGCGCGTGGTCGATTTCGTCCACGCTGAATCGAACGCCAAAATTTGCCTGCAGATCGGCCATGCCGGGCGCAAGGGCGCGACCAAGCTGGCGTGGGAAGGGATCGATCAACCGCTCGAACAAGGGGCGTGGCCTATTCTCTCGGCCTCGGCGCTTCCCTTCCTTCCGACCTCCCAAGTGCCCCGGGCGATGACGCGCGCCGATATGGACCGCGTGCGCGACGAATTCGTCGCCACCGTCAAACGCGCTTCCCGCATCGGCTTCGACATGATCGAACTGCACGGCGCACACGGTTATCTGTTGGCGAGCTTCCTCTCGCCGGTGACCAACAAGCGGACCGATGGCTACGGAGGCAGTCTCGAGAACCGGCTGCGTTACCCGATCGAAGTGTTCGACGCCTGTCGTGTCGCGTGGCCGACCGAGCGGCCGATGTCGGTCCGGATTTCGGCGCACGATTGGCTGCCGGGGGGCAACACACCCGACGACGCGACCGTAATCGCCAAGGCGTTCAAGGAGGACGGCTGCGACCTCATCAGCGTGTCGAGCGGGCAGACCGATCATGCCGAGAAGCCGGTCTACGGCCGCATGTTCCAAGTGCCGTTCGCCGAGCAGATTCGCATCGAAGCCGGCATTCCGACCATTGTTGCCGGCAACATCTTCACCTGGGACCAGGTCAACACGATCGTCGCCGCCGGGCGGGCCGATTTCGTGGCGCTGGCTCGCGCCCACCTCTACAACCCCTATTTCACGCAGCAAGCCGCCGCCTACTACGGCTGCGGCGACGCGATCGAATGGCCGGAACAGTATGTTTCAGCCAAGTTCGCAGAGATGCGGCAATACGACCGCGAGCGCGAGGAAATGCGCGAGCTGCGCGAGGCGGCGCTGCCCGACATCAACAAAGGCGGCCGGTCGCTGCCAAAAAGCGCCGCGGCCGAGTGGGAGATGCGGGGCGCCGCCATCGGCGCCGCCGCGGCGACCGAAGCGCGGATGCACTGGGACGAGTAGGGTCCGGCAACGGGGCGGCGACCGGGAAGGTCGCTCGGTCGCTTCGTTGTGGTTCGTTGTTGCAAGTATCGGCTAACAAATGCGCCCGCTCGCGGCGCTGGAGGAGATGAAATGGCGATCATGGGCGGTTTCACTGTGGCGCAGTCCGTTACAAAGCGGAGGGCGAGCCGCTAACGTACGCGCTATGTCACTGCGGCGACTGCCGACGCAGCGCCGGCACTCCGATGGTCGGCTGGACGATGTACCGGCTCGACGCGGTCAAGGTAACCAGCGGCGCGTCCAAGGTTTACAAGTCCTCGGAACACGGCGGAAGGCACGTCTGCCCCGAGTGTGGTACCGGCCTCCTCTACACCAATTCGGAAATGCTGCCCGGGATCATCGACATCCAGAGCGCAACCTATGACGATCCCGACGCTGTCCCGGCGCGGGTACACTTCCAGGTCGCCGAACGCATCCGGTGGATGGAACGGGCGCACTAGCTGCCTACGTTCGGGCGTTTCCCGCCGCGGAGATAGCTGGTAAACGCGAACGCCGGTCGGGGCGGTGGTGTGAGACACCGCTCGGGCCGCGCTGGCGTGCGCGCACGACGCGTAGCACCTTCCTCCTGCAGCGGATCGTCGTGTCGGAGAAACACATGGCAAAGCAGCTTCTTCACCTCGTGTTCGGCGGACGGGTCAAAGACCCAAAAGGCGTCGAGTTTCTCGACCTCAACGCCCTGGACATCGTCGGCTTCTATCCGAATTTTAAAACGGCCTACGCGGCCTGGCGCGCCAAGGCTCAATCGACCATCGACGACGCGCAAATGAAGTACGTCGTCGTTCATATGCATCGGATGCTTGAGCCCGATTTCACGAGCACCAAAGGTGGGATCGAGCACGACAGCGAAAAGCACTAGTTAGGTCGAACTCCCGCGATTGCTGCGTTCGCGGCGGTCCGGCATACTTCGCTGGGCGCCGCCGTTGGGCGGCGCTGCCGTTTTCGGCGCGAGGGAACAATGCGCGATTTCCAACTACCGGGTCGATCCGCTATTCACGCCCAGCACGGGATCGCGGGAACTTCGCATCCGTTGGCGACGCTCGCCGCGATCGAGACATTGAGGCGTGGCGGCAACGCCATCGACGCCGCGGTCACGGCGAGCGCGGTGCTGGCCGTCGTCGAGCCGCAATCGACCGGCATCGGCGGCGATTGCTTCGCGCTCTACGCCAAACGTGGGCGGGGCGAGGTGATTGGACTGAATGGTTCGGGCCGCGCACCGGCCAAGGCGACGCACGGCTGGTACGCCGAGCACGGCATGAGCCGGATTCCGGGCGATCTCTCTCCGCATTGCGTGACGGTACCGGGCGCGATCGATGCGTGGGCGCGGTTGCTCGCCGATCATGGCACGATCGGATTGGGTGAGGCCTTGGCGCCGGCGATCGACTATGCGGAGAACGGTTACGTCATCAGTCCACGTGTCGGCTACGACTGGGCGCACTCGGTCGAAAAACTGAGCGGCGATGAGAACGCGCGCCGCGTGTTTCTGCCGCAAGGCCGGGCACCCCGGGTCGGCGAGATTCATCGTCAGCCCGAGCTGGCGGACGCACTGAAAACGATCGCCCGCGAGGGACGCGACGGCTTCTATCGCGGTTGGGTCGCGGCCGATGTCGTCGGCTACCTACAGAAGCTCGGCGGATTACATACGCTCGACGACTTCGCCGCCAACGAGTCGACTTACGTCACGCCGATCAAGACCACGTATCACGACCACGAAGTGTTGCAGATTCCGCCGAACGGGCAGGGCATTACGGTGCTCTTGATGCTCAACATTCTGAACGGCCTTGGGCTCGGCGCGCTCGATCCCTTGGGGGTCGAGCGGTTCCATCTCGAAGGCGAGGCGACGCGGCTGGCTTACCGCATGCGCGACTCGATGATTGCGGATCCGGCTATGGCCGAGGTACCGGTCGACGAAATTCTGTCGCCGGCGTTCGCCGACAATTTGCGCAAGCACGTCGATCGCAAGCGAGCGATGAACGACTGGGACGTCAAGAACATCCCGCTCGGCGGCGATACCGTTTATCTCACCGTCGTCGACAAGGACCGCAATGCCTGCTCGTTCATCAATTCGCTTTATCAGGGCTTTGGCTCGGCCTTGACCGCGCCGAAGTCCGGCGTCCTGTTGCAAAATCGCGGCGCCGGCTTCGTGCTCGACCCCAAGCACCCCAATTGCATCGCGCCCGGCAAACGTCCGTTTCACACCATCATTCCCGGCATGGTACGCAAAAAAGATCGAGTTTCTATGACCTATGGCGTCATGGGCGGCCACTACCAGCCGGTCGGCCATACCCACGTCCTCACCAACGTGTTCGACTTCGGCATGGATCTGCAACAGGCGCTCGATTGTCCGCGCGCTTTTCACTTCGGCGGCCAGTACGCGCTCGAATCCGGGGTCCCGGAAAAAACCGCCGCCGGGTTGGCGGCGCTCGGCCACAACGTCGTCAAGGCTCTGTGGCCGCACGGCGGCGGCCAGGCGATCAGGATCGATTGGCAAAACGAGACGCTTGAAGGCGGATCGGAACCGCGCAAGGACGGCTGCGCGCTCGGCTACTGAACCGCCGCCGCAAAAAAGCCCCATCCCGGGAGCAGGACAAGGGCACTCAGGAGGAAGGGTCGAAAAGGATCGCGGTTACAACGCTTGCGACGACATTCAGGATCAAGACTAGGTCGCTGGACCTGCGCCGCTCGCGGCTTGAATGGGCGAGGACTGCTAATCGCGGCCCGAAGCTTCGGCGCATGACCGGCCGGCGGGCGCGGTCACGATCATGGTCCAGGAACCTTTTTGCGACGTGAGAATTTCGAAGGTCGTGCCGTTCGCCATGCGACGGGTGACTTGCGTCGTCTCGGAATAAGCATCGCGAAGATGCTCGATCATGTCGGTGCGCGGTCCACACAAAATGGTCTGAGCTTGGGTGACCGCGGGCAGCAGGAGCGCGGCGACTGACGCGACACGAGCTATAGTTATATTTGTGTTGATCTGTACTAAACCTAGAGTCAAGCTCAACTTGACGCGGGATATTAACGAAACGAACGAAAAAACGTAACTAAAACATAAAATTGACTAGCTTATTTTGACTTATTCATAATCGTTTTCCTATTCGGGTGTTTGCTTAGGCGAGTAGGGGGCGTGCCGATTCAACCGTGGGCAGTGCCGTCAAGCAGCGGTGTTCGGTCGCCTCACGCTGGCAATTCGAGCGCGTTGGCTGACAAGTGCGAGGATGGTGTCGATGGTAGGCGACGCCACGCCGACGAGGCGCCCAAGTTCGGCCACCACGGTGACGAGCGCATCGATTTCGAGCGGCCGACCGCGCTCGAGGTCTTGTAGCATCGATGTCTTGTGAGCGCCGACCTCGGCGGCGCCTTGAATGCGCCGGTCGACATCGATGACGAACGCAATGCCGAGCTTCTCCGCGACCGCTTGGGCTTCGACCATCATCGCGCGCGCGATGGCGCGTGTACCGGGGGCGGTCGCGATCACATCGAGCGTCGCGTGCGTCAGCGCGCTCAACGGATTGAAAGCCAGATTGCCCCACAGCTTCATCCAGATTTCGCTTCGAATATTCGAGCGCGCCGGCACCTTGAACCCGGCGGCGATCATCGCCGAAGCGATTCGTTTTAAGCGCTCCGAGCGCGAGCCGTCGGGCTCGCCGAGCGTGAAGCGGTCGCCCTCGACATGCTTGATGACGCCGGGCTCAATCACTTCACAGGCCGGGTAGACGACGCAACCGATCGCACGCTCGGGGCCGATCAAATCCCATTGTTTGTTGCCGGGATCGATCGATTCGAGTCGGCGGTTTTCCCACGGTCCCGGCAGCTTGTAAAAATACCACCACGGCACGCCATTGACCGCGAACACGACCGCCGTGTCGGGTCCGAGCAGCGGGCGCAAGCGTTCGGCCATCGCCGGAACCTGGTGCGCCTTGAGCGTGACAAAAACGGCGTCTTGCGTGCCGGCGTCGGCGGGGTTTTCGATCGCCTTGGGCCGTGCCAGCTTTTCTTGGCCGCCGATCAGGAGTTTGAGTCCGTTTCGCTGGATCGCCGCGAGGTGCGGGCCGCGCGCGACCAACGTTACGTCTTCGCCGGCGAGCGCCAAGCCCGCGCCGATATAACCGCCGATTGCGCCGGCACCGATGATCGCGATCCGCATGTCTAGAGCTCGGACCTCAAACGGTCAGCGGTGATCGAATGCGTAAAGCGGCGATGTCGAGCACCGGGGCCCGCTAACTCGCGCCGGTGAGCCCGAGCTTCTCGGCCAATCCAATGCGCTGCACCTTGCCGGTCGCGCCTTTCGGCAGCTCTTTCAAGACGATGATCTTATGCGGCACCTTGAAATCGGCGAGCCGCTTGGCGGCGAAGGCGCGAATCTCCTGATCGGTCGCGTTGGCGTTTTCGTGCAGCACTACGGCGGCCCCGACTTCCTCGCCTAACTTGTCGTGCGGAATGCCAAAGGTCACCACCTGCGCGATCGCCGGATGATCGAGCAGAACTTCATCGACTTCGCGCGGGCTGATCTTCTCGCCGCCGCGGTTGATGATCTCCTTGAGGCGGCCGGTGATGGTGAGATAGCCGGCGTCGTCGAGGCGACCTTGGTCGCCGGTGCGGAACCAGCCGTTGGTGAAGTTCTCGGCGTTGGCCTTGGGGTTGCTCTCGTAGCCCGCCGTGACGTTGTCGCCGCGGATCACCACTTCGCCGATCGCGCCCGGTCCGAGCAACTTGCCGGCATCGTCCATGATCCGGACCTCCGGTCCTGCGGCGATGCCGACCGAGCCGGGCTTGCGCGCTCCGGGCGGCAGCGGGTTGCTCGCCATCTGGTGCGCCGCTTCGGTCATGCCGTAGGACTCGATGACCGGCGCACCGAAGGTTTTTTCCAGGTCGGCCATCACTTGCGGCGGCAAGGACGCGCTTGATGAGCGGACGAAACGGAGCTTCGACTTGGCGATCGTTTCCTGGTTGCGCGCTGCGCGCGACAGGATCGCCTGATGCATCGTCGGCACCGCCGTATACCAAGTTGGTTTGATTCCTTCCATCCAGGCGAAGAACTTGAGCGCGTTGAAGCCGGGCGTGCAGTGCACCGACCCGCCCGCGCCCAAGCTCGATAGTACGGCGGCGATGAGGCCGTGGATGTGGAAAAGCGGCATGATGTTGAGGCAACGATCGGTGCTGCTGAGTTCCAGTGTGGTGCGGATGTTGCGCGCCGAAGCGCAGACGTTTTTCTGCGCCAGCGGCACAATTTTTGGCCGCGACGTAGTGCCCGACGTGTGCAGAACGAGCGCTTCGTCGTCGGGTCCGGCAGTGCCGGTCGCGACCGGGTCCCGCCCGGTGGTGCCCAAAAGCGTGAACGAGCCGGCGGGCGCGCCGGCCGGCACCACGATTTCGAGGATTGGAATGCCGCGTTGCCCTGCGACCGCGAGCGCCGGCGAGGTAGAGCCGGCCTCGACAACCAGCGCCTTGGCGTTGAGATCGGCGAGATAGAAATCGAATTCTTCCGCCCGGTACGCCGGATTGAGCGGCGCGGTGCCAGCGCCGCAGGAGATGGCGACGAACGCCGCCGCCATCTCCGGTCCGTTCGGCAGCACGATCGCGACACGGTCGCCGCGTCCGAGGCCGCGGCCATTGAGGGCCTTGATCGTGTTCTCGGCGAGCTGTTTGAGGTCGCCGAAGGTCAGCGGCGGCCGTTCCGGCGCGCCGATGGCGGCGGCGCTCGCGGGGCTGCGGGTGATCAACTCGTAAATGGTTCGGGGCGATTCTGAATGCAATGGCATGACACTGTTGAGGTCGAGGCGCACCGGTGCCGACAGCGCGTCGATTGGCGGCACGCGATCGGACATAGCATGAATCGAGAACCGTTCAAACCGAGCCACGGCCGTGGCTCGGGGTTATGAGCCCGGCTCGCGCGCGAGGGTGACGCCGATCAGAGCGTCGCGGGTGACGAGGGTAGAGAGCTGCGCTTCGTTCCAGCCCTTGGTGCCGCGCGGGCGGAGCGGCAGCACCATGTAGCGGAGGTCGGCCGTGGAATCGACCACGCGGATCTCGGTCGTCTGCGGTAACTCGGTGCCGAACTCCTGCAGCACGCCGCGCGGGTCGTTGACCGCGCGCGAGCGATAGGCGCGGCTCTTGTACCAGGCTGGCGGAATGCCGAGGAGTTTGCGCGGATAGCAACTGCAAAGCGTGCAGACCACCATGTGATGGCGCCGGTCGGTGTTTTCGACTACCGCTAAACCCGGTCCGGGCGAGATGTCGAAGCCCATGCTTTCGACCGCCGCCTTGGCGTCCGCGAGCAGCCAGGCCCTGAAATCGGCATCGACCCAAGCACGCGCCGCGACCTGGGCGCCGCGCGCGGGCGTTCGTGCATCGGTGCTCTCCATTTGGCGACGGATTGCATCTGCCGTGAGCACGCCTTTTTCGATCAAAAGCTCTCGGATCGCCTGCTCGAGCACGAGGAAGCGGTCGGGCGTGCCGCCCTCTTCGATCGGCGCGTGTGGATCGCCGTGCTCGTGGCCGTCATGGGCATGGGTATCGCTCATGGTTCGATCCTTAGCCCTCGCTCGATCGAGGCTTCACGTTCATCGCCGCTTGCCGCGGCCGGTGGCAGCGCGGCGTGGCGCGGTTCGCGTCGTGGGCCGCATCTTGGAATTGGCCGACTTGCCTTTCGCGCGCACCGATTTTTTCTTCCTTTGCTTTTGCGTCGCGGGCGCCTTCGCCTTGGCCCGAACGATTTTCTTCGTTCGCGCCGGCGCCTTGGTCCGCTTGGCGCTGGTGCCGGCCTTCAGCATCGTCGCCGTTCGGTCGGCCGGCTCGAGCCAGTGTTCGAAGATGTCGGCGATGAGCGTATCCTTGGCGACCGGATAGCTGCTCCAGAGGTGTTTTTGCTCGAAACGAACTCGATAGAGCGTTTTCTTCGGCAGCCCGTTTTTGTGGTAGGCGAGCTCCTCGGGATTGGGATAGGCGCCGGTGTTGGCCTCGACGACCCCAGTTTTGCCGCGCAAATAAAAAGGCGTCCGGCAGTGCCCGGTCGGCACTCTGGTTTTCACTAGAACGCGCTCGCCGGGGTGAAATTCCATCGTTTCCTCGCTTCGGTTCATGCCTTGTTTGCGGTGCCGGCCCGGTCGCCGGTCGCCCGCGCGGCTTCGATCGCCGCGATTTTGGCATCGATCTCGGATTGATTGAGCACACCGCGCTCGATCAGCAGAAGCCGGATCGATTCGAGCCAGAGTTCGTAATATTTGTAGTTCTTATAGATTTCTTCGGGCACCGTTTCGAACACGCGGCGCTGGGCATCGACCGTGAAAAGCGAAACCGGCGGCTCGACCAGGAGCCGAAATATGGCATCGACCCGTTCCTCGAACAAGGTCGGCTCGTGCGTGTCGGGCGCGACCGGCCCGGCCGGCTGACCACCCAAATCGTTTTGCGCCCGGATCGTGCTTTGCATGATGCGTGAGTGTAGATGGCGGCGAGGCCAGCGTTCAAGCGCGGGTCGATTGGAATTGCGCGCGCCGATGAGGCGAATTCATCAGCGAAGCCATGGAACCCGCGTCGTACGCCCACCGCGCTCAAGCGTCTTTCCGAGCGGTAGACGGCAGGATCGCATCACGTGGACCGACCCCCATTCGTCGATCGCCCACCTAACTTTTTCACCATTACACCCATTCTGCAGCTTACGTGGCCGCCGCCTTCGCGCGCAGCCGGCGCGCGTCCTCGGCGGCTTCTACGAGGTGCCAGGCGCGGAAGGTCGCGATCTTGGGCTTCGCGGCGGTCGCGCGCGGGCCGACGATCCAATAGCCGTAGTCGAGCTTTAGCGCCAAGGTGAACGGTCGTACGAGCCGCCCGGCTAGAATATCCCAGGCGGCCAACGCTGCGCGGGCGAGCGCAACGCCTTGGCCATCGATCGCGGCATCGATTGTCATGCTTGCCTGATTGAAGAGCGGTCCTCTGGTGGCATCGATCTGCGGTGCGCCGGCGGCCGCAAGCCACTTCTGCCAGTCGCGCGGGTCATTGGTGTGGAGCAGTCGTGCGAGCGCGAGGTCGGCCGGCCGCTCGATCGCAGCGTTGGCGACACCACGGGAAAAAGCTTCTCTTCGCGAGCTTGGTGGCGTC
>SHVV01000041.1 GCA_009694095.1 Alphaproteobacteria bacterium | reverse complement strand
CGAAGCTTATGCGGTGGGAAAAATCAATGCGGTGGCGCAACCAACGGCTGGCGCGACCTACGCCCGAAAACTCGCGCCCGAGGATGGAGCGCTCGATTGGCGGCAACCGGCGGCCCTTCTTGAGCGCAAAGTCCGTGCGTTGGCGCCGACGCCGGGCGCGTGGTTTGTTCACGATGGCGAGCGGATCAAGGTGTTGTCGTCCGCGATCGCGAGCGCGAGCGCTGCTCGTGGCGTTGTCGGTGAAGTCATCGACGGCGATCTTACGATCCGTTGCCGTGACATGGCGCTTCGGCTCCTTCGGCTCCAACGCCCGGGGCGAACGCCGATGTCAGCGGCCGAATTCCTGCGCGGCTACAAAATTGCCGCCGGCACTCAATTGCCGATCGCGGCCTTGACGACGCCGTCGTGACTCGCTTCAAGCTCATCGTCGAATACGACGGTACCGACTTTGTCGGCTGGCAACGGCAAGCGAACGGTTTCTCGATCCAGCAGGCGCTCGAAGAAGCCGTGACTGCTTTTTCTGGCGAAAGCGCGACGATCTCGGCGGCCGGCCGGACCGACGCCGGCGTCCATGCACTACGCCAAACCGTTCACCTCGATCTTCAACGCCAGAGCGATCCGCTGACGGTTCTGAAAGCGGTCAATTTTCATCTTAAACCGGCGCGCATCGCTGTGGTCGAAGCCGAGATTGCGCCAGCGGATTTCAACGCGCGCTTTTCAGCGGTCGCGCGATCCTACCGTTACCGCATTCTCAATCGCCGCGCGCCACCGACGGTCGATACCGGCCGCGTGTGGCATGTCGTGAGGCCGCTCGACGTGCAGCTCATGCAACGAGGCGCCAAGCATTTGATCGGCAAGCACGACTTCACGACCTTCCGCTCGTCGCATTGTCAGGCCGCATCGCCGGTCAAGACGCTCGATAGCCTCGAGGTTTCGCGGTCGGGCGATGAAGTCGTGATCGACGCCCGGGCGCGCTCGTTCCTACACAACCAAGTGCGGGCCATGGTCGGGACGCTCAAGCGCGTCGGCGAGGGACGCTGGAGCCCCAACGACGTCAAATCCGCGCTGGCGGCGCATGACCGCTCATCTGCTGGACCGACGGCGCCAGCCTGTGGTCTCTACCTCGTCGATGTCGTCTATCCGACGCCGTCACACGTCAAGCAGCCGCGCGGTCGAAAAGTCGATCAGCAAGGACAAGACAAACTCGAGCGCGACCAAACCTAAGGCGATCGCGGTGTCGGCTCCGAGCGTCATCCGGACGATGACCCAGTGGTATACGAGTCCAGCGACCACGGCGCACAGTAGCAAGGTCACCGTTGTGGTCTGCGGCAGAAGGTTCGTACCCTCGAGAACGATGATCGGAAAAAATACCATCATTCGCACCACGTTCGCCCAGTTGTAGACGATGATGTACGTGGCGTAGTTGGCGGACAGGCCGAGAAAGCGAGTCACGTACGCTAGCAGTATCGGATAGAACGCCCAACTGAATAGGTAAGTTCCGCTCTCGACCAGTAGCGCCAAGGTGATGGTGTCGCTGTCGATGCGATTTTTCAGTCCGAGAGCTACCGTGAGCGCAAAAAATGGTGCAACCAACACAGCGGCGAAGAATGATCGCCAGAACCCGTCGATCGTTAGATTGAAGAGCGGCACGGCGCTCGCATCAAAAAGTCCTATGCGGTACGCGCCCTTGATCGAACGAACGATCTCTTCGCGCGGCGGCATGCGATGCGCGGGTTAGGCGACGAAATAGGCGTCGAGGACCGCCCGATAGACGTGGGCGAGCGCGCGTATGTCGGCTAGCGCTGCTCGTTCGTCGACTTTGTGCATCGTCTGACTGATGAGACCAAATTCGACAACCGGGCAATAGTCCTTGATGAATCGTGCGTCGGAGGTGCCGCCGGTGGTCGACAATTCGGGTTCAGCGCCGAGCGTCTTACGAACCGCGCCGGCAACCAGCGATGACCATTCGCCGGGCGGAGACAGGAATGCCTCGCCCGTCACGCTGATCGCGAGTTCGTGCTCGCTGTCGATCGAGTCGCAGGTTTCCCGCAGCCAGCGCGACAGCGTCGCCGACGTGTGGAGCGGATTGAAGCGGATATTGAGCGCAGCGCTGGCTCGGGCCGGGATGATGTTGGTGGCCTGATTGCCGACGTCGATCGAGGTGATTTCCAGGTTGGACGGCTGAAAGTACTCGGTGCCGGCGTCGAGCGGCTTGGCGGTCAGTGCACCGAGCATCTTGAGCAGCCGCGGGATGGGATTGGCGGCGAGCTGTGGATAGGCGACGTGGCCTTGCGTGCCGATGACTGTCAGCTTGGCGTTCAGGCTGCCGCGGCGTCCGATCTTGATCATCTGGCCGAGTTCGAGCGGATTCGTCGGTTCGCCGATGAGGCAGTGATCGATGGTTTCACCGCGCGCCGCCAGCCATTCGAGCACTCTCTTGGTGCCGTTTATTGCGACGCCTTCCTCATCCCCGGTTATCAGCAGGCTGATCGACCCCGCGAAACGGCCGTGGCGAGTGGCGAGGAAGCGTTTGAGCGCGGCAACAAACGCGGCGATCGCTCCCTTCATGTCGGCAGCGCCGCGCCCGACCAGGACACCGTCGCGGATCTCGGCGGCAAACGGATCGACCGACCAGCTGGCCCGGTCGCCGATCGGCACCACGTCGGTATGCCCCGCATAGCAGAAATGCGGCGCACCGTCCCCGAATCGTGCGTAGAGATTGTCGACGCGCTCGCTGGTCGGTGTCTGAAACGGCAAGCGGTGGCAGCGAAAGCCCAGTTCGGTTAGGACGCGTTCAAGCACGGCAAGCGCGCCGGCTTCGCGGGGCGTTACGCTGGCGCACCGGATTAGCTCAACTGCGAGGTCGAGAGGATCGGTTGGATCGCCGACGTGAACCCCCTGCGCGGTCGTCCGCTCAGTCGCGGAGGAGGTCATTGACCGAAGTCTTTGCTCGCGTCGCTGCGTCGACTTTCTTGACGATGACGGCGCAATAAAGGCTGGGGCCGGCGCTGCCGTCGGGCAGCGCCTTGCCCGGCAGTGAACCAGGGACGACGACGGAAAAGGCCGGGACGCGCCCGGTGTGAACTTGGCCGGTCGCGCGGTCGATGATCTTGGTCGAGGCGCCGATGAAGACTCCCATGGAAAGCACCGAGCCGGTTTCGACGATGACACCCTCGGCGACCTCGGAGCGCGCGCCGATGAAACAATTGTCCTCGATGATGACCGGGTTGGCTTGCAGCGGTTCGAGCACGCCGGCGATGCCGGTACCGCCGGAAATATGACAGTTCTTACCGATCTGGGCACAACTGCCGACCGTGGCCCAAGTGTCGATCATGGTGCCCGAATCAACGTAAGCGCCGAGATTGACGAAGCTCGGCATCAGGATGACGCCCGGTGCGATGTAGGCCGAACGGCGAACGACGCAGTTGGGCACGGCGCGAAATCCGGCGCTCCGGAAGCGCTTGTCGTCCCATCCGGCGAACTTTGATGGCACCTTGTCGAACCACGTGGTTCCAGCGCCGGGGCCGCCGGGAATCGGCGCCATGTCATACAGACGAAACGACAATAAAACAGCTTGCTTAAGCCATTGATTGACGCGCCATGATCCGTCGACCTTTTCGGCGACGCGCACCTCGCCGCGATCGAGCAGGTCGAGCGCAGCGTCGACCACCTCGCGAAACACGCCTGTGGTCTTGACTGACAGGGACTCGCGCGCGTTCCACGCTTTCCCGATGGTCTGTGCGAGATCGACGGTGTTCGGCATGGCAAGGCGATCCTTCGGCACGGCAAGATGAGATCGGGCGCGAACATAGCCGGCCCGGTTCGCCTGTCAACTGGACCAGCGAACCGCGATCGTGAGAGACCGCTTGTCGATCGAGAATTTCTTTCGGAAACTCCCGCCATGCCAGTACCAATTGTTCCACCTGGCTCCACGCTGCTTCTCATCGACCTGCAAAGGGCGATTGACCACCCCAGCTGGGGCGGCCGCAACAACTCGTCGGCCGAAGCTTTCGCCGCGGGCGATGCGGCGGATCGCCGGGTTGGTCAACTCGGCCCTATTGGCGATCTTGGTCGAGCGCGCCGACATCGACCCGACGACAGCTAAGGTCATCGGTGACAACGTCCGCAAGCGCATCCAACGTGGCGATCTCGATCCGGGCCTGGAAACTCGAGATCAAGCCGAGAAATTATTTGCGTCAGGCAGCCTCGACGACGAGGTCGCCAAGGCGTTAAAGCAGGGGAATCGCGAGTTTGTCGTACACGATCTGGCGCGCGGATGACCGAAATGCCGCTACCGCGTTGGCCTGGAAGGCCGAGCTTTCGATGCGGACCGCGATGGAAGTACAACGCAATGTAGCCCGCATCCCTGCTCACGCCCTGGTCCACGCCCGGGATGTATCGCCTATCCGATCGAGGGCGAGGAGATGGGCTGGTCATCGACTATTTTCGCGAACTCGACGGCGGCGAGCCTGCGGCTACCGCGCAGCGCTGATCATCGTCCCGACGCCGTGTGCGGTAAAAACTTCGAGCAACAAGACATGCGGGATTCGGCCATCGAGAATGTGCGCTGCCTTAGCGCCGTGAGCGACCGCGTGGAGGCATGTTTCGAGCTTTGGGATCATACCGCCGGTGGCGGTTTTGTTCTTGAGCAGTGTGCGGGTCGCGGCGGGCGTTAGCGATTTCACCAACTTCTTACCCTTGTCGAGCACGCCTTCGACGTCGGTCAACAACAACAGCTTGCTTGCCTTCAGTGCGCCGGCGATCGCACCGGCGACTGTATCGGCGTTGATGTTGTAGGTAGCGCCATTGGCGTCGGTGCCGATCGGCGCGACGACCGGGATCACTTCCGAGCGCGCGAGCGTTTGCAACAGTTGAGCGTTGATTCGAACCGGCTCGCCGACGAATCCGAGATCGAGCACGCGCTCGATGTTCGACTCTGGATCGCGTATCTTGCGTTTGAGCTTACGCGCCTCGATGAGGTCGCCGTCCTTGCCCGACAGGCCGAGCGCGCGGCCGCCGGCGTGCGTTATCGCCATGGCGATCTGTTTGTTGATCGAGCCGGACAACACCATTTCGACAATTTCGACGGTAGCCTTGTCGGTGACGCGGAGCCCTTCTACGAACGAGCTCTTGATCTTGAGCCGATCGAGCATGTGGCTGATCTGCGGCCCGCCGCCGTGGACAACGACCGGATGGATCCCGACCTGCTTAAGAAGGACGATGTCCTGGGCGAACAAATGGGTGAGGTCCTCTTCACCCATCGCATGGCCGCCGAACTTGACGACGAAGGTGTGGCCGGCAAAGCGGCGCATGTACGGCAGCGCTTCGGCCAGAGTCTGCGCGGTGTTCTGCCAGGATTTGGGCGTCGTCATGGCTCCGTCTTATAGCCGGATCAATCCGACATCGCCAATTCCGCAAGCGCCGCCCGCAGCTCGGGTATTCCGGCGCCAGACGTCGAGCTCGTCGCTGCAATATACGGGTGCGCCGCGGCATGGCTCGAAAGTTCGGTCGTAAGATCGGCCAGCAAAGTATCGAGGGCGGCGGGCTTCACTTTATCGACTTTGGTAAGGACAAGCTGAAACACGACGGCTGCGGTGTCGAAGCGCTTGATCCAGTCGCGGTCATGCGGCTTCATCCCGCGCCGAGCGTCGACCAGAAGCAGGACCCGGCGGAGATTCGGTCGTCCGAGAAGATAGGCATCGAGCAAGTCGGACCAACGGGATACCTCAGCGCGCGGCGCCTTGGCGTAGCCATAGCCCGGTAGATCGGCGAGGGTAAAACGCGAACCGAGCGTGAATAGGTTGATCTGTTGGGTGCGGCCGGGCGTATTCGAAACGCGCGCCAACATCCGATGGCCGGTCAGAGCGTTCAAAAGGCTCGACTTGCCGACGTTGGAGCGTCCGGCGAACGCGACCTCGAACCCTGCCGGGGCCGGCAAATCGTCGGCCTTGGCGATCCCCATCACGAAGGTACAAGCTTGCGTGAACAATTTACGGCCGGCTTCGATCTTTGCCGCATCGAATGCCGCCGCTATTGTCGCCACTTTTTGCTCCACTGCGGCCGGGATCATGCGGTCAGGCCGCCGGATTGGCTACACCCTCGCGCTTCATAATGACCCACTGTTGGGCGATCGAGAGCACGTTATTCCACGTCCAATAGATCACGAGCCCGGCTGGGAAATTGGCGAGCAGAAAGGTGAAGAACAGCGGCAGCAGCATGAACATCTTCGCTTGAATCGGATCGGGCGGCGTCGGGTTCAGTTTTTGCTGCAGGAACATGCTGCCGCCCATAATGATCGGCCAGATGCCGATGTGGAGAAAGTTGGGCGGGTCCCATGGGATCAGGCCGAACAGGTTGAAGAGCGATGTCGGATCCTGTGCCGAGAGATCGTGAATCCAGCCGTAGAACGGCGCGTGCCGCATCTCGATCGTTACGAACATCACTTTATAAAGCGCGAAGAACACCGGAATCTGCACCGCGATCGGCAGGCACCCGGCGAGTGGATTGGCTTTTTCGCGCTTATATAGCGCCATCAACTCTTGGTTCATGCGCTGGCGGTCCTCGCCGAAGCGCTCGCGGAGCTTCATCATTTCCGGCTGCAGCTTTTTCATCGCCGACATCGCCTTGTAGGACTTGTTGGCGAGAGGAAAGAAGATGAGCTTGACGATCACGGTCAATAGCAGGATCGCTAGACCGAAATTGCCAAGCTGATGGTTGAAGTAAGCGAGCAGTTTGAATAACGGCTTAGTCAAGAAATAGAACCAGCCGAAATCGATCGCTTTGTCGAAACTCGGGATGCCGACGCTTTCGGCATAGCGTTCGAGCAAATCAACCTCTTTGGCGCCAGCGAACAGCCTGCTCGTGACTTCGGCCGTGCCCCCGGGCGGGACTGTTTTGGCGTCGCCGAGGAAATCGATCTGATAGCGGTCAGCGCCGTTCTTGAGCTGATGATTGAAGGTCGCCGAAAATTGCTGCTTTTGGTCGGGTACGAGTGCCGTCAACCAGTACTTGTCGGTCAAGCCGATCCAACCGCCGTTCGAGCTCTTTTTGGCGATGCGGCCCTTGTCGAGAACATCGCCGTAAGACAGTTCGCTGAGCGTACCGTCGAACACGCCAAGCGGACCCTCGTGGAGAATGTAAAACCCGCTCGTTGACGGCGTCCCGGCGCGCGATACCAATCCCCAGGGAAAGAGCGTCGCGGCTTGCACGCCACGATTCGTGACTCGTTCCGTGATCGTAAAGACGTAGGCGTCGTCGACCGCGATCACCCGCTCGAACGTCAGGCCGTTGTCGTTGCTCCAGGACAGAGTGACCGGCGTTTGCGGTGCGAGTTCGGTGCGGTTTGCGGTCCACAAAGTGTTTGCGTCGGGGACCTTTGCCGGGTTATCGGCGGCCGCCGACCAACCGAACTCGGCGTAGTAGGCATTCTTGGCGCTCGCCGGCGAAAACAGAGTAATCGGCGGCGAGTCCTGATCGGTCCGTTCGCGGTAAGTCGAAAGAGTGAGGTCATCGAGGCGCCCACCTTGGAGCGCAATCGAGCCGGCGAGCCGGGGCGAGACGATCTTGATCCGAGCGCCGCTTGCGACCTTCTGAGCCCGCTCCTCGGCCGGGCTGATGGCGGGTACCGCCGGCGGCACCCCAACCGCTTCCGGCGGCGCGCCAGGAGCACCAGGCGACGGAGCAGTGCTCGAAGGGATAGCCGGTTTTGGCTGCGTCGCTTCAAGGGCCTGTTTTCGCTGTGCTGCTTCGTGTAGCCGCGGCGCTTCGTAAAAGAACTGGAATCCGAGCAAAATCGAAAGCGACACAACGATCGCTATGATCAGGTTTTTGTTGTCGCCCATCATTGCGGCGCCCCGTAGTGGCTGTGCTTGCGCGCGCCAGTGGGCTGTGGGACCGGGTCATAGCCAAGACCACCCCATGGATGGCAGCGCGCCACCCGGTACAGCGCGAGGTAAAGCCCACGCGCGCTGCCGTGCAGTTCGATCGCCTCTGCCGCGTAGGTAGAACATGACGGCGTAAATCGGCATCGTGGACCGATCAGCGGCGAAAGAAATAGTTGGTAGGCGCGTATCAGCCCGCGAAGTCCATGGCTGACTGGCGCCTTGAGAAATGCCGCGATCACGGTTCGAGTGCCCCCGGGCGCGGCTCGATGTCGCTGCGCCACGTCCGCATGCGTTGCAGCGCGGTTTCGAGATCGACGCGAATGGCGTCGAACGGGCGTGTCGCGGTGGTGGCGCGCGCGATGATGACGTAGTCGAAACCGGTCTTCGCCCGCCGCGGCATGACCTCTGTCGCCACGGCACGCAGCCGACGCCGGGCGCGGTTGCGAAGGACCGCGTTGCCGACGTGGCGGCTCACCGTAAAACCGACGCGCAAGTCCGCCACGCCGACGCGGTCGAGTGGTGAAAGCTGCATGGGTGCGACCTGAAGAACGAGTCCGGGCGTTGTCCACTTCCGCCTAAGTCCGGCAACGCGCACGAACTCTGCACGTCGCTTGAGCCGCCCGCACGTGGCCGGCATCGCTATGCGGAGAGGCGTTTACGTCCTCTCGCACGCCGCTTGGCGATGACGCCTCGGCCGCTCTGCGTCGCCATTCGCGCGCGGAATCCGTGCCGGCGTTTGCGCACGAGCTTGCTTGGTTGGTAGGTCCGCTTCACGATCGAGACTCCGGCGCTGAATTGACACCACGCACAAGCGCGACGTGGAGACAAGGCAGGGCTTATATGCGTTCAATCGTACGAAGTCAACGTGCAGAACTGTGCTTTTCCTTGTTCTTTCAGCGGACTGGCGCCCAGCGCGGGAACGGTCCATAAACCGTTCGTGCGCGCGAGGAAGCGCATACCTTCCCGAGGCACCTCGACGTGAGCGATGCCCCTTCGCCTCCTGTGGATCGCGGATTTCGCTTCCGCCAACTGTGGCCGCTCGTTGCATTGGGGATTGGCTTCGCCGCCGTATTCGCTTTCGGTCTCGATCATTACGTCTCGTTCGATGTGCTCCGGGCACATCGGGCGGAGTTGGTCGCCTTCGTCGAGTCGAAGCGGGTCATAGCTGGCGCACTTTTTGTCGTCTTTTACGTCGTCGTCACAGCGCTTTCGATTCCCGGAGCGACCGTTTTGACCCTGGCCGGAGGTTTTCTCTTTGGTACTTTGCTTGGCGGAATTCTCGTCGCGGTCGCCGCCACTCTCGGTTCCACGATCGTGTATGCGGCGGTAAAAACATCGCTCGGCGATCACCTGCGCGCGCGCGCCGGTCCCGCAATCAAAGCAATGGAGTCCGGTTTTCGCGCCAACGCGATCAGCTATATGTTGTTTTTGCGTCTTGTCCCGGCATTTCCGTTTTTTGTCGTCAACTTGGCTCCAGCCGTTCTCGGCGTTCAGCCGCCGATTTTCATCGTCGCCACGGCGCTCGGCATCCTTCCGGCGACGTTCATCTACGCCAGCGTCGGCAGCGGCCTCGGTCGTGTGTTCGACGCCGGCAAGGTTCCCGACCTCGGTCTGATTTTTTCCGGCGAATTCCTATGGCCGCTCGTCGGCCTCGCCTTGCTCGCCCTCGCGCCGGTCGTCTACAAGCGTTTAGCTCGAAGGCGGTGGCCTAAATGATCGAGCACCCCGCCCCGACATCAAGCTCGACACTTGGAGGTTGGTAGTGGAGCAGGCGTTTACATCCGACCTCTGCATCATCGGCGCTGGTTCGGGTGGACTGACGCTGGCGTCGGTCGCGAGCCAACTTGGCGTTCGCACCGTTCTCATCGAACAAGGACGCATGGGCGGCGATTGCCTCAACTACGGGTGCGTCCCGTCGAAAGCGCTGATCGCGGCCGCTCGAGTCGCGCACACGGCACGAACCGGGGCGAAATTCGGCGTCGACGCCGAGCCGCGCGTCGATTTTGCCCGCGTCCACCGTCATGTACAGGACGTCATCGCATCGATCGCGGTTCACGATTCGATCGAGCGTTTCACCGCACTTGGCGTTCGCGTCATGAGCGGCCATGCAAGGTTCACCGACCCGCGCACGGTTGCGGTCGGTGACACGACGGTCAGATCGCGCCGGTTCGTGATTGCAACCGGATCGCGGGCCGCGGTACCGCCGACTCCAGGCCTTGCCAAGGCCGGCTACCTTACCAACGAGTCGGTCTTTGACCTCACGTCCTTGCCAGGCCATTTGGTCGTGATCGGGGCTGGACCGATCGGACTTGAATTGGGCCAGGCGTTTCGCCGGTTGGGCGCGCAAGTGACCTTGATCGAAGCAGCGCGCGCTCTCGCCGCCGAAGATCCCGAACTATCCGAACCGGTCATCAAGGCGCTCGCGCGTGAGGGTGTCACGATCATCGAGGATGCGACGGTCGCCCGCGTCACCGGGGTTGCCGGTCGGCTGACGGTCACGGTCAACGTCGGCTCATCGTTCAAGGCGATCGAGGCGACGCACATTCTTGTCGCCGTGGGCCGTAAGCCAAATCTCGATCTTGGGCTCGACGCCGGCGGGATCGCCCACACCCCGGCCGGCATTACGGTCAACGCGGCGCTCCGGACCTCGAACCGGCGTATCTTTGCAATCGGCGATGCCGCGAGCCGACTCAAATTCACCCATGTTGCGAACTACCATGCGATCGGCGTCCTGAAGAACGTGCTGTTGCCGTTTGCATTGTCGATTGGACATCAGCCGGTCCCTTGGGTCACGTATACCGATCCCGAGCTTGCGCATGTCGGACTCAAGGAAAGCGAAGCGCGAGAACAAGTCGGGCCGGTCGACATACTACGCTGGCCATTTGCTGAAAACGACCGGGCGCGTGCCGATCGAGCAATGGTCGGCCACATCAAGGTCGTAACCGATAAGCGCCGCCGCGTTCTTGGTGCGTCGATCGTCGGGCCGCACGCCGGCGAGTTGATCAGGCCGTGGGTTACGGCGGTGGCGGATCGCCAGCGCATCGGCCGGATGGTGCGTACGATTTATCCCTACCCGACGTACTCCGAAGTCAGTCGGCGGGCAGCCGCGAGTGCGTTTTCGGCGACGTTGGCGAATCCGCGGCTCCACGCCTTGGTGCGCTTCTTGCTCCGCTTTGGTTAACGAAACGTCCCGGGGTCGATTCAAATTTACCCGGTTATCGTGTATTCTCCGCACCATGCTGCAACGCTAGTTACGCCCAACGTCGAGCTTGTCGGCGCGCCTATCGCTCTTCACGGTTCTGTTCGTGATGCTCGCCGAAGTTTTGATCTACGTGCCGTCAATCGCGCGTTTTCACTTGGATTTCCTCGAGGAGCGCCTAGCGGCGGCTTATCTCGCGTCGCTCGCACTTGATGCTGCGCCCAACCAGCCGATCCCGCCACGCTCACGATCAAGCTGCTCGATCAGGCAATGGTGCGAATCGTTTCGATCAAGCGCCAAAACGCCCGCAGCCTTTACCTCGGCGACGAAATGCCGCCTCCGGTCCACGCCTCGTTCGATCTACGCAACGCCTCGCCATTTGCTCTCGTCGTCGACGCGTTGTGGCCGCGCGCCTATCGCGTCATCAGCGTGACGGGCAAGGGGCCCGCGGCGGACGTCGAGACGATTGACGTGATCCTCGACGAAAAACCGCTTCAACAAGAAATATACGACTTTTCCTGGCGCATTCTGACGCTCTCCGTCGTCATTTCGATATTCACCGCCGGTCTTGTCTTCGCGATCCTGCAGTGGCTGCTGGTGCGGCCGATACGTCGCATTACGCAAAGCATGATCGCTTTCCGCGAAACGTCGGAGGACGCAACCTTGACGCTCGGGGTCGGCGCTCGACGCGACGAAATCGGCATCGCCCAACGCGAGCTTGCGGACCTGCAGATCAATTTACGCGCCGTGCTCCGCAAGCGCTCGCACTTGGCGGGGCTCGGCGCGTCGGTCAGCAAGATCAATCACGATCTCCGCAGCATTCTCGCCACCGCTCAACTCGTTTCCGACCGCCTCGCTGACAGCGCCGATCCGGATGTCCGACGAATTGCGCCGACCCTCGTCCGCTCGCTCGACTGCGCGATAGCGTTGTGCATCAACTCGCTGCGCTACGGTCGGGTCGATGCCACCGTTCTCGACTTGCAAACGTTCGACGTGCGTACGCTGGTTGCGGATGTCGGCAACGCGCTTGCATTGGCTTGGCCGCCAGGCGTCATTTTCAGGAACGACGTTGCCCGCAATATCGCGATCGTGGGCGACCGCGAACAGTCGTTTCGCGTCCTTCTCAACCTGATCCGCAACGCCGCCGAAGCGCTGACTGGTGCGGCCCGTGGCGAGATTCCGATTCGCGCCGGCCAAACGGGCAGCGGCACGACGATCGATGTCATCGATCACGGCCCAGGGATTCCCGAAGCGGTAAGGTTACATCTATTCGAGCCCTTCCGCGGTGCCGCGCGGAATGGCGGTACTGGCCTTGGGCTCGCGATTGCACGTGACGTCACGGCGGCGAAGTCGCCCTGGTGACGACGGGCCCGTCTGGCAACGTGTTTCGTCTAACGCTGCCCGACCGATCCGAAGCGCTGGCACTTAGGGAGGTAAATCGCGCCTAGGTCGCGGCCGCGTCCAATCCTGCGAGTCATGGCGGCGGCAGGCGGCCGCCGCCGAAAGAACCCATACCGATTTGTTAATCAACCTCGGCTATAGAACGGGTCGACGACTCGACCGTTGGCGTCTTCTTGCACTAAGCTTTGGACCATGAAATCGACAACTCTTGTAGCGATCGTCCTTGTCGTCGGTAGTCTTCTCCAAGGTTGCGGCATGATAACGACGACGATCGTCAATGAAACCGTGTCGAGCCTGACCGGCTAGGATTGCGCAGTTCAGAATGCGTTTAAGGATAAACCGTTCTGCTCCGACGTCGGTCCGATGGCCGACACCAAACCGCCGGTTTACTGTTTCCGGACGCTTGGTCAGATCGATTGTTACGCGGAGGCTAATCCCTACGAGGCGGGAAAACTCACCAACCAAAGGAACCCGTCGCCGATGATGGCCGGGAACGAATCCGATCGCGAACTGCCGCAGACTCCACCGCCGGCCCTTGAGGCGCGGCAATCGGTAAAGCCGTCGATTTATCCCTGGTCGTGGCCTGGGACCCCAAAACCTATCTGAAGTTCAGCGGCGAGCGGGTCAGGACTGCGCTCGATCTGCTCGCACGTATTGACGTCGACCAGCCGCGCGCGGTCGTCGATCTCGGCTGCGCCGCTGGTAACGTAACCAAGGTTCTGGTCGAACGCTGGCCCAACACCGCTGTACCCGGCATCGACAGTTCGCCCGAGACGTTGAAGCGCGCGCGCCAGCAGTATTCGCGCGCGCTTTGAAGCCTCCGATATCCGGGCCTATCGCCCACCTCTGGCACCCGACGTCATTTATTGGAATGCTGCGTTGCATTGGGTTGACGATCATCCGGCGCTGTTCGCTAATCTCATGCGCACGCTTGCGCCCGGCGGCACGCTCGCGGTGCAAATGCCGCGCAACCACCATCGGCCGCTACAGAAGATTCTTGGCGATTTTGTCGACGCCCGGGGGTTGACGGCGAAGCTTCAGGACTCGGCCGGTCGGCGTTCGATTCTCACCCTGGAGGAGTAGCACGCGATCTTCGCGCCCCTGGCTGCGCAGCTCGATATTTGGGAGACCGACTATCTTCATGCGCCGGAAGGCGAAAACCCAGCATTCGAGTGGGCCAAAGGGACTTCGCTCGGTCCAGTTTTGGCGGTGCTTGAGGACGAAGATCGAAGCCGCTTTCTTGCCGGCTACGCCGCGCGTCTCTAGGCGGCTTACCCACGCGATGATCGCGGCCGAACGCTGCTTCCGTTTCGGCGCCTCTTCATCGTCGCGACCGCGCCGCGCTGAGCCGCGCTCTAGTCGCCGACCGCAACGCCTTCGCGCCGGCGATCGGCCCCGCCCTCGATGCCGCTCGGCGTGACCGCAAGGCCTTGCTGGCCGCTATCGATCGCATGCACCGTCACCTCGTGGCCGAGCGCTTCGAGTCCGCCCTTGAGTACCGCGATCGGTGTGTCGGCCTCAAGCTCGGTCGCGCCGTTGCGATTGACGAAGTGCGGTAGATCGATCGCAGCTTGAACGTCAAGGTTCCAATCGAGCACGCCGATGGTCAATTTGGTCACGAACGGGATGATCCGGCTACCACCCTGCGAACCGGCGGCCAGTCGAAGTCGACCCTGATTGTCGAACACAAGTGTCGGTGCCATCGAACTCAGCGGGCGTTTGCGGGGCCCAACGGCGTTCGCGACCGTTCGGTCGCCTTCGGCGGCTTGAAACGCGAAATCGGTGAGCTGATTGTTAAGGAGAAACCCGCGCACCATCAGCTTGGCGCCAAACCCGCCTTCGATGCTAGCGGTCATCGCTACGGCATTGCCGTCGGCGTCGATGACGGAGAGGTGCGACGTCGAGGGAATTTCGCCGGCTTCAGCCGGCGCAAACAACTCGCCCCGGCGTTCGGGCAATACGCCGGCGCTCGCGCGACCGAGGCTTCGCCGTGGTTGGATCAACGCCGATCGGCCCTGTAAATACACTGGGTCGAGCAACTCTGCGACCGGGACAGGTACGACGTCGGGATCGCCCAAAAAACGCGCGCGGTCGGCAAAAGCGAGGCGGTGCGCTTCGGCGATCAAATGAACGGACTCGATCGATGACGGAGGCAGTCGGTTGATCTCGAATCGCTCGAGGAGGCGGAGTATCTGTAAAACGGCGATGCCACCGGAGCTCGGCGGCGGCATGCCGCATACCCGATAGGTGCGGTATGAGCCGCACACCGGCTCGCGCGCGATGGCGCGGTAGGTCGTGAGATCGCTATAGGCGAGGCGGCCCGGGTTGCGCGGCGCGGTCGCGACCGCGCTGACAATGTCGGCGGCAATGGCGCCGGAGTAGAACGCGTTGGCGCCATCGCGGGCGACGTAAGCCAGAACGTCGGCCAATGGCTGGTTACTCAAACGGGTCCCGGCTTTACGCGGCAAGCCGTCGGGCGTGAAGAAATAGAGCCGGGTGTCGGCAAAGGTCGGGAGCGCTTTATCGGCGACGATCGAGCTTTCAAGCCGAGGCGATACGACGAAGCCGCCTTCGGCAAGAGCGATCGCGGCGACGAACAGTCGGTCCCACGGCAGCCGACCGTGTTTTGCGTGAACAAGCTCAAACAGGCGGAGCAGCCCGGGGGTTCCGACCGACAGCCCGCCGACGACAGCGTCGAAAAACGACTTCGACTTGCCGTCTGGATTGACAAACATGTCGGCGGTCGCGGCCGCTGGCGCGGTTTCACGCCCGTCATAGGCGTTGATCTCTTTGCTCCGCGCATCGAAGTGCAGCAGGAATGCACCTCCGCCGATGCCGGAGGACTGCGGCTCGACGAGAGCGAGGACGAGCGCCGCCGCGATCGCCGCATCGACAGCGCTTCCTCCGGCGCGCAGGGTATCGAGACCGGCTTGCGCCGCGCGCGGATCGGCGGCGGCTATCATCTGTCTGGTTGCCGTGGCCGGCGCCGCCGAGACCCCACTGGCGATCAATCCAACGAGGGACGAGAACGCTAGACCGAGCGCGACAAGCGGTCGTGGTCGCCGGCGAGACGGATTGCGCTCGTGCATGGGTCTAGTCTAGCGTTTGGCGCTGCCGACGCCCATGTCCGTATGGTCTACCGCTCATTTTCCGGGACCGGATGCTGAAACCAGGACCGCGCAATCTCCTCACCGACGTCGCCGGCCTCCAGGTTGCGAACGCCGAGGATGCCCGCGTGCGCACCGGCGTGACCATCGTGTTGCCCGATTCTCCAGTGGTCGCCGCGGTCGATATTCGGGGTGGTGCCCCTGGGACCATCGAAACCGCGCTACTCGATCCAAACTGTCTCGTTCATGAAGTGCATGCGATAGCATTGGCCGGCGGCTCGGCATTTGGCCTTGCGGCTGCCAGCGGCGTGGTGTCCTGGCTCCACCTCCAGGGCCGCGGACTGGCGGTCGGCGCGTCCCGCGTCCCGCTGGTCCCCGGTGCGATTCTGTTCGATCTCGCCAACGGCGGCGACAAGGCTTGGGGCGATGAGCCGCCATACCGGGCGCTCGCACAAGGTGCGTGCTCGAACGTCGGATCGGAGTTTCGGCTCGGCAATATTGGCGCTGGTTTCGGCGCCCACGCGGGCAGACTTAAAGGCGGACTTGGCAGCGCTTCGATCGTCGCTGATGAGGGCTTCACCGTCGGCGCGCTCGTGATCGTCAACTGCAACGGTCAGGTGGTCGTGCCGGGTTCCTCGGCGCTGTGGGCGTGGCCATTCGAGCTTGACGACGAGATGGGCGGGCAGCCACCACCGCTTACCGCGCCCGGAGCGGCAGCGCTCGACCATCGTTTTCACGCCGTGATTGGTGCCGCGACGACGCTCGCGGTGGTTGCGACCGACGTTAGGCTCGACAAGGCGCAAGCAGGACGTGTCGCCATCATGGCGCATGATGGGCTCGCGCGGGCGATCCGGCCGCTTCATTCGCTCTACGATGGCGATACGGTTTTCGCGCTTTCGACGGCGCGGCGCGCGTTGGCAGAACCTTGGCACAGCACGGTGAGCCGCATCGGGCTTTTGGCCGCCGACTGCCTTGCGCGCGCGGTCGGGCGCGCGATTGTCAGTGCCGAGAGTTTGGGCAATCTACCGAGCTATCGCTCGGTGCACGGCAAAATGCTTCGCCGGCCTAATTTGTAGACGGGCTGCGCCGGACCGTACCCGCCTGACCATCATCGGCTAGCGAACGTAAATGTGAACTTCGTTGGTCGCGACGTTCGGGCTGGTGTTCGCCGAGAGCGATACCCGCCCGGGCGGCAGACCCATGTCCGACAGCGAGCGTAGAACCGTCTCCGCGTTCCGCTTTGCTTTGGTCGAATTGATCGCCACTTCCGCCGGAGTACCCTGGTTCGGAGTCACCGCGACAAGGTCGAACTGGGCGTCGGGCCGCTGTTCGACCACCTGTGAAACGGCGGTATAAAGCGCGCGTTCGAACGGCGGGTCGGGGCGGTCGAACCGAACAACAACAAGCGGCCGGCGATTTTCCAGAGCGAAATTACGGGTCGAGGTCGCTGGCGCGAGGCTCGCGCTTGGTGCCGCCGAGAAGTAGGCCCGGTTGACGAGGCTGGTGCCGAGTAGCTCGCCGTTTTTGATCGCAAGCGAGAGGGTTGTCAGATTGCGGCGCTCGTTACCGACATAGGCGGTCTGCCGGTTGACGTCTTCGGAAAGTTCGTTGAGGAGACGATCGATCAGCACAACGGTCTGATTGGTTTCGTCCTCGAGGATGCGGAGTTGGCGGTGGTCCTCGTCGATCGCGCCGGCCAAGCCATACGTCGCGCGCACTGATTCGAGGACAAAAGCCGACAGCGAAGAATCGGTGGCGACTAGATTGGCAAGACTGTTCATCGCGGCGACATCGCCGCCCATGCGATCGAGATCGGCTTGGGCCTCGTTCCATTGGTTGACGAGAACCGGGTTCCCCGGTGTCGTGCCGAGCTGCAGCCGGGCGTTGATGGCGGCGACGGTGCCGTGATAGCGCTGCGAGTTCTGCGTCGCGATATTACGAATTTGCGAGAGTTGCTGATTACGACCGCCGACGTTGCGCTGTAGGCCGACGAGTTCGCCGCGAAGCTGCCCAACCTTCTGGCCGACAAAGGTGCCGGTCGGCGCCATCTGCTGCACGGGGGGTGCTTGGAATACGGTTTGACCGAGCACCGGGGGTGGCGGCGACAGGGTCGGCGGCTGGGTTTTTTCGGCCGCAGACGGCCCGATTTTCGAGACTGCCCGCGGCGGCGTGTTCGAATCCTGCCCGCTCATCGACGGCCACAGCGAGTCGCCAAAGAACGAACAGCCGCTCAACGCGGTTGAAAGCAATCCGACGAGAACGATGTGACTTAACCGCCCGTCCCCCACGCTTCGACTACGTGCCATGCTATGCCTGTTCTTCTTGCCGATAATATGCGCTGCGTTGTGGCCGAAAATTCGCGTTGAACCGTGCGCCGCCGTTCTAGCCCCCCCAAATCGGCGTGAAATTTCTTGGCGCAGGGTCGCAATCTTAGCCAATGGGTTAAGGCCTCACAAGCGCCAATTCATACGGCCGAGCGCTCCAATTGTCTGATTCGGAAGGAAAAATGAAGCTCCGCGGCGGCGGCGCCCGCGCTGCTTGTCATGCCGGAACGTTTTGAGTAGGTTCGGCCGTTCGTTCGCCGTCATCGGCGAATCACCTCACCGTGCGCCCGTAGCTCAATTGGATAGAGCGCTAGACTACGGATCTAGAGGTTAGGGGTTCAAGTCCTCTCGGGCGCGCCACTCTCCAGTCGGAAAATATTTTGCCGCTAGAGTCCAATTATATCATTCTGTAGACCGCCAAAGGTGTTGAGGAGGGGCTCTTTGTCCTTGGCCGAAACCTTGAACTTATCGAGCGCTGCGGCGAGATGTTCGCCAGTCCGGATGAATTCCTGCTGCGTTATTTTCATGCCCTTGTGAGTGTCGCGCATGGTTCAACCCAAGTACTTGAAGGGCCCACCCGAGACATCGCAGATTTGTTCAGCAAGGAGAAATTTTAATTTCGGCAGGTCGGTCTTGGCAATATGTTTGTTGATCCGATTGTCGGCCGTGATCCGGGCGGTGAACTCTCCGACCACGGCGGTAATCGCCGGCCTACCGCCCAAGCGGTTGTAGAGGCTCTCTTGCGCGATACCCTTCTCGGTCACTGGCATCATCTCGCAGCCAGCGAGGGAGAGCGCCGTGAGAAGCGCGATCGCGGTAAGTTTAGTCATATTTTCTGCATCTCCAGAGGGCGAAACCAATCCGCGATGTCAT